>JBBSJJ010000041.1:0-32307 GCA_038257335.1 Chitinophagales bacterium | reverse complement strand
GGACGGGGTAGTAAGTTTGTTAAATGTAAAAAAAGGAGAAAAAGTAGCCGGCAATAGTTTCAACGTGGGTACAGAAATGCTGCGCATTGCAGATATGGCCAAAATAGAAATAAGGGTTGATGTGGGTGAAAATGATATTCCCAAAGTAAAACTAGGCGATAGCGCCCTGATTGATATTGATGCCTACAGCGGCCGCAAGTTTAAAGGCTTGGTAACACAAATAGCCAGCAGCAACACGGGTGCTTCCGGCGCAAGCAGCCTGGCCAGCACAAGCAACGATGTTACCCAATACAAGGTATATGTGCGACTATTGCCAGAGAGCTATACCGACCTTTTGGGCAAAGGCAGTTTCCCCTTCAGGCCAGGTATGAGTGCCAATGTAGATATTCAAACACGCACGCAGGTAAATGTGTTAAGCGTGCCCATCAACGCCGTAACTACCAGGGATAAGGGTGACACTTTGAGCGTGAAGGCTACCAAAAAAAACAAGGATGCTAACACTGCTGCCGTAATCACCAGTGGCAATGTAGATGACCTGGAGGTGATAGTGTTTGTAAAAGATTCTGCCAACAAAGTGAGTATGGTAAAAGTAGCCACAGGCATACAGGATTTGAACCACATTGAGATAACCAGCGGTTTACGAAAGGACCAGGAAGTAATAACCGGACCATACGATGTGGTGAGTAAAACTTTGAAAAACGGTACACAAGTAAAAGTGGTTGACAAAAAAGACTTGTTCGAAAAAAAGGACTAGCCTTTATCAAACCGGAATTATCCCAAACAATATTTTAAGGGGCTGTCTCAAATAGGAAAGTTTCACACAACGAAACAAAGGAGGCAAAGAAGCAACGATTGGTTGTCAAACGAATTCTTTGTGCACTTTGTATTTCTTGCGGTCTTGATGTGAAATGCATTGCCTTTTGAGACAGCCTCTTTTTTAGCTAATTGAAAATAATACTGTGAATATAAAATACTGCTTCCTCATAATCGCTTTGTTCGTGGGGAGCACCAGTTTCTGCCAATCAACAAGGGTAAATATTACCCTAAGCAATAGCAGCAATGAACCGCTTCCTACGGGTACGATTGTTTTATTTAGCCTGCCAGATAGTTTGCTCATTGGCAGCAAAACCATCAAAGACAAACAATTTTTTGAGGTAAACAAAAGACAAGCATATTATCTAAAATTGACTGCCTCCGGCATGCAAACCATTGAGGAAAATATTAGGATAGAGGACAGTTCCGTAACAGTGCTTGTAACATGGCTACCAAAAACCAGCGACCTCGGCAATGTTACCGTAGTTGCACGCAAGCCGCTCATAAAACAGGAAGATGATAAAACTATTGTAGATGCAGAAGTGTTGGCCAACAGCAGTTCCAATGCATACGAAGTATTGGAAAAAACACCGGGCGCAGTGGTAGACCAGGATGGAGCGGTGTACCTGAATAGTGCAACGCCGGCTACCATTCAAATAAACGGGCGTGAAGTAAAATTGAGCGCTGCAGATGTTGCTTCTTTACTAAAAAGCCTACCCGCCAACACCGTTACCAAAATAGAAATATTGCGCACGCCCTCTGCTAAATATGACGCCAGCAGCAGTGGTGGCATCATAAACATTGTACTAAAAAAAGGAATTAAACTGGGCACAAGTGGCAGCGTGAATGCAGGCTTTTTCCAGGGAGAATTGAACACTGCCACTGCAGGCTTCAACCTGAACCGCAGTTTCAATAAGATAAACACTACACTCTCTTACCAGTACACCGACAGAAATAATTTTGAAGAAATAAACAGTGACCGTTTTATGGGGACCGATAACTCGGTGGTGCGCCAAAAATCTTATACTGAGTATCCCGCCATCAACCATTATTTTGGAGCTGGCATAGATGCTGCGCTCAACAAAAAATGGAATGCAGGTTATGATGTGCGCTTCAGCATAAACGATAGTCGCAGCAGTGCACAAAACGACATCAGTATCGATTATGGCAATCCATCTTTGTCAGAACAAAACAGGTCTGTTATTACCAATACAGGTACTTCGTATTTTTTTAGCAATGATTGGTACGCCAATTATAAGATAGATTCGCTGGGCAGCAAGCTGGAGTTAGAAGCAGATTACGATTTTTTTGACAACGGTCGTCTGCAGAATTATCGAAACGAATTCATACAACCGGCCGGCCCGGGTCTACTGGGCGAAGGCGATATTCAAAATAAGAAATACATCTTCTCTGCCGAAGCAAATCTCACTTTAAAACTGCCCGTACAGTACACGCTGGAAGCCGGTGGAAAAGTAAACTTTAGCAGGAGTACCAACAGCGCCATTTATTTTAACAACAATGGCGGAGGTCCAAAATTAGACAGCTTTCAAAGCAACAAATTTAAATACCGGGAGCAGATAGCTTCTGCTTATTTACAAGTGGCGAAAACTTTTGCTGGCTTTACCGTAAAGCCAGGTTTGCGGTTTGAGAAGACTGTAATAGAAGGCAACCAGTCTTTTCCGCAGGACACTTCCCTGAGCATAAATCGCTCCGACCTTTTCCCTTACCTCTACCTGCGTAGGAAGATTGCAAAAGTGCTAGGCTTTCAATTAACCGGCAACGCCATCTACCGCCGCAGCATTAGCAGGCCTTATTATGAGGCCTTGAACCCCTACCCCAAATACATAGATCAATATTTGTATGAAGTGGGTAATCCCAGGTTGCGCCCGCAGTTTACCCGCAACTACGAATTCAATATCAACGCTGACGACTTTCCTATTTTCGCCATTGGAGTGAACGACATCAAAGATATTTTTACGGGTGTTACCTACCAGGACGATAGCAGCAAAATAGTGTACCGCACTTTTGACAACCTTGGTCGCAACAAAGAAATGTACCTGCGTTTTGTAGGTGGCATACCGCCGGGTAAAAAATATTTTTTCTACCTGGGGGCTCAACACAACGTTAGCAACTACAGGGGCTTTTACCAGGGCCGCCCCCTAGATTATAAAAGAGGTAGCTGGACTTTTTTTATGTACCACAATTACAAACCTACCCCTACTTTCAACATTTCTATCAATGGCTTTATGCGGCTGAAGGGGCTACAAAATTTTTACGAATTAAAAACTTTTGGCCAACTAAACCTATCCTTCAACAAAGCTATCCTCAAAAATAAAATGAATGTGATCCTGTCTGGGAACGATATCCTTCGCAGCAATCAATACAAGTTCAATATACAACAAGCGGGCATCAACGCCACGGGCAGCCGCCTGAACGATACGAGGAGAATTGGCTTGACTGTGCGGTATAATTTCGGTATCAAACCCAAAGAAGAAAAGACGGAAGGTTTTGGAGCGCCAGTGGAGGGGAAGGAGAATTAGGAAGTACGGGGCAGATTGTTGATGTAGGATTTTAGATGTATGATTTATGATGGATGATTTATGATTTTTTTTAACTTGCCGCAACATACATTTATCATTGTAGAATCAAATGCGATGAAAAGTGAAAGGTGAAAGCCTGCCCGGAGCGAAGGGACGGGGTGAAAGATTGATGGGACTCACTGTATTTATGATGGATGATTTATGATGTATGATTTATGATGGATGATTTCTTTCAACCTGGAGCATCATGGTTAAAGGTCAAAGGTGAAAGGTGAAAGCTTGTTGGGGCCCAATTTAATGTATGATTTTTGATGTGTGATGTATGATTTTTTTTAACCTGGAGAGGCATAGTGAAAGGTGAAAGGTCAAAGCTTGTTGGTGCTCAATTTATTTATGACGTTTGATTTTAGATGTATGATTTATTTCAACCTGGAGAGGCATAGTGAAAGGTGAAAGGTCAAAGCTTGTTGGTGCTCAATTTACTTATAAGGTTTGATTTTAGATGTATGATTTATTTCAACCTGGAGAGGCAAAGTGAAAGGTGCAAGGTGAAAAGTGAAAGCCTGCCCGGAGCGAAGAGACGGTGTGAAAGATTGATGGGACTCAATTTATTTATGAGGCTGATTTATGATGTAGATTTTTGCCAAGTTGGGGAGCATACATTTATCAGAGTAGAATTAAGTGCGACGAAAAGTGAAAGGCGAAGGCTCGGAGTCTTAAACTAAATTCCAAACTGTGAACCGAAAAATAATTACGCTCCTCCTGTTCCTCATTTTAGATTGGTAGGGTTTATAAAATATATTTCCTGGCCTCTTAGTTCAGGTTTAGGATTTCCGCAACTTTCTTTCAATTGGCCACTAATCGTTACAAACCTTCCGATCGTTTTGAGGCTATCAGGAATATCAATGCAAATAATGCAGGTTCTTATTCCATCAATTGAGTTAGGAATAGACACATTAACAGCCCATTTTCTAATATCATTGTAATACCCTAACGTTCCTGTCCAGTTAGTTGCGGTCATAATTGTTTGACGACGGTCATCACACATGTTGTATTCACACCTATTTATTTTATTTCTTTTACAACTTGAAACAAAAAGTATACACGCAAAGGCCAAAAAAGTTGTTTTCATAATAAGAATCTATTAGGAGATTAATCAATCGTCCTCCTCGGTACTTTTCAAATTTAGGGGAATAAACTTTCAGCAACGGCTACACTTTCTGGCCGACCCACATCTACCAGGTCATCGCCACTATGATCGTAACCCAGAATGAGGTGATCGGCAGCCAAATCCAGGTAAGTATCCATGATAGAAAACTTGCCGGTTTGTTGGATAAAGTTGAATATTGGGGGTTCATAAATCACTACACAACTGTATGCTTTCTCTATAAGATTGGGTTTATCAATTTTGATTTTCTCTTCGCCTGTTTGCAAATTTTTCCAGCCGCAAAGGCGGTTGTCCTCATCAAACAACAACACCCGGGAAGATTTTCTGTTGCTCACAGCAAAGCTTACCAGCGGTTTGTGCTGGTCGTGAAAAGCACGCAGTTTGTGAATATTTAAATTGGTAAGAATATCTACGTTTACGGAATAAAAAGGTTTGCCTGCCCGTAGTAAATATTTGGCTTTTAAAAGCCCACCACCGGTTTCTAAGAGTTCATCGCTCTCATCACTTATTACAATATTACTACCCCAACCGTTGTTTGCTTCGATAGCATCTACCACCTGCTCCGGAAAATGGTGCACGTTTACCACCACATCCTTAATACCACATTGCTGTAAGTATTCTATATTTCGCTGCAACAAAGATTTACCGTTAACCATTGCCAGTGCCTTGGGGTGGCTGTCCGTCCACGGTTTGAACCGGGTGCCAAGCCCTGCGGCAAAGAGGATGGCTTGATTCCCCCCCGCCCCTAAAGGGGAGCCTTGGATTTCAATACTCGTTAGTTCTTCTATTTTTTTGTTAATTTGATCCAAAATATATGCTTTTTCATTTTTTACCTGACTATTTGTAAATCTTAAAACACTTATTCCTAATTCCTCTATTTCTCTTTGCCGTATAACATCATTTATTTTACATCTTCTTTTTTGTGTATGCTACCATCTATTTCAATTACTAACTTTAGTTGATGACAGTAAAAGTCAGCAATATAAAATAACAATGGGTGTTGCCTTCTAAATTTTACCCCTAATTTGTTACCCGATAGATACCCCCAAATTATTTCTTCCTCCCAGGTAGCATTTTCTCTTAATTCGTCCGCTCTTTTAAAAAGTAAATGTGAAGCGCCATAATGCATATCATTTGCCTGCCCCTTCATAAAAATGAATTTTAGAATTAACCTCATCCGGCACCAGGCCGGCTCCCCTTTAGGGACTGAGGGCTCTTGGGAGCGCCAAAGTGCATATTTTTATTTTTACCTTTCATTAATAATAAACAAGTAAATCAAAGTAAGTAACAAAATTAATACAAAGCTCCCCTTTAGGGGCGGGGGGGCTCCTCCCTCAACCAGTTATGACTATTCAAATGCGACAGTTCTATCTGCACATTGAATTTATTTTTAAGGTGCCGGGTTACGGCCTCTGCAGCATACACACTTCTGTGCTGGCCACCGGTGCAACCAAAATTGATGGACAAATATTCAAAATCACGCTTGATGTAATTGCCCACGGCAATATCAAGTACGCTGTAAACACCGTTCAGAAATTCGTACATTTTTGTTTGTTGTTCTAAAAAGTCTTTAACGGATTTATCGTGACCGGTCAAATACTTATATTCATCGTAACGACCGGGGTTTAAGATACCTCTCATGTCAAAAACAAAACCGCCGCCGTTGTTGGTTGCATCAGCTGGGTAACCAGTTTTAATAAATGAGAAACTGTTAATCACTATTCGCAAAGGCGTAGCATCTGTTGCCCGCACAGGTGTAAACTGCTCTATCACATCATCGCTGATACAATACTCCAACACCTTTTTAAATTCAGGCACCGCAATACCAACGCTCTGATTGTTGACAAACCATTTTAAATTATGCAATGCCCCTGGGATGCTATTTAGAAAATGTGCTTTGCGTTCGAACAAACCCCTGAAGCCGTAAGCCCCCAATACTTGTAACAAACGTATGAGCACATAACCATGATACTGGCTGCTAAATACATCCCGGTCTATGGTATTGCCCACTTCTTCTTCAAAAGCATTGATGTAATCATCCAGCAGGTACTGTTTCCAATCATCAGGCAGGTTCGCTTTTGCCTGCCACAGCAGGGACGCCACATCATATTGTGGTGCACCATTCATACCGCCCTGGTAATCTATAAAACCGACAGAATTATCTTCCTTCACCATGATGTTCCGGCTTTGAAAATCACGAAACATAAAATACTTGTATTCTGTATGCGATAGATAATTGCTTAAGGCTTCAAAATCGTCTATCAGTTTTTGTTTGTCGTATGGCTTGGCCAATGCATCCAAAAAATAATATTTAAAATACAGCAGGTCGGCCATGATGGCCTGCTTACCAAATACTGCATTGGTGAGGCATTTAGAATAATCTAGTCCTGCATGGCCATTTACCTGTAGCTTGGCCAATTTTGCCAGGCTTTGTTTGTACAACTCATAAACAGGTGTAGTAAATCCTTCACTCTCCAACCTGTCTAGCAAACAAGTATTGCCAAAGTCTTCCTGTATATAACAGCAAACATCTTCGCTTACATGATAGATCTCAGGCACAGGGAGATCCTTCATTTTAAACTGTTCCGAAAAATAGATAAAGGATTCGTTCTCTTTTACATTTTCGCCGTAGGTAGCTATATAATTTTTTTCGGCAGTAAATATTCTGAAATAATGACGGTCGCTACCAGCCCGGGGCAGTTTATCCATGGCAGTGATGGGGTCATCGTGGTGTTGTTTGAACAGGGCTACTATTTGATCTGAGATTGTATGCATGCAATTTTTTATGAGGCGTAAAAATAAAGTATTTTGTTTAGCGGGCAGCTATTGAGCGAATCGGGCGGTTCATGACAAAAATTATCAGGAATCTTAAGGCTTCGCCTGGCAAAAGCCTTCCCCCATGCAGCCAGGATATACGGTTGCTTTGCATCTTGAAAAAATATTTTAATTAATCTGTAATAATTGTTTTGTTGCTGCATCTTATAGGTACATAAACAATCATCAAATTACAAACCAACTAATAGAACTCATTATGAAAAAGATTTTGACCAGCTTGATTTTAACTGCAACGCTGCTTTATGGCAACGCTCAATCCAAAGCATTTAAAGTGGAAATTACGGGCAAGGGACAGCCCATACTACTCATCCCGGGGTTTAGCTGCAGCGGCGATGTGTGGAAAGAAACGGTTGCTCATTTAGAAAACCGATATGAATGTCACGTGCTCACCATCGCTGGTTTTGCAGGGGTTGCACCTATTGATACCCCCATTTTAAAAACGGTACGGGACGAAATTATCCGTTACGTGCAGACGAAAAAATTGATTAAGCCCATTATTATCGGGCACAGCCTGGGATCCTTCATGGGCTTGTGGGTGAGCAGTGCAGCACCACAATTGTTTGGCAAATTGGTTTGCGTAGATGGAATGCCTTTTCTCTCTGCATTATCTAACCCCAATGCTAATGCCGATTCTTTGAAAAAAAGCCCTATGTACAATGCGGAAGCTGCTGTAAAAAGTTTTGAAAGCCTGCCAGACAGCGGCTTTATTGATAACACAGCAAAGGCATTGTTCTGGCAGGTGAACGATACGGCAAAGGCAAGAGAGATTGCTACCTGGCAGTATCGCAGTAATCGCCGTACGCTCGGGTTGGCCCTGATTGAGTTGGCAACCACCGACCTTCGAAAAGACATTGCCAGCATTACGTCGCCGGTACTGGTGCTGGGAAGTATTTATGAAACCAAAGAAAAAAGTTTCGAATTAATCGGGCAGCAGTTTACACAATTGCCGGGAGCTGTTATTCATGTGGCCAACAGTAAGCATTTTATTATGTACGACCAGCCGCAATGGTTTTATGATGAATTGGATCAGTTTCTTAAATAGACATGGTAACAAAAAAGACAACTTCCTTTATATTGAATCAATTAGTTTTAAGTCGGGATGAATCAACAAGAACAATTTACGGCACTCTACAACGAATATGCAGCAGGCATTAAAAAACTTTGCCTCGGCTATACAGGCGATGCCGCCCTTGCGCAAGACCTGCTCCAGGAAACATTTATAGCTGTATGGAATAATATGCAAAAGTTTAGAGCCGAGGCTAAATGGAGTACCTGGATTTACAGGATAGCAGTGAACACCTGTTTGACCCAGCTACGAAAAAAGAAAGAGACTTTGGTAGATATCGAAAACAGTCATTTGGTAATGCTGCCCGATGATATCAATACAAAAGAACAAGAGGTGCAGTTGTTATACAAATGCATCAGCCAATTACCCGAAACAGACAGACTGGTAATAACGATGGTATTGGAAGATACGCCTTACGAAGAAATTGCCAGCATTACCGGCATTACCGAAAACAACCTGAGAGTAAAAATTCACAGGATAAAAAAACAACTCACAGAAATATACAACAGCTATGCAAGACTTTGATTCCTTAAAAGATATGTGGCAAAAGCCAACGTCGGCAGCAGAGTCTCCGACAATAACAACTATTAATAAAACTTCAAAAACTTTAAAAATGAAATTACAAAAACAACAACTGGGAGGTGCCGTTATGCTGGTACTTACAGCCACATTAATCGCAGCCATGGCTATTTTTGGCGGCTTCAATTTCACCCATTGGTACACTTACGGGGGTATGGTATTGATCTGTATCGTTTGCCTGGCGCAGGCGGGGTTGATGTACAGCCTTTACAAAAAAATAAGCAACATCAATGAAACTGTAGCACCTGCCGCCCACCTGCAGCAATGGGAAGCTTACTACGATCTCAGAAAAAAACAAAACAAATGGAACATGCCGCTGTATTATATCCTGCTCAATATTGCCATGGGCGTTTACCTCGTAGAGATTTTTACAGGCAGGCCAGTGCTAAATGTTTCCATTTTTATTGGGGTATATGTTGCATGGATGCTCTTTGCATATTTTTATTTAGGAAAAAGAAACATGAGAAAAGAGGATGAACGCCTCAACAGCATTGTGACTGATTTAAAAGGGATAGAAAGCCAGTTGGCAAAATCTGAATAAAAAAAGTCCCGCTGTTGAGGCGGGATTTTTTTTTAATACTCAGCAGTTTTTTAATTTTAATGTCGCATTCTTATCACCCGCAGGCGCATTTAAAATAGTAGCTTACAAACATATCTCTCCACATCTACTCCGCACTATATTTTATTTCTCCCTTGACCTCAATTTGTAAAACGAACGCTATCGTTTAACACAACATTTAAAATTGGCCCCTTATTTTCGGTTTACAAAACTCACCTTATGATAAAATTATTACTCTCCTGTGCACTCTCACTTTCAATTTTACCGTCTTATTGCCAACAAGATTCTCTACTCAAAAATTTTAAATTCAGGATCAGCCGATACAGGGCTTTGAATGTTGACCTTGGAGGGGGCAGCAATTACAACAACGCTGATTATCCCTCAGGCAAATTAGAAAATTCCGGAGGTGGAGGTGGATTCGGAGCAGGTTATTTTAGTACTAAAAGCACAGACAAAATATTGCTAAGCCAATCTTACTCTATCAATAGCAATTATTTTGAAGCCAAATCGAAGGGTGCATCCGAGGTTAATAGAAGTAAACAGTTTTCTGCAGCGTCTGGTGTAAGTATAAATAATAAATGGTTTTCAAAAAATAAATTTATAGAACTAGGTGTAGTTGGTTTTGGAGGTCTTAGCAGGAGTACATACAACTACATTAATGCTCCTGCAAGTTCAAGGCAAAATTATGGTGACTATTCGATTGCCCTAAATACCGGCATCGGTGTTGGCCGGCTTGAAAACATTACTGATATGCAAAATGCCCTTTGGTTGAATAAAGCTCTGCAAAAATCCAATAGCCTGGCGCATCCCTTATCTGGAGCAGAATTAAATGAGCTTGGAAGAACCATCACAAAAGCAAATAACACCCGTGTACTGGATAGCCGGAGAAGAATACAATTCGCACTGGAAACAGTAGACAGTTTCTTTCAAAAAAATAACCTTATATCAAAAACAGATATAAAATATTTCAGCAACCTGAATGATATTTTATTTTTCGCCATTAATAATTACCGCTTGGCGGGAACAGAAAAGTTTATCCGGTTTACTCCACTTGTATCCGACTACCACAAAGACCAGGTTCAAAATAATAACGGAGATAAATATGAAGGAAGGGCAATGGTCAAGTCGCTTAATTTTTCTGTTGGCTTAAATAAATATGTT
Source organism: Chitinophagales bacterium (assembly GCA_038257335.1). Classification (GTDB taxonomy): domain Bacteria; phylum Bacteroidota; class Bacteroidia; order Chitinophagales; family Chitinophagaceae; genus Ferruginibacter. Next base: position 21,586 of record JBBSJJ010000041.1, on the reverse strand, counting down.
CCATTGAACCTTACTCATCAAAATAACTTTGGCGCAGCCCTGCTGTTAAATTACATTCAGCAAGATTATTCAGACAGGTCTTTTAATAACGGGTCTCTAACAAACGAATTAAAAGATAATCCAACCTCTAAACAGGCTGCCCTCGATTTATTCTTCGAACACGCCATCTACCCTAACACAAGAACAGCAATAAATTTTAGAGTGCAAACCCTGGGCGGCTACGAAAGATTCAAAGAAAGCACAGAATTTTTCGGATCTGCAAACCTTACGGGTACCTTCAATTATTTTATCAGCTATAGAACAAGATTAAGTATAAACCTTGGCACATTCTACCAGCATAACACCCGTGAAAAATACCGTTACATGATTTTGCTACCCAATACTTTTCAGCTTTTTGCCAATGCTGGCGTAAGCGTAAATATATAACCCCTCTTGAAAATGAATATTGGCCGGCAGTAATTTAATTTACTCCGGCCAATATTATTTATCGTTCTAAAATTATTCCCCTACCACTTCTTCTTTCCGCTTCCTGAACTTTCTTGGGTCGCTCCCATCCATCTGCACAATTGCAGGATAAAACTTCCCCATCACATCTACCAATGTTGTCTGGCTTTGCATTACTTCATGAATATCCTTGTAGGCAAATGGCGCTTCATCCAGGCCACCACCAATTAATTTTACTCCATTATTTTTTAATTCTTTTTGCAATGCCTCATGGGTAATATTAGCCAACGCTTTTGTACGACTCATTTTTCTACCTGCTCCATGAGAGGCAGAGTTTAAAGAAGCTGCTTCGCCTTTCCCTTTTACAATAAAGCCCGGTGCTGTCATGCTGCCCGGAATAATTCCCAACACATCTTTGCCGGCAGGTGTTGCGCCTTTTCTGTGCACAATTACTTCTTTGCCTTCCCACATTTCTTTCCAGGCAAAGTTGTGGTGATTCTCCACCACAGCCAGTGGAGTTTCCCCAATTGCTTTTGCAATTTTTGCATGTATGGTATGATGACAGGCACTCGCATAATCGCCGGCTAAATTCATAGCCAGCCAGTACTCCATGCCTTCTTCGGTATCCATATCCAACCATGCCAAATGCTTGGCTTCTTTTGGCAATAAGGTTTTTTGCATGGCGATTTGCGTATAGTGGTTGGCAATGTTGGCTCCTAAACCACGGCTTCCGCTATGAGTTAAGAGGCCTACATAATTTCCAATTGCTAAACCCATCGGGTTATCGGCATCCATAACTTCCACTCTTCCAAACTCCACAAAATGATTACCACTGCCGGAGGTTCCCAATTGCTTCAGGGCCTTATGTTGCAATGGTTGCAGGAATTGAATCTCTGAAAATTCTTTTCTGTCCAGCACTTCATGTTCTGTTCTTTCTGCAAATTCTCTACCTGCACCAAACAAAGTATTTGCCACCAGCTCTCTTTGAAAATAAGCTTCCCTTTGTTTTAACTCTCCCGGATCAATGGAAAAAATGCTCAGGCACATTCTGCAACCTATATCTACTCCCACCGCATAAGGTATAATCGCATTGTCTGTTGCTAACACACCGCCAATGGGCAAGCCATAACCCTGGTGTGCATCCGGCATTAAAGCACCTGCTACTGCAACGGGTAATCTTGCGGCAATTTGCATTTGCTGTAAAGCGCCTTCTTCAATATGTTGAGCTCCAAATATGTTGTACTGAATACCGTTTTCTTTCAAAGAAATCTCGGCACCTTCCGCTGATGGCTTTGGCATCAATTGGACTGCAATTTTCCCCAGGTTTTCATCGGCCAAAAAATCTTTTGGCGAAACAAGAATATTTTTTAAAATATCTATTGCCTCCACTTTTTCAATGTGCTTGTATTTTGTGCACATCGTATGCATCGCAATGCTTATTACCGGTCCTTCCGGGTACCCGATGGCTCTTAATTCTTTCCCTTGTATTTTTAACTTTGCCATGATTTTCTTAGTTCTCTGTTTGTGATTAATTTTGCTTTCATCAGTTGACCTGTCTTACTATTCACATAAAATTTGGGCCAACTTTCGGTACTTCTTAACGCTACAGTTTTTCCGAAACGCAAGTAGTACACTGTTTTATCTTCTACGATTACATTTACATATACATAATCAAAAAGGTGATTAAAAACGTGCAACCCTGATACAGTATTTTTCTTCAACTTCCTGCACAACTCGCTATGCACCTTATCCCAGTTTTTGCCAACCTTGCTTACAAGGTAGCGTTGCAGCGGCTCCAGGTTATCGTTAAAATTTTTGGAGCCTCCTCCATGCATGAACTTGATGCTTTCTGTTTGCCTCGCAGCTTCATACCCATTTCGTTTCATTTTATTTTTGTACCCCTTTTTTTGTTTGCTGCGCATACCTGTGCGATAACATTCGATAAGTTCCTCATCAAGGCGCTTATCCCGCCGCTTCTGCCGCTTACATAAAGAGGGTTTTAAGTATTCTAAGTTATTCATTGTTTTAATTTTTTAATTTTTTAAAGCAACTCCCAAGAGGGAGTTGCTAATTGAAAGTGGTTTGCCGGGCAAAACCGATGATAGTTGCAGGCACATCTGCCGACGATGGTTGTACCCGGAACTGTGTTAATTCCCTCACCAATTGATCAGCCCAGTTATACTGACCTGGTGTGTGCAATACCTGGCAATAGTTAGCGGCAACTTCTATCATCCTGTTATCCTTGAGAACTAAAATACTGTTGTTAAAAAATATTTTTTGTTCTGTGTGATCGTAAAAAGAATGCTGCAATATGCTTACCGTTTCTTGCTCTAATTTTTGTCTTAAAAAAGCGAATGCTGGTGTTATATCCAGTTCCCCGATAAAAGTTACACAGGGCACCTTGTTATAATGTGCTACATAAAAGGCTTTTACCTCCACGAAGTGCTCACTAAACAAACCTGGGGCATTATACTGTCGTACATTAAATATTTTCCAAAACATCTTCTCCTCCTTATTTAATTAAATATTAGTACTCGTTGTTTTTTACCAGGCCTCAACAAAAAGCCCGGTAAGATTTTTAATCTGACCGGGCTACTCGTTAGAAGGCAGGCCTTCTATGTTTGCGCATAACACAGTCGTTTATAATACTCATCATTTACTACAATTGCACTAAAAAAGAAACGGGTTTGCCCGCTACTACCATTGCTGCTGGTGAGTAATTGATGTAACTTATTTTTGATCATTTTTTATTTTTATGTAGGATGCAGTGCTTAATCGTTTGCATAAAAAAAGCCCCAACTTTTTGTCGGGGCTTTGAGCGAATCAGTTGGTTATGGTAACTTTATGATACAGCACACGGCGCCCCTAAAAATGTATAATCCATTGCGGGACTAAAGCATCTTTTTGTTTCAATATTTAAATTAAGGCGTTGCATTGTGTGCTATTTATATTTTTCTTTTGCGTTGCAAAGATGAATTTATTTTTTTCAATTCACCAAATATATTTTTAATTTATTTTTTTTGTTGATGTAAACTGAAGGGCTACAAGCCAGCAAAATCAAACATCTACACAATAGTATTTTTTCTAAAAATAGTCATTTAGCAATTTTGAATTGTTGCTTGATAAGCCGGCTGCTTACTGCTTCTCTACCAAATATCTCCAATACCTTTTAGGCATGTGCTGAATATGTAGCTTCATGTTTTTGCGAGCAGCAATGTTTACGCTGCTAAAATATTGTTTCCACAATTGCTGGTAGAGTTCTTCATTTTCATCAAACACTTCTTTGAGCGTTTGTTCGCTCTTAATGTCTACAGAGAAATTCATTTGCACCTCTTGTACTGTCTCCTTATCGTAATACAATCCGTACTTCCGCATACCATCATATATTAGCCAACGCTGGTCTGCATAACGGTCTTTAAAATGTTTGCTGATCAAGGGCAGCACGTTATAATCCGGTTGAACAATTGCATAGTACAGATCATCTTTTGTCAATTGAAAACGGACGAAGGCCTCCATACGATGTTTTTCCCGATGCACTTTCCGGCTCAGCTGTTGCAACTGCAACACATCGCTATTGGCGTAATCGTTCTCCACTGCAATTTTGGAACGCAGTGCATATTGCACATAACGCAGCATAACATTCTCAATTTCTGGCAACTCACTCAGGTAACAATCATACAGTTGTTTTAAAGCCTTTAGGCTTAACTTATCCTGCAGTTTTTTATATACCCGCTTACTCTTATCCAGGTTTGTAAAAACGTTGTGTGTATTTCCAAACAGACTACCCGTTGTAGCAGTATCCCTGCAAATAAAGGGTTGCTGCAACTTGTATTCATAAACTTCAAATATGGCTGTTAACAAACCCGCAAAAGTTCCATCATATAGTACGACCGTCATTTAAAACAACTTTATCTGTGGAGAGAAATTTGGTTTGTATTTACTATTGCCTTCAGATAAAATGAAATTTTTAATCTGGCCCGGCTGCCAGTCTTTTTTTTCAAATTCCGTATCGCTGTTGATGAAATATTTAGCCCTGTTATAACTGATACCTATTTTCTGTAAATGGGTAGACGACAGTTTTGCAAACTTTCGGGCAGCGCAAATCTTCTTTGCAGATTGCACTCCAATGCCAGGCACTCTTACAATAATTTCATAATCCGCCCTGTTAATATCGATTGGAAATAAGTGCATGTTTCTTAATGCCCAGCTTAATTTTGGATCTATGTCTGTGTCCAGCAAAGGATTTTGTATATCTACAATTTCCTGAACTTTAAATCCATAAAAACGCATCAACCAGTCCGCCTGGTATAATCGGTTTTCTCTAATCATAGGTACTGGAGTGCCAATTGCCGGCAAACGGTTGTCGTTGCTGATGGGTACATAACCAGAATAATAAACCCGCTTCATATCGAACTTTTTGTAAAACCCATTTGCCAGGTATAAAATTTCAAGATCTGTTTCCGGCGTAGCACCAATGACCATTTGTGTGCTCTGGCCGGCCGGGGCAAAGGCGGGCGTAGACTTAAATAATTTCTTTTCTTCTTTGTTTTGTATGATTGCGGTTTTTACAATCTCCATAGGCGTAAGCATATCCTGCCGGTTCTTATCGGGAGCCAATAAAGCAAGGCTTTTTTCAGTAGGCATTTCTACATTGATGCTCAGCCTGTCTGCATACAAGCCTGCTTCTTTTATCAACTCTTCGCTGGCGCCAGGAATGGTTTTTAAATGGATGTATCCATTAAACTTATGTTCGGTGCGGAGTTTTTTAGCTACCAGCACCAGCCGCTCCATAGTATAATCTGCATTTTTAAAAATACCCGAACTCAAAAACAATCCTTCAATGTAATTCCGCCGGTAAAAATTAATAGTAAGATCCACCACTTCCTGCACGGTGAATGCGGCTCGTTTAATGTCGTTGCTCTTGCGGCTTACGCAATAGGCACAGTCAAAAATGCACACATTAGTGAGCAGGATTTTCAACAACGATACACAACGACCATCTTCGGTATACGCATGGCAGATGCCGTTGCTGGCATTCCCCAAGCCTTTATTGTGATTTTTCCGGTTGCTCCCACTGCTGCTGCAGCTCACATCATATTTGGCAGCATCTGCAAGAATGGAAAGTTTTTCGGTGATACGGTCAGCGTTCATAGTAATTGATTAAGATAACAAATTTAGCAAATAATTACTAAATATATTAGTTTTAAGTCTAAATCTTAGATATCTTAACAGTAAGAATCAACCTGCAGGTAATAAAATAATAAACCTGAGTCTCAATCTTGTAAATCAAAAGTGACACTTTTGATTTACAAGGATGCTATTTAAGTTTGGGGAGATGATTTTGCATAAAATCCATCACATTACATATTAAAATGCCGCTAGCAGTTTTATAACTTTCAATATCAGGTACAATCACAAAATTCTTTTTTGTTTTTAAATCCTCGATGCTCTGGTAATTCCCCCTTGAAATTACCGGGGCATTACTCAGCTTCACTTCAATGCTGGCAATGGCATTTACGCCTCTTGCAATTACCATATCGCATTCTGCCCCGGCCTGTGTACGATAATAATATAACTGAAGACCGGCCGGCAGCGCTTGCAGCACTTGCTCTACTACGTATCCTTCCCAGGAATTACCCGCAAGAGGATGACCCTTGAGAGCATTCATTTTATTGATGCTGCTGATAGCGTGTAGCATACCACTATCCCTGATATAAATTTTGGGAGCCTTTACCAATCTCTTTTTTGTATTGATGTGGAAGGGCTGAAGGCGATGAATGAGGTAGGCGCCTTGCAAATAATCAATATAACGATTAACGGTAGGTGCTGTTATACCAATGCTACGTGAAATCATTTCGGCATTCCATACCTGCCCGTGTGTATGAGCAAGCATACTGAGTAATTTAGCTGTGATGCTGGCGGTAAACTCTACGCCAAATAACACAGTTAAGTCTCTTTCAATATAGCTGCGGATAAAACCATTCATCCATTCTGTAGCCATAGCTTCAGAACGGCTTAGCAACGAAGGAGGAAATCCTCCCCTGAGCCAATGCCTATTTTTGTTGATACCAGGAGGGATTTCCAGCATATTTAAAGGCGTTAGTTCCCTATAGGCAATTCTTCCTGCAAGCGACTCGCTCACACCTTTCACCAACTCTGGAGAGGCACTGCCTAATAAAATAAACTTGCCGTTTCGGCGGCTGGCATCTATTACAGATCGCAACACAGCAAACAGCTGAGGCATTACCTGTATTTCATCCAGTATAATACAGCGATCTGCATTGTCCGTTAAAAAAGTAAAAGCATCTGCAAGCCTACGCTGATCCAGCGGGTTTTCCAGGTCTAAATAAAGTGCTTTTTTTTTGAAAGTACCTGCAAGCGATTTTGCAAGGGTAGTTTTACCCACCTGCCGGGGACCGAGGATGCAGACTGCCGGAAAAGCCTTTAACAGCCTGCTTATATCCGCTTGCAAGGTTCTTGTAATCATATGACAAATATAATACTCATCCTTGAAAATCCAAAGTCTAACTTTAGATTTTCAAGGATGGTAAAATTGATCATCTTCAGTATAAGCATGACAAATTCAGCTGCTGACATTGCTGCTCCATCTCCCATCATATTCTCAGCAACTAAAATTATGGATGGCTTTTCAGTGTTGTGATCTCTCTTAACCTGAATAAATTAATAAGGTAATTTTAAAGAGTCGGGGCCAGATAGAACAGGCCCTGTATAAAATTTGGGAGAGCGTTGAAAAGCATGGCGTAGCCAGTCATCAGACTCTGCCCATTTTTTTGTTCTGATAATAAATGCAATCTCCCAGGTTTGGCTTACAATAATTGTTTGCTCATTTGCATTGCCTAAAATAAAATCTTTCAACCCATCATGAAAATAGGGAATGGATAAAATAAAGTCGGCTATTTCTTCATCGTTGGCTGTGTCACTATCCGCTTCACTAAAGGCCTCACCAGATGCGGTGCGCCTAAAACGAATGGTTTTGTTTACATGCCTTTCAATAATGCCTATGAGGTACTGCCCTGTTACAGATATCATGTTGTTGATTTTAAAAATTAAAAAAGTGAGCCTTGTGCTCCGGGCCTTTTGAATAAAGTACTATCCAGGCTCCATTCTTCTGCATTCATGCCATATAATTTGCCATACTTTTTATATTGCTGGGCTACAATTTGAGCAATGCTGCCTTCGCCACGCATACGCACACCCCAACGACTGTCATTTACTTTACCATCATGACTTTGTTCTATCAGGTGCCAAACCTTATCAGCATGATCAGGAAAGTTTTTATACAGCCAATCATGAAATAAAAATTTGATAGCGCCATTTAAGCGTATGAAAGTATAAGCCGTAAAGGTTGCGCCATTGTCTGCAGCGGCTTTCATGATACGTTGCATTTCATGCTCGTTTAATCCCGGAATCATTGGCCCCATCATAACCCCCATGCGCACGCCGGCTTTACTCAGTTCGTTGATCACTTTCAATTTTTGCAATGCAGTTGTGGTACGTGGCTCCATGGTTCGTCGCAGGTCTTCGTTAAAAGATGTAATGGAAACCATTGCAGAAACAATGTTCTTTTTTCCCATTTCCTGCAACACATCTTTGTCTTTTAATATCCAGGAATTTTTTGTAAGGATACCAACCGGCTGGTTAAATTCATTGCATACTTCCAATAAACCTCTTGTAAGTCTATATTTTTGTTCGGCAGGTTGGTAGCAATCGGTATTGCCACTTAGCATGATCGGCGTAGCATCCCATTTTGGATGCATCAGAAACTTGTGCAGCAGCTGAGGCGCATTTTTTTTGATCAATATTTTTTGTTCAAAATCAAGGCCGGCGCTGTAACCCCAGTACTCATGCACATTACGGGCATAGCAATAAATGCAGCCATGCTCGCAGCCAGCGTACGGATTCATGCTGTAGCCCATTCCCACATCCTGGCTTTCTATTTTGTTCACGATCGTTTTACTTTGCATTTCTATGTACTGCGTGGGTTTGTTGGTCACCTCCCAATCATCGATGCCTTCTATATTCTCCTGCGTAATTTCATCTTTTAAGAACCGGTTTTTGGTATTAAACTGAGCACCACGCCCTGCTACGTATTGCACCTGCTCTTCCTGCTGTTTGGCGGAGACCTTATGATGGTCTTGTTGAAGGCCCTTTCCACTAGAAGGGAAGTTAGATTCGTTGTCCATAATATTTATTAGATACTGATGATTGTTACTTTTATATCCTGTTGATTACGCAGATTTATTTAAAATTATTTTGAGTTTAAATTGCCCAATATTGGTATGTAGTAAAAGGGTGCCCCGAAGCGGCACACAAGCCTTTCTCGGGATCCAGGATGACACAACGATCCCGTACGTACGGGATAGAATTACTGAAGCTGGTAGCAAAAAAAATCACAACGTATCAACTGTATTAGGACCGCAGATCACTTACACAGAACTTTTATAAGTTCTCTTTTAGGGCACAGGGATTCAAAATAGTTGCCCCTGCGTAGTGGCCACCGGCATATTTTGAAATTCAAAACGCTGCACGACCTGGTATTTCATTTCCCCTATCGGCCGGCGCAGCAACAGCATGGCATCGGCAACAAAGCGGCCTGTAAAATGTAGGTTACTGAATTGGAGCCAACCTTTTTCATATTGCCAGGGCTTTAGCTTTCTGGCAATGCTGAGGTGGGGCTCTAATATGAAATGCGGTTTATTTTCATCATTCAATTTCATGAGCCGTTGCGCCTCTGTGCGGATATTTTTTACCAAAGCCTGGATGGGCACTTTGCTGGTAATATTGATGTATATAGTATGCGAGGGGAAACTGCCATAATCTTTAAGTTCAATTTTTATGGGCGGAAACCCCATGGCAATTATTCGCAACCTATTCAGCAACCGCTCCTCCTGTATTTGATATTGAACAAAATTTGCAAGTAAGAGGTACGACTTGCTACTCAAAGAGGCATCAGCCTGATAAGTATCATTAAAGTATTTTTTTACCTCCATGATTTTATCCCTTAGGGCCTCGTGAGGATAAAGTACGAGCTGGTATTCGTATATCTTATAGCCGGGTATCGTTTTGCTAAGATCCCTCACGTTTACATTTAAGGCTGTGGCTGATGGGTACTTTTCCGGGGAGGTTTTCATAATATCTATTTTCAAGAATAAAAGATACCAAATAATTTAGTATAAAAATACTAATGTTTTTGGCATGTTTGGTTTAATTGGTGTTTAAATGGAAAACTTTTTTTTCAGATGGCATAGGCGGCTTGCAGTTTTTTGCGAAAGGGCGAAAAAAAACTCTACCCCACCCGGCAGCGGTTATGAACCCCTGTGGGCGGTTAAATATTAAATTTGAGACACAAAAAAACTTAACTCACTTTTCAGGTGGCACACCCGTTCGCATAGCCGGTGCTCAAAATCGTTACAGCTATAATTATTGCATCACTACCATGCATGCCGAAGCTGCTTGCCCTGGCGATGACATTTCCGCTTTTTAAAAGATGATTGCTAACTCCTTCTGTAACTTGAAATGCATCCATCAAATAACATCCTTACTATTATTGTATTAATTTTAAAGCTTATTACAAAACATACAATATGCAAAAAGCACAGTTTGGGATGATAGGCCTGGGAACGATGGGAAGAAATCTTGTTTTAAATATGGCGGACCATGGCTTTAGCGTGGCAGGTTATGATCGTAACCCAGACCAGTTAAACCGGTTGCTGGAAGAAGGAACCGGTAAACAGGTACAGGCTTTGGCAACAATGGAGGCTTTTATAGAAAGCCTGGAAATTCCACGCCGCATCATGATGCTGGTACCTGCGGGTAAAATTGTAGATGCGGTGATAGATGAGATTATTCCTTTTTTGCAAAAGGGAGATATATTAATTGATGGTGGCAATTCGCATTTCAGGGATACCGATGCACGCTTAGGGCGGCTGGAGGCTACGGGCATTCATTTTACGGGTATGGGCATTAGCGGCGGCGAAGACGGCGCACGCATGGGGCCGAGCATGATGCCCGGCGGAAACAAAAATGGCTATGCAGAACTAAAAAGTATTTTCGAAGCCATTGCCGCACAAAGCGATGAAGGCGCCTGTGTAGCTTTCGTAGGAAATGGCTCAGCAGGACATTACACTAAAATGGTGCACAACGGAATTGAGTATGCCATTATGCAACTCATTACAGAAAGCTATGCTGTTTTAAAAAACGTTGCAGGATCTACCAACGAAGAACTGCAACAAATTTATACCCGCTGGAACGAAGGACCACTTCAATCTTTTTTGATTGAAATAACAGGTAAAATCTTTTTGCAAAAAGATGACCTCGGCTCCGGCGAAATGTTGATAGACAAAATATTGGACAAAGCTGCACAAAAAGGAACCGGCATGTGGACGAGTGAAAGCGCCATGGAACTTCATACGCCGGTGCCCACCATAGACCAGGCCGTAGCTGCAAGAGATATCTCCATTTTTAAAAAAGAGCGGGAAACTATCGAAGGTTTTAAAAAAGAACCACTGCCAACAGGAGAGCTGGACAAGGATGCAGTTATAGCCAATATGCACGATGCTCTTTACTTTGGTATCTGTGCCAGTTATGTGCAGGGCATGCATCTTTTACAGGAAGCTTCGCTGGCTTATAAATATGAGATAAGCCTGGCGGAAGTGGTGCGCATTTGGAAAGGAGGCTGCATCATTCGCTCTACTATGCTGAACGACATGAGGCAGGTATATTTAAAAAATGATCTCTTAAAAAACCTATTACTGGATGAAACTTTTTATGGTTTGATCATTAAACATCGAAGTGCAACAGTGGCTACGTTAAAACTGGCCATGGACCATCAAACTGGCACACCTGCCTTAGGCAGTGCGCTGTGTTATGTTGACATGTTCGGCACCGGCAGATCGGCTTCTAATTTAATTCAAGCTCAAAGAGATTATTTTGGCGCCCATACTTATGAGCGACTTGATAAAGCTGGCAGCTTTCACACAGAGTGGATTTAATTTATTTTAATCAAAGTAATCAAGCACATGCAAAATAGTGTACAACACCATCCTACTTCTATCGTAATTTTTGGCGGCACAGGCGATCTTACCAACCGGAAACTTGTTCCGGCATTTTTCAACCTCTACCTAACAGACAACATGCCTGATAATTTCAGGATTGTCTTAATTGGAAGAGGAGAAGTAAACGAAACTGCGTTTAAAAAAGGGCTGTTAAAAGGTCTCAACGAATTCTCCCGTTCGGGTAAAGCTAATCCTGCAAAATGGAAGGCCTTTGAGGCACGCCTTGTTTACCTGCAGGGTGACCTCGTGCTGAACGATCTGTACGCAAACTTAAAAACACTGCTGGATGGCTTTGAGAAAACAGACAATGAAAAAAATCAACGCATTTTTTACCTGGCCATTCCGCCGAAGTATATAGAAAACGTTGCCAACGGATTGTACACTAACAAACTTTGTAACAAAGCAAAGTCTGACCGGATCATTGTAGAAAAACCTTTTGGTACTGACCTTGACTCTGCAAAAAAATTAAATAGTTTTTTACAGGAGCGTTTTAAAGAAGAACAGATTTTTAGAATTGATCACTACCTGGGCAAAGAGACCGTGCAAAACATCATGACCTTTAGATTTGCCAACTCGGTATTTGAACCGTTGTGGAACAACCAACACATAGATCATGTGCAGATAAGCCTGGCAGAACATGTGAGTATAGAAGGAAGGGGTGCTTATTACGACAGCAATGGCGCTTTAAAAGATATGATACAAAATCACCTGCTGCAATTGCTGTGCGTTGTTGCCATGGAGTGCCCGAGCAAAGATCAACCAGAACTTATACGCAATAGCAAGCTGAATGTACTAAAAGCCATCAGGCCATTTACTACAGCGCAAGTATTTAAAAATATTGTGAAGGGCCAATATGCTGCCGGCACGATGGATGGTGAACCGCAGTTGGGATACCAGCAGGAAGATTTGGTAGCCAAGGGTTCTGCAACCGAAACCTATGTAGCTGCTAAATTTTTTATAGACAACCCAAGATGGAAGGGCGTGCCTTTCTTTTTGCGAACCGGCAAAGCCCTGCCAAAGCAAAGCTCTGTGATCGTCATTCAATTTAAACCTACTCCTTACAAGATATTTGCCAGCGACATTGTTCCCAACAGGCTTATCATAAGCATACAACCTGAGCAAAAAATAAGTTTACTTTTTGAAAGCAAAGTGCCAGGTGTGCAAATGAAACTAAAACCGGTAGAGATGGATTTTACTTACAAAGATTCCTACTCCGAAGCCAGCCCGGAAGCTTATGAAGCTTTGTTGCTGGATGCCATTGAAGGAGATGCCAGTTTGTTCATGCGCAGCGACCAGGTGGAAGCAGCCTGGAAAGTAGTGATGCCCATATTGAATGCCTGGAAAAAAGATCCGAAGAAAATGCTGCACAAATACAAGGCTGGCACTTGGGGCCCCGCAGCCGCGGAAGCGTTGTTGAAACCCTTTTCTAAAGAATGGATATTGTTACCAGAAATTAAAAAGTAAAATGGCAAAAAAATCCGTCACCATAAAAACTGTTTGGCCCGACGCCCTGCAACTTGCACATGCAGCAGCGCATTTGATTGTAGTGGAGAGTAACAAGGCCGTGCAGCAAAAAGGAATTTTTACGCTGGCACTATCTGGTGGCAGCACTCCGAAAATACTATTTCAATTGCTGGCGCAAGCGCCTTATAAAAACAATATTCCATGGAAGCATGTAGTAGTTGCTTTTGGCGATGAACGTTTTGTAGCACCTACCCATGAGGATAGCAATTATAAAATGGCAATGGATAGTTTACTGAGCCATGTGCCCATTCCTAAAAAAAATATACTGGCTATTCCTATTCTACAATTGACACCTTTAGCGTCTGCAAAACTATACGAAGCACAACTAAGAAAATTCGTAACTGCAAAAAATCCCTTTGACCTTGTGTTGTTGGGAATGGGAGAAGATGGCCACACGGCTTCTATATTTCCTAAAAGTGAATTGTTGACGGAAGATAAGCGTTGGGTAAAAGAAGTATGGGTAGCAGAAAAAAACATGCCCCGTATTAGCTTTACTTTCCCTTTGATAAACCGTGCAAAAAATATTGCCTTCCTGGTAACGGGAGACGCCAAAGCTCCCATCGTTAAAAAAATATTATCGGGGCGGGGCAGTGCCTTTCCTGCGGCAAAAGTAACCGCAGCAGAAAACCTGTATTGGTTTTTGGATGAAGCCGCTAACGGTATTTCCTAATACTTCGTTTTTAGCTTTTCGTAGATGGCGAGGTTCATAAAAACAAGCAACATTCCATAAAACGTATCTTCAAACGGGATGGTATAAATGCGGAAGCCCAGGTTTTCTGCATCGTTGTACAACACCACCGGGATAGCAGTAAGAAAACCATTGACCACCAAAAAAGGGATTTGGGTAACGGCATAGGCAATTAAAAAATAACTTGTACGGAAGCTGCTAAAATATTTCCTGAACAAATAAAACAGCAGGGTGAATAAGGCAAACAGTACAAATGTATAAGCTGGGTAATAACGATCGTAAACCACCAATGCTGCTATAAAAAGAACTGCAGCCAATGTTTTTAGAAATAAATCTGCCCCCCGATTGTTTTGTATTGATGGGAAATAAGCAACTATACATTCGTAAATAAACAAGCAGCAATAAGGCACTACAAAAAAGAAAAGCACTTCTTCTACCGGTAGGTTTAATAATTTAATACCGGTAATGTATTCGGGGTTAAAGCTCCAAACGCCCAGGGATGTAAACCAGCTGTCCCACACAACGTAAAAAATAGCAGGCAGAAGCATTGCTGGAAAAAGATATTTCCATTTTTTATAGAAGGCTACTTTTTTATCGAAGCTTAGAGCCAACGGCCCGGCAAGCGAGGCAGCTAAAATAATAAAATATGTGTAGTGTGTGTTCAAGAGAAAAGAAGACCTGCATTTAATGGGTTGAATAAAGGTATGCCGTACAAGTGAGTGACCCCGAGTTCCGTCGCTCTGCTCCTCGTCGGGGCAGGCGCAACAATGCTGATTAATGTTCCTAAAGCTGGTATTCAAAATATTTACTTGCCATTTCTTCTGTTATCCGCTTTCACTTTTTCCCAATATTTTTTAGCAACATATAACATACCAAAGCTTTCTCCCTCTTCTTTATCCATGTGCTTGTGATGCATTTTGTGTGCCCAGCGAATAGTTCTTACGTAGGTATTGTTGCTGCGGGTAAACCATTTAAAGCGCTGGTGAATGATTACATCGTGTACGAGAAAATAGGCAAGGCCATACATGGCAATACCAAAACCAATAGCGGCTAACCAGTACCGTTGTTGCTGCAGGCCAAGCATGATGCACAACCAACTTGGTATGGCGAATATGAGAAAAAAGGCATCGTTCTTTTCAAACAGGCCGGGTGCAGGCTTGTGATGATCTTCGTGCAGGTACCACAAAAAGCCGTGCATTACATAACGGTGCGTAAGCCAGGTAATGCCTTCCATCAGCAAAAAAGTGCCGAGCATAACGGGTATAAATAGAAGCCAATTCATAAAAAAGTTCTTAGCAATAAAAAAAACATTGCCTGGATGAGTAACAAATTTACGGCAAATTTGTTTTGCCGGGAAAACGCCAACTTTTCAAAAATAAACAGCAAAATCATGCTTACCAGGAACCAGCAAATGTAGTTCAGCAAGGGTATTTCTCCATTGCCAAGCCATTGCCAGTAACCTAGTTTAACAGCTACCGGCTCCATCAACCAGTCGAAAAAGACGGCCAGTGTAGCTCCATCTACCACTACAGATATAACCTGTATCGCTTTTGATGGCATACCCGTTTGCTCAGACAGTTTGGCTGTTAAATATTGTAAGAAAAGGTGCACCGTTACCCCGCAACAATACATAATGATGAACCAATTTATGCCAATGATGAAGGGTACATCTTTAATGCCCGGGCCTAACACGCTTCCATAACTGTAGTTGCCAAAAAGCAACCCCGTACTAGTGCCGATTATTTCTACAGCGATGCCTGTAAGCACGCATATTGCAAAAAAGATATAGAAGGCGTTGTTTTTCTGCGGTTGTGTGTAAAAGATAAGCCCACACATCAACAGTAAATTTAAAGGAGTAGTGGCTACAAAAGCGGTTGAATTAAACAACAGGAAACCCACGACCCCAATAACATGAAACAGCACAGCAATGGCGGTGGCCAACTGGTATTTAGAAATATTTTTCAATGAGATTGTGTACCCTGCGTTTTAAAATCGTTGGTAATGATATCCGTAGTAATCCTGGCACTTCTTAAACACAACGGTATACCGCCACCGGGGTGCACGCTTCCGCCGCAACAATAAAGATTTTTTAATTGCCCCGAAAAATTAGGCGCCCTAAAAAAAGCCGCCATCTTACTGTTTGAACTGGTGCCGTACAAAGAACCCTGGTAACTGCCCGTATTTTGTTCTATGAGCAAGGGGTCTAAAACCGTTTCGGTTTCTATCAACGATTCTACATCTGTTGCCAGCATGCGGTTGAGCTTTTGAATAATGTTGATCCTTGCTTCTGCCACCAGGGCTTCCCAGTTTTGCCCGGTATTGGCCGGTACATTGATCATTACAAACCAATTCTCTTTTCCTGCGGGGGCATGCCCGGCTTCTTCTTTGCTGGTTATGTTTATATACACTGTGGGATCGCTGTGTAATTTCTTTAGCTTAAAAATATGGCTGAACTCCTCCTGGTATTGCTGGCTAAAAAAGATGTTGTGCAAGCCTAGATTGTCGAACGACTTGCCCATACCCCAGTAAAAAATAACGGCGCTGCTGCTACGTTCCTGCTTTAAAACCTGGCGGGCTTTGCCTTCAAAATTCAATAAGTTTTTATAGGTAAAATACACATCTGCATTGCTTACTACTGCATCCCCATATACGTTCTTATTGTTCACTACTACCCCTTGCACTTTCCCTTCAGCATTTATAATTCTTTGCACCGGGCTGTTAAAATGGAATTGAACGCCCTTCTTAAGTGCAAGCTTATACAATGCATTTGTGATGCTGATCATCCCTCCCTCCGGGTAGTAAGTACCCTCGTTCATTTCAAGGTGGGGTATCAGGCTGAGCATTGCCGGCGCCTTATACGGATTGCTGCCATTGTAGGTAGCAAACCGGTTGAAAATTTGCCCGGCTTCTTTAGTTTTAAAATGTTTGGTATTGTAAGCATGCAAACTCTGAAACACGTAGGGAAACTTCACTGCCCTAAAGGCTGTAAAAACTCTTTTGTTAAGCCAGGTGCTTCGCTTGTGGAGAGAGTAGTTTAAAAATATACTGCCGATGTTATTATAAATTTTTCTAGAGTCTTCCAGGTAATCTATCACCAACTTCTTTTTTTCTCCCACCTGCTTTTCCAACTCTTCTGCAAAGGCTTCGGCATTGGTGTAAGCATTTACAGATTTTCCGTTTTCAAAAAAATACCTGCAGGCAATGTCTACGTCTTTGTAATTAAAGTAATCTTTTATTGCCTCTCCGGCATCTGCAAAAAGCTCTTCTATATTTTGTGGCTGGGTAAGCAAAGATGGGCCGGCATCAAAGCGAAAACCATCTTTTTCGAACACAGCTATTTTACCTCCCGGCACAGCATTGCGTTCAAAAACTTTTACGTCAAAGCCTGCTATGGCAAGGCGTGTAGCAGCTGCCAGGCCGGCAATTCCGCTTCCTATAATAATGGCTGATTTGTTCTGTTTCATTTTGAAATTACCCTTCTGCAAGATAGCTTTCCAGCTTGGGAAAAGCTATTTTAAACCACGAAGTGTATAAATGGGGTTCTGTAGCTATCGACTGCTTTACAGCCTGTATGGTTGTAAAAGAATAGCCGGCTACCTCCGCCGGGTCTGGGTGCAGGGCACCATCATATTGGCCGGTAAAAACATGATCTACTTCATGCTCGGTAAGCCCGTTATCGAACCCTGTTTTGTATTGAAAGGTAAAAGCTTTGGTGAGTTCTGTTTCAAAACCCATTTCTTCTACGAGCCGGCGCCTCGCTGCGGCAGTAACTTCTTCCTCGGGCTGGGGATGGCTACAGCAGGTATTCGTCCAAAGGCCACCGCTGTGGTATTTGTCGTGCGCCCTTTGCTGCAGCAACATTTCTCCTTTGCTGTTGAAAATAAAAATACTAAAGGCCCTGTGTAGCTTTCCTTTTTTGTGAGCCTCCATTTTATCCATGACACCAATGGCCTCGTCTGCTTCGTTTACTAATATTACTTGTGACAAATACTTTACTTTTTATAAGATATTAAACTGGCTCCTGACGCCCGCCCGCATTAAGATGAATGCCTTGGAATAATTAGGTATGCGAATGCGGTTGTCAAATAATAAAGCTGGCTGAGAACGCTTAATTTTTTTGAAAAGAGTTAAATAATATTTATACGCCACATACACGCCAAAGCGTGCTTTTACAGGTAGTAAAACAATCCCCTCGTAGGCTTTTGCAAAGTCTGCAGCTATATCATCTTCTATTTGCTGCTTGATGGCGGGGGTAAAGTTGCGAAAATCTACACCTGGAAAATAGGTGCGGTTCAAGAGCTCGTAATCAGCTTTTAAATCCCGTAAAAAATTTACTTTTTGAAAAGCTGCACCCAGCGCCTGTGCAGCGGGTTTCAGGTTTTCATATTCATCCTTTTTCCCTTCGCAAAAAACATACAGGCACATCAGGCCTACCACTTCGGCACTGCCATAAATATATTGTTGATAGCCATCAAGATCGTACTGGGTTTTATTAAGGTCTAGCCTCATGCTGGTAAAAAACGCTTCTATCAGGGCGACATCTATGTTGTATTGATTGACGGTTAATTGAAAACTGTGTAAGATGGGGTTTAAGCTGATTTTTTGCTCTATGGCTTTGTAGGTTTCTACCTCGAAGGCTGCCAGGAGTTGTTCCTTATTATGATCGTGAAAAGTATCTACAATCTCATCTGCAAAGCGTACCAGCCCATATATATTGTATATAGAACTGCGCAGCGATGGGTGCAACAACTTAATGGCGCTGCTAAAAGAAGTGCTGTATTTTTCCGTGGTGAGCTTGCTGCACTCCTGGCTTACACTATGAAAAAGATGCATCATTCATTTAAATTTTAAGACTTGAATTCTTTTACTATTTCTTTTGATACTATTTCTCCGCTTATTAAAGCAGGCGGTACGCCCGGACCAGGTACTGTCAACTGCCCGGTATAAAACAAATTTCGAACTTTTTTGCTTTTAACAGACGGCTTTAGTATAGCCGTTTGCAATAAAGTATTTGCCAGGCCATAGGCATTTCCTTTAAAGGCATTGTAATCACTTACGAAATCTGACACCGAGTAGGATTTTTTATACACGATGGCATCTTGTATGTTTTCCCCGGTTAGCTGCTCAAACCTATTTAAAATTTTATCAAAATATAAATCTCTCAGTTCTTCCGTATCGCCCTTTAGCCCTGCGGCCACCGGTATTAAAAAAAATAAGGTCTCTCCACCAGGAATGGCTGTTTCGGGCTCTGTTACCGAGGTTGCACTCAGGTAGAAAAGTGGCTCCGTAGGCCATTTGGGATCGCTGTATATTTCATGGCCGTGTTGCTGAAAGTCTACATCAAAGAACAAAGAATGATGCAAAAGGTTCTTAACTTTTCTATTTAATCCAACGTAATAAATGAGGCAAGACGGGGCCATTGTGCGATTGTTCCAGTACGCTTCGTTGTAACTCCTGTATTGCAAAGGCAAAAGACTGCTTTCTATAAAATGGTAATCTGCGGCACCTATTACTACATCTGCTTCAAACTGGTTAAGCTGGGAAGTATCTGTGGTAGAACTTGCCGAAACAGACCTGGCACTTCCGTCCTCTATATTTATGCTTTGCACGTTCTGGTTAAATTGAAACTGAACCCCCAACTCTTTTGCGAGCCTGTACATTCCATCTACAATGGCATACATTCCATCTTTAGGAAACCACGTACCCAGTTTTATATCTGCATAGTTCATGAGGCTGTATAAAGCGGGAGTTTGCTCCGGCAGGGCACCTAAAAAAAGCACCGGAAACTCCATTAAAAACCTAAGTTGCGGATGCTTAAAATATTTACCCACATGTTTTTTCATGGAAGTAAACACATCCAGTTTAAGCAGCCCTTTTGCAAGATCCATATCTAAAAACTCTGCCACAGAGCGCCCGGGTTTTCGTACCAGCTTATTGATTCCTACCTCATATTTATAAGCAGCTTCATTCAGAAAAACATCTAACTGATCAGCAGCACCGGTTTCCATCGATTCAAAGAGATCTCGCAGCTTGCTGTAGTTTGCCGGCACATCCATCTGGCTATTTTGCCAGTAAACCCTATAAGAGGGATCCAGGCGACTGAGCTCATAATAATCGGCTACTTTTTTGCCAAAACTATTGAAGTAAGTTTCAAAAACATCAGGCATCCAGTACCAACTGGGTCCCATATCAAATGTAAAACCTGCATCGCTGAATTTTCTTGCACGCCCTCCCGGGATGTCGTGCTTCTCCAATACAATTACTTGCCAGCCGGCCTTGGCCATGTAAGATGCTGCAGACAAACCGGCAAAACCACTTCCTATTATGACAGCTTTTTTCAAGGGGTTAAAATTAGGGTATTAGGGTCAGATCAGTATTTTCCTATTAATGCCTGCTCATTTGCTCTTTTAATAGTTTGCGGGCAAAATGGATACGGCTTTTGATGGTTCCAAGCGGCTCTTTGAGCAGTGAAGCTATCTCATTGTATTTGTACCCTTCAAAATAAAGTATAAAAGGGTGTTTGAAGATTTCTGGCAATTCGTGGATAGATGCGTGAATGTCCTTTAATTTCAGGTTTACTTCGGCCGAGTTGGCTACAGCTGTTTGGTTGTGATTTAGCAGGAAATCGTTCGGAGTATTGTCGAAAACCGTTTGCTGCCTTGACTTCTTCCTATAATCATTGATGAAGATATTGCGCATGATGGTATACATCCACGCCTTCAAATTGGTTCCTACGTTGTACTTGTCCTTGTTAGACAGGGCCCGGTAAAGGGTTTCCTGCATAAGGTCTTTGGCGGCTTCATTATCCCTGGTGAGGGTAAAGGCGAATGGCTTTAGATAATCTGCGTTGCTTAGCAACATTTGATCAAATTCGAGCGTAGACATACTGTTTAATTTTTGATACTGTAAAGTTAAACAAAACTTTTGATAAAAAAATACCCTTTTTTTTAAAAGGGCAATATTTTATTAAAATTATAAGTGAGTTACAAAGTCCATTACTTCCGGAAAAGACCTCTTAAAGATAATAGGTGCCAGTATTTTTTTTTCGTAGGTGTTGGTGAGCAGACCTGAAATTACAACAGGTATACCCGTGAATTTTTGTGTAACATTTGAAAGAAACTTTTCGAAGTTGAAGTTCTGCCCCACCGTCGTCAAATGACAATACAGGTAATCGGGCTTCTTGTAATTAACAACATACTCTACATCTTTGAGTGGCACATTGGCGCCGAGGTAGGTAACATACACTCCACGGCTTTTTAACAGGTAATACATGAACAGCAAACCCAATTCGTGGTATTCACCTTCGGGCAAAAAGAGTAATACTTTTTTTTCAGATTGTAAGGCACTGCTTGCATTCTCAATCCCACAAATCAACTTTTGACGGATAATGTTTGTCACGAGGTGTTCCTGCGCAGGATTTATATGATTGGTAAGCCAGAGGATACCAATTTTCTCCATAAAAGGAAAGATGGCTTGGGTAATGGTTCGTTCAATACCTTTTGAAGCAATATTCTGGCTAAGCATTTCTTCAAATGACTCAATCTCCAGGTCTATCATTTTTTGAATAAGACCGTTTACAAAGCGCTCCTGCTGCGCATCTGCCTGGTTGAGAGAAAGAATTTTTTCATTTATCTGGGGCCGGGTCATTTTATCTATATGAGATATTTTGAACCCATATTTATTGAGCAAAGCAATGTTGAGAATGATCTTTAATTCTTCATTGCTGTAGTACCTTATGTTGGTAAAAGTGCGGTTAGGCTTTAAGAAACTATAACGCTGTTCCCATATGCGAAGGGTATGCGCTTTAATACCAGAAAGATTAGAGAGGTCTTTTATTGTAAATGAATTCATCGTT
>JBBSJJ010000040.1:0-32355 GCA_038257335.1 Chitinophagales bacterium | reverse complement strand
TGACGGATTGGTAGTAGCTGTTACTGTGTTGGCTGTTCCATCATATGTTGCTGATAAAGTTGATGCATCTAAAGTAATGGTAGCAGTTGCTTTACCAATTACTAAACTTCCTGTAGCATTGGTTGCTGTATAATTTGCATTAGTTAGTGAAACTACAATGGCATAAGTACCTGCATTTGCCGGCGCTGTTGCAGAACCTGCATATGTAATGCTTACACCGGATAATCCTGCCGGATTGGTAGTAGCTGTTACTGTTTTAGCTGTTCCATCATATGTTGCGGATAAAGTTGATGCATCCAACGTAATGGTAGCACTTGCTTTACCAATCACTAAATTACCTGTAGCATTTGTTGCTGTATAATTATCATTGGTTAAGGTTGCTGTTACCGCATAGGTACCTGCATCTGTTGGTGATGCTACTGTATTACCACCGTGGCTATATGTGAAACTCACGCCTGTTAAACCGGCAGGGCTTGTTGTTGCTGTTGCTGTTTTTGCGGTACCATCATAGGTCTGTGATAATGAACCCAATGTTATAGTAGCTGTAGCCTTATTTACTGTAAGGGTTGTGCTGTTATTTTCAATAGTATTGAAATTCTGATCACCGCTATAAGTATAAGTAACTGTATAAGGGGTTGTACTTGCCGGTATGGTAGACGGATTAAAGGTTATTGAAAAGTTACCATTACTAGCATTATTCGTTGAAGCTATGGTTGAAGTAGAACCGGTAACTCCGCTGATATCCGCTGTTATTGATCCCGTAGGTGCAGTGCTACCAAATAATATTTTACCACTTAAGGTTATTGCTGTGGTGCCGTAAGAAGCACTTTGGCTTACTAATATATTCGAGAAAACAGGTATGCCTTTATCAACAACAAGAGAGTTTGTAGCAGAACTATTATTATAAGTTGCATTTCCTGCAAAGCTTGCCCCAACTCCAGAAGAATATGTTGCTGGGGTAATAGTACCTAAACTTACATTTGATAAAGTTGCAGTTCCACTGGCGTTAGTATTAGCCGAGCCAACAGAAGTACCATTTAATGTAAAAGCTATTGGTAGATTGTTTACTGCAGGTGAAATAGTTGCTGATAGGTTTACAGTGCCACCATAAGTACCTGTTGCAGATGAGACCGTTAATGAAGTAAGTTGTTTATAAGTTGCTACAACACTTGTTGCACTTCCCCCACTAGAGAATCCACTTGCCGGAGAAGAAGAAACTAACTGATAAGTGATTCCTGCAACAATGAAAGTATTTGGATAATTATAAGAAACATTTGTACCATTTTTTGCACCTATTGTTGTACTCGGTCCTGGACTACTAAAAGTTACAGTTTGATTTGATAGTACAACATTAGATCCATTTGTATAAGATATACCAGTCACCGATACAGATGTTCCTGCAGGTAAACCGATAGTAGCAAAATTAACGTTGCCATCCGTGAAATGCGCAAAAGCTTCGAAACCCGTTTGTTTACCAACCACATGAACCTCAAAAGCAACACCCAAGTGTCGCTCTTCTATTGGATATTCAATTCTCCAATTTCCATTTGCATCTACAGTTATATCATGAAAATCATGCTGGTGCTCTTCATGAAAGGCAGGCGTTTCTTCAAAGTGCACATCCACTTTTGAATCCAGTGTCCAGCCAGTCCCAGTGATAATGGCGATTTCACCCGGCGCATAATCATCTTTATCAGACGTTACTGTGGGATTAGGCAAGCCCGCTGCTGTATAAGCATTGGAAGTCTGCCCAAGTACACCGTTACTAAACAACGTACACGTTACAAACAATAAAAAAAAGGAAAGGATGGAAATTGTACATTTCGTTCTCATAATTAGCAGTTGAAATTTGTAATAATATTGTCAATTAATATATATACCTAACCCCTTTGATGTTTCCATCAAAAAAAAATAGTTATGGATAATGGTATTAATTAAACCCTGGCACAATGCCCGGTTGGAAAAATGTTTGACGGAGGATATTGCTGGAGGTTCTTGCTGGGAAGTTAGATTATTAGGTGGCTTTGGGTAAAGCAAAGCAAACATATGTTAAACTAAATGAATTTTCAAAATGTTTTTTTACTAAGTAAAAATACGTGGCCAATAATGTTTGAAAAAAAGCTACTTTGGTTGTAAGCGAAGTTATAGCATGAAAACAAAAAAAAACATTGGCCGGCAGGTCATCGAAAAATGGCTGGCAACCCACAACCGGCGGGCCTTTCCGTTTCAACAGGAAACCTGGGAGCAGGTATTATTGGGCAACTCGGGGTTGGTAAATGCACCTACTGGTTTCGGTAAAACTTACTCCGTTTTCCTGGCGGCAATCATCCAATTTATTAATCAAAATCCAGAAAATTATACCCGAAAAAATAATAATGGCCTCCAATTATTATGGATCACACCATTGCGGGCCCTGGCAAAAGACATCGCCCGGGCCATGCAGGAAGTGGTTACAGAGTTGGGCATGCAATGGCAGATCGGAACCAGGAACGGCGATACGCCGGTGAACGAACGAGCCCGTCAAAAAAGAAATATGCCCGAGGTTCTCATCATCACCCCGGAAAGTTTACACTTGTTGCTGGCACAAAAAGATTACCCTGCCACTTTTAAAAATTTGAAAATTGTTGCCGTAGATGAGTGGCACGAGTTACTGGGCAGTAAAAGAGGTGTGCAGGTAGAGTTAGCCATATCAAGGTTGGTCGGGCTGAGAAGAAATGCAGGGTCAATGGTCAATGGTCAATCGTCAATGGTCGATGATGAATCGTCAATGGCTGATGGTGAATTGTCAATGGGGGATGGTGAATTGTCAATGGGGGATGATGAATCGTCAATGGGGGATGGTGAATTGTCAATGGGGGATGGTGAATTGTCAATGGTCGATGGTGAACCGTCAATGGTCAATGGTGAATCGTCAATGGTCAATGGTGAATCGTCAATGGGGGATGCTGAATTGTCAATGGGGGATGGTGAATTATCAAGGGGCAATAAAGGAAAAAAGAGCGAGGCGGATGCTGCACTCAACACCGGGCAGTCGGCACTTTGCATATGGGGAATTTCTGCCACCATTGGCAACCTCGAAGAAGCCAAAGATGTGCTGCTTTCTCCTGTATTATTTGGGCAGGAACTAAAGCCCGGGCAGGGCACCATTATCAAAGCCAGGTTAAAAAAGAAAATACATATTGAATCCATCATACCCGAAGAGATAGAAAAATATCCCTGGGCGGGCCACCTCGGGATAAGGCTTGCAGCAAGGGTATTGCCCATTATTGACGATCATAAAACCACGCTCATTTTCATCAACACACGTGGTATGAGCGAACGCTGGTACCAGCAACTGCTTACCGTGTCGCCGGAGCTCTCCGGAGCATTGGCACTGCACCATGGCAGTATAGAACAGGAACTTAGGTTGTGGGTAGAAGATGCCCTGCACACCGGCACTTTGCAGGCAGTGGTGTGCACCAGCAGTCTCGATCTTGGTGTAGACTTTCGGCCGGTGGAAGCCGTGGTGCAGGTAGGGTCTCCCAAAGGTGTTGCCCGGTTTTTACAAAGGGCAGGTCGCAGCGGGCATCGCCCCGATGCAGAAAGCCATATCTGGTTCTTACCCACGCACTCGCTGGAGTTGCTGGAGGCAGCAGCATTGAAGGAGGCATTGCAGGAAGAGTTGATTGAAAGCAGGCAACCAAATTTACTTTGCTTTGATGTATTGCTGCAGTATCTCTGCACGTTGGCTATTTCTGATGGATTTTATCCCGACGAAATTTTCCACGAAATAAAATCTACTTTTTGTTACAGGGATATTACCAAAGAAGAATGGAACAACTTGTTGCAGTTTTTACACTCCGGCGGCAAAGCCCTGGCGCAGTATGACGACTACAAAAAAATTGAAATTATAGATGGCCTTTATAAAATAACCAACAGGCGTTTAGCCATGCGGCACCGCATGCACATCGGCACTATTGTGAGCGACGCAATGGTAAAGGTGAAATTTTTAAGCGGTGGTTTTATTGGAGTGATAGAAGAATCGTTTATCAGCAAGTTGAACCCCGGCGATGTATTTACCCTTGCCGGTCGCAACCTGGAGTATATCATGATAAAGGATATGGCAGTGTTGGTAAAAAAATCCACTTCTAAAAAATCGATCGTGCCCAGTTGGATGGGAGGACGCATGCCGCTCAGTTCGAACCTGGGGCTGATGCTGCGCAAAAAACTGGCTGATGCTGCCACCGGAAATTTTACCAAAAAAGACAAAGAGATTACAGCCCTGCAACCGCTGTTCAGCCTGCAACGGGAACTTTCTCATATACCCACCCAGCACGAATTGCTGATTGAGCACATTGAAACCAAAGATGGTTTCCACGTATTTGTATACCCCTTTGAAGGCAGGCTGGTGCATGAGGCTATGGCCGCTTTGCTAGCCTACCGCATCAGCAAGATCACTCCCATTAGTTTTTCGGTGGCAATGAATGACTATGGTTTCGAATTGCTGAGCGACCAACCGATACCGTTAGATGATAGCAATGTATATGAACTTTTTTCTGAAGAAAATCTTTTGACAGATATCCAAAAAGCCGTCAATGCTTCTGAAATGACAAAAAGAAAATTCCGGGATATCGCTGTTATTGGTGGTTTGATATTCCAGGGCATGCCCGGCGAACATGTAAAACAAAAACACCTGCAGTCGTCCGCTTCTTTGTTGTTTAAAGTTTTTGCTGAGTACGATCCTGACAATCTTTTGATAAGACAGGCATTCAACGAAGTACTGGAGCAGCAAATGGAAGAAGCCCGGCTTCGCAGTATGCTGCAGCGCATACAAGGCAGCAAAATAATCATCACATTCCCTGCCTTGCTTACACCGTTCTGTTTCCCAATTAAAGTGGATAGTCTAAGAGAAAATATAAGTTCAGAAAAATTGGAGGACCGCATTTTAAAAATGCAGCAGCAACTGAATAAAAAATAGCACCACTACCCTCTTACTCTACAGAAACATTACACTACGATCTGATGGTGGCAGTAATTACTTTAGGCAGCTTTTAATCCAACTTTAAAAGCCAGGCTAAAATAGGCATAGGAATGTGCATCTGAATTGCTGTGCGAACTGCTGAATTTCCATTCTTTGCCAGAAGTAAAAGGTGGATGTTTGGCACTACCAACTGCTTCGCCAATACCTACGTACGAATCGTTACTTTGTAACCGGAAACCATAAGCTGTTCCTTTGGTAAGATGCAGGCCGGGAATTTTAAATGCCACCCATTGATTGTTGAGTGAATGATTGAAAACCACTTGAGCCGTTCCAAGAGGGGAACCCCAACTTTGGGTGGGCGTATCAAAAGCGTAAAGGGTCATCACCACTTCCCCGGGGTTGGCTACAATGCTCGAAAAAACTTCTATCGCCTCCAGGTAACCTCCTGCGGGTGCAATAAATGTTTGACCGGTTACAATTTCTTTTTGATCTGCTCTACGGTGACCGAGCCAACTGGTGGTGTTGTGAAGCAACTGTTCTACTGATGCGTGTGTGCGAAGAGGCGTACTCATGATCTTATTTGTTTTAAGTATGATAAGCAAAAATGCGGCAGCCAATTCTGATACGGATACACTAAGACTTTACACCAGTTCAATTATTGTGCAATAAAAATGGTGGCTGCCTGGCGTAGCGTTAGAATTATGTTAAGACAAGGAATCCCTAAATGAAGGGAGCATCGTTTAGTATCACCACCCCGGTATGGATGTACAAACTACCAGCCTCAACTAAAAGGCTTTGCTGCATAAGAATCAATGAGTGAATTTCCTTAACCTAAAAACCACTAGATGTAGGTACACTCAGAACAGACAAAACAGGTTGCAGAACGATTTGCCCAGTCAAGCCCAAAAACCGAAGCAATGGATGTATTTAATTGCGCCCTGCGGGACCAGAAAGTTTTACCCGAACAAACCGGGCAACAAAGTTGATTGCCTTTTACTTCCACCATTTGTGGTTCTTTTTTTCTAAAGAGTTTCATTAGTTGATTTTTATAAGTAAAACAATCACTCAATAGTGACGGATAATTTAGATCTCTCTTTAGAATTACGGTTAAAAAATAGGAGAACCTTGCCAATTCTTCTACCCCAATGCAGCAGCAAAATCTTCTATCAGATCTTCCACACTTTCTATACCGATAGAAATACGCAGCAGGTTCTCGGGGCTAACAGGATGGCTCCCTTCTGCGGATCTGCGATGCTCTACCAGGCTCTCCACCCCACCAAGGCTGGTAGCATGTTTAAAAATATTTAATTTCCCCGCAACATCTAAAGCCTCTTGCTTTCCGCCTTTAACCAATACTGAAATGATGCTTCCAAAGCCGTTCGTCATTTGTTGTTTTGCAATAGAGTGGTTGGGATGCGTTGCCAAACCCGGATAAAATACTTTTTCAATATTGGGATGTGATTCTAAAAACGCAGCAACCCTAACAGCGCTTTCGCATTGTGCTGCAAGGCGCATGGGAAAAGTTGCCAAACTTCTGTTAAGCAACCAACAATCAAACGGCGATGGCACTGCACCTGCAGTAGCCTGGTATTCTCTTATGTTATTGGCAGTTTCGTTGGTATGATTGGTACATACAACGCCTCCTAAGATATCTGAATGGCCACTAAAGAATTTTGTGGAAGAATGCATCACGTAATCAATGCCCATTTGCAATGGCTTTTGCAAAATAGGGGTGGCAAAAGTATTATCGCAGGCAGTGGTAATGTGGTGTGTTGCCGCAAGCGCCACTATTGCTTTTATATCTGCAATTTTTAATTGTGGGTTTGATGGGGTTTCTATCCAAATCAACTTTGTGTTTGGTTTAATCAACTTTTCTATATTTTCAACCAAGGTCATATCGGTCTCACTAAAACTTACCTGCCAACGTGTAAAAAACTTTTGCATTAAATAACGGGTGCCGTGGTAACAATCATCTGGTATAATAATATGACTGCCCGGTTCCAATATATTTTCAAACAAAGCATTTACCGCCGCCAGGCCAGATGAGAAGGCTATAGCAGTGGCAGCTTCTTCTAAAGCAGCAATCTTATTTTCGACCGTCAACCTATTGGGGTTGCTTATGCGTGAGTACACGTGATCGTTGAGGGTACCATCTGCTCTTCTTTCGAAAGTGGTAGAAAGATGAATTGGCTGTATAACATCAATGCCGGGAGCGGGATGGTTATCTGCGCCATGCACGGCGATGGTTGCTACATGCTTTTTTTTATGTGCCATAATTATTGCTTTGAAGCTGATAAGCCTGCGCAAATGTAGCATACAGCGCTTTAACAAAAAAAATGGATAGATGCGTAGAACTGATCTACATCATCTCTTGCTACTGAAATAAATAATGGAATTGTTGATGATTTGGCTTTGGATGTTACAAGTATTGCGAACAAAGTGGGCTATCACGAAAAAGCTTTTTCCGGCCACCTCCATAATCCTGGCTAATTTGAGGGCAAACAAATATTTTACTTGTGGGTTTTAAAACTTTTCGAATCAAAACAAATGGGTTCGTTTTTTGAATAAATAATATAACAAGCAGCAGCATCTTTTAAAATACCAACATGAAATTAGAAGAAAAAGGAAACATCATCCCGCCGCCGGTATTAAGTAAATACCCCGAAATAGTTTCTAAAGAAATTCGGCAATGGCCTGTAATTATTTCGGCAACGCATTGGGAAATACGGAACGGAAATAAAGCAAACGGTGCTGACTTTTATGTGGGCGAATTGGAACTAGGGCACATTCATTTGGATGGTAGTATGCACGTACCTTCTACAAAGCAATTTTGCCAGGCTCTGATAAAAGCTGGCCTTGCTCAAAAGTTTCCGTACGCAGAAAATTGGGTACAGTTCAATATAACAGACAAAAAAACTGCTTTGCATGGTACCTGGCTTTTCAAATTGCATTACGATCATTTAAATGGTGCCGATGCAGCAGAGCTCATGCAAGCCATATCAGATTATAAACTGGTGGATTGATAAAGAATGGCTAAACCATCTTCCAAAAAATTACAAGCCTCTTGTACAGATGCACTCGCAGTAGCATTGATAAACCTGGGGGTTTATAATGGCTAAAACCAAGCTGAGCCACAAAGAACAGTGAGCTGGCGCAACTGTTTTTTAGCATGCATTTTATTCGATAGCCAAAACAGAAATGTTTTTACTGGCTTCGCAGGCGGTCAACCTTAAGCCAACCCCTGGCAACAGAATTTTCCCGGCACAAAAAGCATTTGCTACTATTTCAAACAGCACCTTAACTGAGGTGCAATATTTGAAGCATCTCAACTTGATGTAGCATTAATTACCCAGCGTGTTACCAATCAGTTAGGTTTTTAGCAGGAACAGTTATGGCACATCTTTAGTTGCAAAAACAATATCATTCACAATTTAAAAATTCTACGATGCAAGTTCCATCAAACAATTCAGCTCTTGATGAGCAAAACAACAACCAGGCTGTTGGAAATCAAAACAGGCGGAATGATAATGATCCTACTTCTCCCAAGAAAATCGTGAACTCCGAGGGAGAAAACGAACCCCTGGACGATGAAGATGCAGTTGATTACGATGATGCAGTACCAGCTGATGACAAAGATGAAAATTTAGATATGGAAGCGAACGAACCCGGATATGGGGATGTGGAGGACGACAATTTTGATGATGAAGAGGATGCAGGCAATGATTTATAAAGTGGAGGTGCAAAAAAATTACACAAACAATTACTGAATCAATTCTATAAATATGGAAAGAGATGGAGCAAATACAAGCCTGTGGCAAGTTACAGAGAGCTACCGGCCTTCGGACATTAAAAGCACCGATCAATTTTTTGATGCAATTATTATTGGCGGCGGCATCACGGGGCTTACTACAGCCTTGCTACTGCAGTCTGCGGGTAAAAAATGTTTGCTATTGGAGGCACATACTTTGGGTTTTGGTACTACTGGTGGAACAACCGCACATCTAAATACTTTTTTTGATACACCTTACCATAAAATCATTCAGAATTTTGGCAAAGACAACGCACAGCTCGTTGCAAATGCTGCTGCTGAATCGCTGGCTTTGATTAAAAGAAATATAGCCGAATATAAAATTGATTGTAACCACAGCGAACACGACGGCTATGTTTTTTCTACAAACGAATCGCAAAGTAAAGAGTTAGACGACCTGGTTTCGTCTGCCCAGTCGCTGGGTGTACAGGTTGAATATGCAAACAGTTCCCCTTTTCCCATTCCTTATTTAAAACTGGCGCAGTTTAAAGACCAGGGGCAATTTAACCCCATTCAATATATTTTTGCGCTGGCAAAAGAGTACGAAACCCTTGGCGGTACGATGCTGGAACAGCACATGGTTACAGACATAGACAATGAAACAAGCGGGGTAATTGTTAAATGCGAAAACAAATTATTTAAAGCCTCCAAGGCTATTTATTGTACACATATCCCCCCTGGTGTAAACCTGTTACATTTTAGGTGTGCGCCCTATCGTAGTTACGTAATGGCCGTAAAACTGAAGGGCGACTATCCTGCTGCACTCGGCTACGACATGGAAGACCCTTACCATTATTACAGAACACAGGAAGTAAACAACGAACTCTACCTTATAGCAGGTGGTGAAGATCATAAGACGGGTCATGAAGAAAATACAGAGCACCGTTTTAGAACATTAGAAAGTCATGTGCGATCTTTTTTTGATGTAGATTCCGTTGCATATAAATGGTCTTCCCAATATTATGAACCTGCAGATGGCTTGCCGTATATTGGCCAACTTCCGGGGGCAACTGACAATATTTATGTAGCCACCGGCTTTAGTGGAAATGGTATGATATACGGAACCTTATCTGCTATCATCCTTTCAGACATTTTAACGAAGGGTGAGAGTATTTACCAGGAACTCTTTAATCCAAACCGCATTAAACCTATCGCCGGCTTCAGCAACTTTGTAAAAGAAGCTGCAGACGTTGTGGCCAACTTTGTAAAAGGAAAAATTAATACAGAAAAAATAAAAGAGCTAGCAGAGATCGCCGCAGGTGAAGCAAAAGTGATAAAAGAGGATGGTCACATACTAGCCATTTATAAAGATGATGCTCATAAACTTCATGTAATAAGTGCTACCTGCACACATGTTAAATGTACCGTTGGTTGGAACAACAGTGAAAAAACATGGGACTGCCCTTGCCATGGTGCCAGGTACTCTCCAAAAGGTAAAGTGTTGAATGGGCCGGCAAGTAAGCATTTGGAGGTGATTGATTACGAAGCGGAAGATTAATAATTATTGTGAACCTTTAAAAATTCTACGATGCAAGTTCCAAACAGCTCAGCCCTTAATGAACAACTACCAGGCTTTTGGAAATCAAAACAGGCGGGATGATAATGATCCGGGTTCCCCCAATAAAATCGTGAACCCGGAGGGAGAAAATTAACTCCTGGACGATGAAGATGCCGTGAAGGTTGATACCACGGTACCTGGTGATGATGACAGTGAAGGTGTAGCAATGGCAGGGTTCGACTTGGCAGATGACCACCTTGATGAAGATTTAAATAAGAGGATACCGTAAAGGAAGCATGACAGACGCAACCAATTTGCGGGCGGTGTTGCTATTAGAAGATTTTTTCTGTTTAATAATAAAGGTATACATGAGTAAGCTATGCGTAAAGGGGGTATGGCAGGTTGTAAAAGATGCAGGCTCTGGCTTTCGGAAACATAAAATCCTTAAACTGAGTGCATCGCTTGCTTACTACACGATCTTTTCTATTGGTCCAACATTGCTTGTTGCTATATTTATTGCCGATTTATTTTGGGGCAGACAGGCCATTGAAGGAACCATCTATAAACAAATTAGCGGTTTCGTGGGTGAGGATGCTGCGTTGCAAATACAGAGTATTATGCAGAACGCCTCGGTAAGCGGAAACAATTTTACGGCTATCATAGGTTTTGTAATATTGATAATAGCGGCCACCACTGTGTTTACAGAAATGCAGGATTCAATCAACATGATTTGGAATTTGAAAGTGAAATCCGGTAGTGGCTGGGTGCGCATGTTAAAAAAAAGGCTCCTTTCTTTTTCGGTTACCGCAAGCCTGGGATTTCTTTTACTCGTATCTCTTTTGATAAATACATTGTTGGATGGGTTTATGAATAAACTTCAGCAAATGTTTCCCCACAACGCTATTGTGCTTATTTATATAGCTAATCTATTGGTCACACTCCTGGTTGTTGCATTTTTATTTGCCATTATTTTTAAGGTACTGCCCGATGCAATTATTAGCTGGAAGAATGTAGTTGCAGGTTCTATATTTACAGCAGTGTTATTTATGATTGGGAAATTTTGTATTACCCTCTATATAAATAACAGCAACATCGGCAACAGCTATGGCTCGGCGGGTTCGCTGGTTGTTTTACTGTTGTGGATTTATTACTCGTCGGTGATTTTATATTTTGGTGCCGAGTTCACCAAAGCCTACTCATTAAAATACGGTTCTGAAATTAAGCCAGAAGATTATGCAGTTACTGTACAAACTGTTCAGGTAGAAAGTGGTGAAAGAAGTGTGCAGCAAAATGAAGAAAACACAAAAAATACCGAAAAAGAAATGCAAAGTAAAAGGGACGAAGTAAAAACGACAGGTGCTTAGCATATTTTTTTTACCCTAAAAAAAATAGTAACATGAATGAGATTTTGAAAAGACTGGAAGTGTATTATGAAGGATTTTTGAAAGCGGTACCTCGTCTCGGACTTGCTATTTTAATTTTAGTGATAGGAATTCTTATTGTGAATTGGCTTACATCTCTTTTTCAGAAAAGGGTAAAAAGAAAATCGTACGACCCCTTAATGAGCACCTTTTTGGCAAAGGCAGTTAAAGTGGTTTTGATAATCTGTGTGTTTCTTTTTACACTGCACATTGCGGGATTAAGTGGGATTGCCGGAGCCATCTTTGCAACTGCCGGGGCATCGGCCGTAGTTTTAGGATTTGCTTTTAAAGACATAGCCGGAAACTTCCTGGCAGGTATCATACTTGCTTTTAACCGGCCCTTTCATATAAACGATACTGTACAAATTGAAAACGTTTTTGGCAAGGTGAAGACAATGGAATTCAGGTATACCAAGATAGCCACTTTTGATGGAAGAAACGTGTACATACCCAATGCCGATGTGCTTACAAAGCCTGTATTTAATTATACAGAAGACGGCTTTTACCGCACAGATTTTATTGTGGGAATTGCTTATGAAAATGACATTGAAAAAGCCAAACAAATAATCATTTCATGCTTTGATGAAGATGAGGAAATAGTAAAGGATGAATTGCATGTGAACTTTGTTGCCGAAGATGAGTTGGCCGTAAGTACTGTAAATTTAAAAGTATTTTTTTGGGTGAGAACAGATGATTTTAGAAGAGGTACTTTAGAAACCCGCGGAAGGCTCATTAAAAAAGTAAAAACAAGGTTAGAAAAAAATGGATTTAATCTTCCGGCCAATATTACTGAACTTAAATTTTATGATGCTTCAAAGCCATTTCCCATCACCACTTCCATACAGCAAAAAGCGCCAACCAACAGCAGTAACAAGATTTGAAAGCTGAATGGTTTTGTAATTTTGCAAGTGTAGTATCAAGCGAGCTTTCAATTAATGCTGCTTTTAAAGGTTGTTGAATTGTTATGTCGCCGCAACTGGCGTGTTCCTTCAAGATCTGCCTCCTGCATGCATCGCTTTTCATTTGCCCCTTGTGTGGCTAACCACAATTTTCTTGAGATTGGGCGTTTGTTAGATCCAGGTATACCTACTTTAATTTGCCCGGTGCCTGGTAAAAATTATTTCAACTAAACACCCCAAATATGCTGATTAAGATTCGTGGGGTAATGCGGCCCACTCACAAAGACTGTGCTTGTATTGCGGGTTTAGTAACAAACCTAATTTCAAGCATGCATAAGAGGTGAATATTTGCGAAAAAGATTGTAATACCCAGCATCGTTTTGGCATGGTTATAGGAACTTTTTTAACTAACTAAAAACAATAAATCATGTTTAAACTTAAACCCATTTTCGCAATCGCTCTTCTGCTCTTAACTATGATATCGTGCAATGATAAGCACAATGACAAGGATATACAGGACAATGTAACAAAACAATTGCAGGACAATAAAAACCATGCAGGCGTTAGTTCCACTGTAAAAGATGGTGTGGTTACACTAACCGGCACGTGTGAGGGCGAAAACTGCGCAGCCGATATAGAAAAAAATATAAAGGATGTAAGCGGCGTAGAAAAAGTAGAAAATAATATTAGTAAAGATAATTCCACCGACCTCACCCTGAGAACATCTGTTCAGTCTATAATCACCAAGTATCCTGGTGTGCAGGCTGATGTAGCCGCAGGAGTAGTAGTTCTAAGGGGAAATATTGAAAGGGTTAATCTTCAATCTTTGATGGGTGATCTTGATGTACTTCATCCAAAAAAAATAGACAACCAACTTGTGGTAAAATAAAGTATTTGTTTAGTTAAAACGGGAATTCAGATTACACACTTCAAAACAAAAAAATATGGACGACAATAAAAATCAAAGTGTGCCTCCTCTTATAGATCAGACAAAGGCCGCCAAAGACAATGAAAGACATTTTAACCTGTTAGTAGATGAGATTCCCTACAGGGTTGAATTTGAGCCATTCTTCTTCAATGAGCAGGTGCGGTATTACGTGAGTGTAAATGCCGGGCCAAAAAATGTTTTTGTGTGGGATACAAGCGTGCAGCTGTTTAGAGCTATTAACGACAAAGCCAGTGTATTGCCAGCGGCACTTGAGCAGGCAATCAGTGTAAAACTTCAAACCCAGAACCTGGAGTAATTTTTTATTTTTTACACAACTGATCTTTACAATACAAAAAGACTAAAGGCTGTGTAGGCGAGTATAAGTATTGCCCAGTTCAAAAATGTTTACTGAGTTACACTTCCAATCTACGGCAGTTTTAACCAAATAGTATAAACATGAAAAGGCGTTTCTATACGGATATGAACCTCGTATATAAACGCCTTTTCATGTTTGTTATGCTACAGTATTTTCCGCTACTAATGTTTTTGCAACTTTCCAAGGCTGGTATCGAGCGAACTTTTGAGTTTGCTCAATGCACTGCTCAATGCCGCCTCAATTGTATCGCCATGAGCAGTAACTGCAATTGGTTGCATACCTTCCAGGCGAGCTTCTATCATACAACGCTTATCTTTCACGCCAGTTTTGTTGCTATTTTCGTCGTTTAGATGAACTTCCACCCTGGTTATCTGGCTATCAAATCTCTTTAAAGTTTCTGCAATCGTGCTTTCTACAAAGTTGCTTAGTTCTTCGGTGCCTGTTATATTGTTGTCTGAATTTATTTGAATAGTCATGAGAGTTTTTTTTAATTGTCTTTAGTTGGGCAAATGGTATGCCCAAACCTGGTTGTATTACATGAAAAAAATAAAGTTTTTTAAGTTCCCAGTGAAAAGTTGAATACCACTTTTGAACCATCAGGTGCAATAGCAAATATTTGAATCATTCCACTTTGAGCTGAGAGCAAGGCCATATCTATATCTTTCGGATTGTTGATGGGTGTGCCGTTGATAAAAGCAATGATAGTACCTGGAGGAATGCCGGCCTGGTCAAAAAAACCATTCCTATATACCCCGGTTACCAAAACACCAGTACCTAAATTATAGCGCTGTTTAATATCGGAAGTTAGCGGGGCGAAAGTGGCTCCAAGCCTGTTGTATATATCCAGAAGGGCTCTATCACTTTTAGCTGCTGGCTTTACAGGGTTTGGCGCAACTTCACTGTGCAATGTAGCAGCAACGGTGGCGGTAGCGCCCTTGCGCTGGTAGGTCAAATTGATGGTATCGCCTGGTTTTTGTCTTGCTATTCTTTCAGAGAACTCCGTTGATGAGTTGAGTAAAATGCCATTAATACTTTGAATGATGTCGCCTTCTTTAAGGCCAGCCTCAGCAGCGGCACTTTCATTTTGCACACCGGTTATGTAAACACCTTTTACCGAGGCCGGATTGAGGCCCTGTTGTTTCAGGTACTGGCCTTCTGCAGCGGGCGACGGAAAGGAAACACCCAACACACCACGCTTTACCACGCCAAAGTTTTTTAAATCATCCAAAATTTTTTTTGCAAGGTTAACAGGTATGGCAAAAGCATAGCCAGCATAACTGCCGGTTTGCGAAGCGATGGCTGAATTAATGCCAATCAATTCCCCATCGGTGTTTACAAGTGCACCTCCGCTGTTGCCGGAGTTGATGGCTGCATCGGTTTGAATAAATGATTCAACCGCCGCATTGCCTTCGGGCGCCGAATTATCTTGCATGTTATTACTGCCCCGCCGGTTGATGATTCCAATGCTTCTTGCCTTGGCGCTTACGATTCCTGCAGTAACGGTTGTATTAAGCGAAAGAGGAAACCCTACAGCTAAGACCCATTCGCCTATCTGCACCTTATCAGAGTTTCCAAATTTAACCACTGGAAGATTGTTTGCTTCTATTTTCAAAAGCGCTAAGTCCGTATTAGGATCACGACCAATCAACTTTGCAGAAAGAGTTCGCCTGTCAGGCAGTATAATATCAATGGCAGATGCGTTTTCAACCACATGGTTATTGGTAGCTATAAAGCCATCAGCACTTATAACTACACCGGAGCCTGATGCTGCATAATCGGTTGAGCCATTGAAACGAATTTTTATATGTACTACTGCCGGCATCACCAACTTTGACGCCGTTACAAAATTGACCATACCACCTGAGGGGTTTATGGCAGCAGGGGTTTCGGTTGACTGTGCTAATGAATCTTTTATAATAGCAGTCTTGTTTACCCCTCCCCCATTTTTACAACTAATAGCTACACTTTGCAGTACTATCAATAAAACCAACAGTAAGGTGCCATGCGAGTTGTTCATGCTAAAGGACTTTTAGTAATTAGAAAGATCCTTACTTATGAATGAACCGGCCATAATAGTTTTTTAATCCAGTCTCGTACTCCTTGCTTAGCTGTTTGGAGGCATCATATTCCGGGCTGTTTTTAACCTGGTCTACCGATGCATTTACAACAACTTCGGAAGTTTCCCAATTGATGTCCTTAATTAAATCGGGCGCTATAGTAACCTTTTTGCCGGGAAACCAATTTCCTGTGTCTACTACCAAATAGTGTATTGTCCAGTTGCTGTCATCTACTATAAAATCCTCTACATCGCCTATAGTATCATCCAATGCATGAATGCTGTAGCCCTGCACACTTTTAGCGCTTCGTAAATGAGGGTCGCTGTCTACTTCGCTTCCGGCAGCATTGGTACTGCTTTTTACTGATTCCTCAAGAGGTGCCGATGACACAGGCATCATCATTCCGGCAGTGCCTATACCCCCGGCCCACAGACCGCCACCCCAATAATTTGTCCAGGGGTAATGCGCATACAGATCCACCTCGTGCTGCCGCGAAACCGGGTGATCGGTGTCTATGTCGGGGCTTTTTTCTATTTGCTCTTTTGTGAGGTTTACAGGAAATGTTTCATTGGCCCAATCCCCATGTAAAAGCGCCTCTGGCGAAATAAGTACTTTACGGTTAGAGAGCC
The DNA here is from genome assembly GCA_038257335.1 of Chitinophagales bacterium. Taxonomy (GTDB): domain Bacteria; phylum Bacteroidota; class Bacteroidia; order Chitinophagales; family Chitinophagaceae; genus Ferruginibacter. Next base: position 15,779 of record JBBSJJ010000040.1, on the reverse strand, counting down.
AATTGCCTGTTTCTACAACGAGATAGCGTATCGTCCAGGTTTCATCGTCAAAATAAAAGTCTTTTACTTTTCCTATTTCGCCGTCTGTGGCGCCCATTGTAAAACCCATGAGATTTTTGATAGTGCGTTTCATATTTTTATTTTTAAAGTGTGGGGCCTAACGGTGGCCATTTAAATTCTTTGCGATCATAAAATTGCTTGTCTGAACCACTTTCCTCACCAAACTGGCTACCAGGGCAATAGCCGGGTAAAACCTTTAGTTCATAAGACCTCTCTAACTCGACTCCCTTTTTAAATCTTTTTGTTTGGGCAAAAGTGTTGTAATCAATTTGGTTAGTATGCACTTTCTTATTGTCTTCATCCAGGGTTACCATGCCAATTGGTATAATCACGTGGTTTCCTCCATCCTCGTTCAAAAATTCATGCACACCTTTACTGGCCGGTGTTGCATAGGTTTCATGCCCCGCTGCAATTATAGATGCATCCACCTCCACATCAAGATAAACTACCCGCTCTGCCTGCTTATTTACAAGCAATCCAGCCACGTTGCCTATTGTTCTTTTGTCTGCATCTATTACTTCCCAATCTCTTACATCGGCATAATCATCAGCTACTTTATAATCTGATAGTTCATGCAAATAGTACAGGTTTTTATTTTTGTCTGTCATAACATAATTTTTTTAGAAGCGTGGTCAATTCATTCTAGATAGCAGGTCTGCAGCCTTTCTAAAAAAAGACTTAACAGCATCCCGCTGGTCGAGCGTTAATGTTTGGGGGCTAATGGCCGCAGCAGCGCTTTTCACATCCGTTGCTTCATTGCTCAATCCCGGATATTTTGCCTGCTGCATGTTTTGTAAAGCAGTGCTCAATACATCTGCAGCGCTCCTTATTTTCTCTGCATGAGTGGTTGACATAGGATCTTTTGCAATCTCATCTGCATTTTGTTTTGCTTTGGCTATGTCGGTTTTTACATCGTAGCCAGCCTGAGTACCCATAGCATCTACGGCGTTGGTAAGCTTTGTTAATGCTTCGCTGGTAAATGCATGGTCCAGGCTCATTGTATTGGTATCGGAATTAATGAACGTAACATAGCTGGAAACTACGTTGTTATCTTCAGGTTTACCTATCAGCGCTGTATTATCTGTTGTGTCTACAGGCTCAGCTTTATTGTTGCGAAAAAAGAAGAACCAGGCAGCAGCAAGCAAACCGAGCACTAACAAAATCCAGGGCAATACAGGCTTTTTCTTTTCTATTTTAATTTCTGTCATGGTGAAGGATTTTTTCGGTTTATGTTAAGCGATCCAAGAGCTACATTTGGTAGATCTAAAATCGATTAGTTCTTAATACTACCTGGGAGCCGGGATACTGAATATTAGTGTTGTTTTCAGCAGTTATAAACACGCTTATGGGTTTAAAAGGAGACACGGTTTTTAAAGAGCTTTTAAGCGTTTTTGAAAATAAGCTGCTTGAAGTGTTCAGGCTCCCAATATTTTTTGATCCGTTTTCCGCAGTTTCAATCCAAACAACGTAGGTGCTTTTGGAGGGTTCGAGCCTCATGGGATCTGCCAGTCGTATTACATTCAAATCAATACTGTAGTTGTTGTTATTATCCTTTTTTACTTTTACTGATCCTTCGGCGGAAGGCACTACAGACGATGTTTGAAAAGATATTTTTCTAGAGCAGGATGCAAGGCAGAAAACAAGAGCGATCGCTGTTACCATTGAGAAGAGATTTTTTGTTTTTTGTTGATAGGTTATTTCCATCATTCTTTTATTTAGGTTAATAATTTATTCGTCAAATGCAATAAGGTATTTGCATTTACTAAGTAGATACTTTTAGGAAGACGCAGGTTAGATTTACTTCATAGATTTTTCCGAGGCCTGCGAAGGTTCTAGGGATGTTTTTATAAATGACATGAACCCAATTGTTGGCTACAAATTTTGTTCCATGTAGGGATTATAAGTAGCGGTAAGGAAGAAGCCGACGCCAAAGATTTGTACAACCAAATGGGCAATACTACTCTGTACTCTTACATAAAAAAAGCGTGGCTGCCACAAAAAACTGTTACGGCCACTACAAGAAAAGCCTTAGCTGATAAGAGGCACTTTAAATAAAACGAAAAAAGAGTGTGAAATTAATTACCCACAAACCGGATTAAAATATACACTGTTGTCTATCCTCCTCTTTACCAATAACATAAAATAGTCCGGCAGATGCGAAGTAAGATTATTTGATTAAGATAAGTTTGTAAATAAGACTTCTAAACTTCATCTTACGGTACAGGTGGTAGCATTGTTGCTGCATATCAATTTTCTACATGAAAAAAAAGTAGCTATCCCCTGCCTGGAATGAGGTTGGAAAGTTAGCCGCAGCAGCATCCTTACGCACCGCATTGAATTATTTTTTGGAAAGAGAATTAAAAAATAATGAGAGCAAATTATCCATGCAACCAGTTAAAAAATAAAAGTAAAAGCAATGAATGTACATAACGCAGACGACCTAAGTTACCAGAAGAAGGTTTGGATCAAAGGCGGCATTTATGCTTTAATAGTAATTCTTATTTTATTGTTCAAAGCCACTTTCTCTGTTTTTTTACTCATACTGGCAGGTGCATTAATAGCGATATTCTTCCACGGATTGAGCGGATTAATATGCCGAAAAACAAAATGGAAGCAAGGCGTGTGCTTGGCTATTTCAGTTATAGGAGTTGTAATATTAACAACCGGGTTGTTCTGGCTGATGGGTGCTAAAATTCAGGCGCAGGTTGCAGAACTAAGTGACACTTTGCCGGCAACCATAGAGAATGCAAAATCACAACTTAGTAAAAACCCAATTGGAAAGCTGGTAGTGGAAAAAGCAAATGCCCCCGAAACGACTAAAAAAGCGAAGGCGCTTGCAAGCACTTTCTTTAAATCTACATTTGGCGTATTCGCTGATATTTATGTTGTTTTATTCCTTGGGATATTTTTTACTATTTCACCGGCAATTTACAAGAAAGGCATTGTAGCACTAATACCAAAGAAAGGCCAGCACAAAGGGGAAGATGTGTTGACTAAACTGGGAGAGAATTTAAAGAAGTGGTTAAAAGGAAAAATCTTTTCTATGGCTGTTGTAATGATTTTAACAGCTATAGGCCTGGCCATCATTGGTATACCCATGTGGCTTGTATTGGCCATCATTGCAGGTTTACTTAGCTTCATCCCAAACTTTGGTCCTTTAATAGCCTTGATACCCGCTGTGCTGGTTGGTTTAATGCAAAGTCCTGCTACGGCTGCAATTGTTGCTGGTCTCTACATCCTGATACAAGTTGTAGAAAGCAACTTTATTACTCCAATGGTGCAGCAAAAATTAATCAATACGCCGCCTGCGCTTATCATTACGGCGCAATTATTAATTAGTCCCTTAACCGGTGGATGGGGATTGGTATTAGCCACCCCACTAATGCTTATCCTCATGATTTTGGTGCAGGAACTTTATTTAAAAAACAATACATCGCAGAGCAAATAATAGCTTTTGCTTTAATTACCTTACACACAAATTCACCCACCCTATTACAACCAGGACATTTCCTGAATGATAGTTAATATCAATTAAAACGCAGGCAAGCGATTGCTGCCGGCAGCTCTAAGATTTATTAAATCTTCTTAGTGTTTGTAGATGAAAATGTTTTTGTTACCGGTATTTGTATTTCATGGCAACATCCTTGCGTCGCACTATTGTAATGCATACCAATGTGCAACTTTTATTAAAGCGGATAGGGAGCTTTTGGATTCGCCCATGCAGACCCAAAACAACTTGTCTCGTAATTAATCGGCTGGCAATCCGTAGTTCACCCTGAATTTTCATACAATCACAATCCTGTAATATCCCTTTTTGAAAAATTGGTAGGAGGTAAATTTTCCATTGTTTCGCTAAGAAACTCAACACTGCCCGTTGCAAGATTATAAACCGCACCTACAATAAGCAGTTCTCCTCTATCATAAGCCCTGCTTAATACAGGCTCAAGTTGCCGCAGCTCCATTACCTGGTTTATGATGTTTTGTCTTACTGCATTTTCCAATTTGTCACCTTGCATCTTTTGCACTTTTAATGCAGCAGGTTTGATTGCATTAATGAGCGAAACAATATGTCCGGGAGGTGCCTCAGGTCTTTTAATGGCAGCTTCTACCGCCCCACATGTGCTGTGCCCCAACACAACTATAAGCCTTGTGCCTAAATTAAGATAAGCGTATTCGATAGTGCCATAGGTTGCCTGGGCCATTACTTGTCCTGCTGTGCGGCAAACAAACAAATCGCCAAAACCCTGGTCAAAAAGTATTTCAGATGAAACACGGGAATCGGAGCAACCTACTATGGTAGCAAAAGGAAGTTGCCCTTCGGATAGGCGTTTGATAAGTGCAGGATCCTGCCTGGGGAAGATGCTGTTTGCCTGTTGAAAACGTTTGTTTCCGCCGAGCAGTTTTTGCACGCCGTAATACGGATTTGCAAATGCAGAATCACGGTTTACAATATTATTTTCCTGCCGCCATTTAGCAGAATCCTGAATGGTTGAAACCGGGGTAGTCTTCTGTCTGTTTGGAACCCTTTTTTGTGCGCAGGCAGTTTGAGTAATGCTAAGCACCACAATGAAGCTTGCTGTAAATATTTTTTTCATGCACTTCTTTTAAGTTTTTAACTATACAATAAAGATGCCACTGGAATTAGTTGGAGCCAGATGCAAAGCCTCAAAAGAAAGGACTATGAGCACCGTCGATCGAGCGTTATTGTTTTAGCCTAACTGCCGAACAGCACTTTTTACATCATCAGTTTCAGCGCTCCAGGCGGCATATGTTGCCTGCTCATTGGTTACCCCTTGCACGTCGACGACGAGCAACATGACACCAGTCCGGGCTTTAACCATTAAAAAACCTTACTGTTGCAACACGTCCATTTAGATTGCTGCCATTTCAATTTCATGACTGCTGTTTGCCACCATCTGGAATAGTATTGTTACAGATTAACTTAGTGCTAATAATTTCTATAATTTCAATATCTTACAACACCTTCTCTTCTTGCAAAAAAAATATGTAAAATGAAAAAAACAACTGAACCAAAATCAGAACTAGCTTCCTCCCGCCGCCGATTTATTACAAACAGTGTAGCCGTTGCAGTGGGATTGTACATTTTACCCCGTCATGTTTTGGGCGGCAAAGGTTTTATAGCACCCAGTGACAGGCTGATGGTGGCAGGTATTGGTGTAGGCGGCAAGGGGGAAAGTGATTTGAATATGTTTTTTAAAAGCGGCCGGGCTGACGTAGCGTTTTTATGTGATGTAGATGAGAGACAGGCTGTAGAAAGCAGGAAACGTTTTCCCAAAGCAAAATTTTACAAAGACTACCGGGAGATGCTGGATAAGGAAGGGAAAAATATAGATGCTGTGAGTGTGAGCACACCAGATCACAACCACGCCGTGCAGGCAATAGCTGCCATGCAGATGGGCAAACACGTGTATGTACAAAAGCCGCTTACGCATGACATTTACGAAGCAAGAATGCTTACGCAGGCTGCAGAAAAATATAAGGTAGTTACACAAATGGGCAACCAGGGCGCCAGCGGCGATGGGGTGCGTCAATTAATGGAATGGTACAACGCCGGCATCATTGGCGAGGTAGAAGATATTTATATTTGGACAGACAGACCCGTGTGGCCGCAAGGTATTGCATGGCCTCAAAAAACGGGTCAAGTGCCTGCTGAGCTGGATTGGGATTTGTGGTTGGGCACAGCTCCTTACAAACCTTACGTAGATGACATAGCTCCGTTCAACTGGCGTGGCTGGTGGGATTATGGCACCGGAGCTTTGGGAGATATGGGATGCCACCTGGTAGAGGCACCTTTTAAAGTGCTGGGACTTGGTTACCCCACGGCAGCTACCTGCAGTGTGAGCAGTTTTTATACCGGTCCCTTTGTTCGTGGGTATTTTCCGGATAGTCCGCCGGCGGCTTCGCATGTTACACTGCTGTTTAATGCAAAAGAAAAAGGGAAACACATAACCATGCATTGGATGGATGGTGGTATTCAACCAGAAAGGCCGGAAGAGTTAGGAGCCAACGAAATGATGGGCGATGGCGGCAATGGTGTAATTATAGCAGGCAACAAAGGCAAAATGATGTGCAGTACTTATGGTGCCAATCCCAGGCTGCTGCCACTTTCTTTGAACAGCGAAATCAAAGTGCCACAAACCATTGCAAGAGTTCCTAATGGTGCCGATGGTCATTATGCACAATGGGTAAATGCCTGCATTGCCGGGTACAACAGCAAAGAAACGGCCCAGCTGAGTGCACCTTTCAGCATTGCCGGCCCATTAACAGAAACGGTGTTGATGGGAAACCTTGCCATACGCAGTTATGACTTAAGAACAGGTTCCGGAAAAGAAACGAAATACCCAGGGCGCAATATCCAGTTGTTGTGGGATGGGCCCAATATGAAGGTTACCAACTTTGAAGCTGCTAACCAGTTTGTAAAAAGAACTTACAGGGAAGGATGGAGAAAATAAAATTATAAAGTGTTTAGTTTTTGTTTCAAAATAGGCCTTCAAACTGCCACGTTACGGTTTGGCATAAGTACCGACTGTATCGAAAATTAATAGTCAATAGTAGTATGCTGTTTTGCGATGATTTTTTAAATTTGCTCAACTGCAGATTCCTGTCGCTTCAATGCTGCAACAGCAGCTGGATTTCCGAACAAAAAAAAGAATTTTTTTCTAATGCCCGTAGCCTGACGAACGTCCCTGACAATATCAACGAACTCGTGAAAATTCAGGTAAAAAGGATTAGAAGAAAGTTTTATTTTACTAGTGATTCCGAATGTGGGTGAAAAGTCTTCCTGAATATAAGTACCAAACAATCTATCCCAGAAAGTGAATAAAACACCAAAGTTTTTGTCTATATATTTTTCGTCTGATCCATGGTGAACACGATGATTAGAGGGGGTAATGATAGCCCATTCTATGAAGGCAGGAAGTTTTTTGATATACTCTGTGTGCTGCCAGAATTGAAATAACACCATCACCTGGTTAACAATAAAGAAAATGACTGGGTGAAATCCGAGCAAAACAAGTGGGATCATGAAGATGATCTTGAAATGTTGAATCCAGCTCAACCTAAAAGAAACTGTAAGATTGTAGTGCTCGGCCGTATGGTGCACTACATGTGTAGCCCAAAAGAACCTGTTATGATGGGATATACGATGAGCCCAGTAACTACAAAAGTCGTACACTAAAATACAAGGTATAATTGTCCACCAGTTGAGGCTCATCCTCCAGGGGATAGCATTATAAATAACTATAGTACCCAGAATTAAAAGCGCCTTTGCCAGTAAATTAAGGGCAACATTACCGAGCCCCACCAGTAGAGATCCAAAAGCCTCTGTAGAGTTGTAACGCCTTTTTTGCGTTGCCCACGAATGGATCATTTCCGCCAGGGTAAAGAAGGCCATAACGGGGATAGCGTATACTATCAGGTCTGCCGATTTATTACCAATATCTGATATAGCCTCGTAAGGAATCGGATCTGCACCAAAAAGAGAAGCTGCTTTTAAAAAATAGAAATCGCCCATAGATTTGAAATAAATATTAATGTTATTCGTCGTGAATGAATGTGCATAACCAAAAGAAATAAAACTTTTCAGATAATGGGATCAGAACACACACGATTAAGAGTGCTCAAACTAACCTTGTATGTAAAGTTGAAAATATCCAGAATACAAACTCACTTGCCCAACTAGAGGAAAAGAAGTCCCTGGTTTGAAGAGACGCATTTCCTGGTAAAGAACTACAAACATCATATCAAAATCATGACCAACGTGAAAATGATAAACAAGCTGTTCCTTTAAACATTAAACTTACCGAAGTATGAAATTATATTCCCGATATGTGAATGTTTTTACACCTTGCCTTTATGTGTACACGCAAAGCAACCTTAAGAGAGGCGAAGCCGGGCCCTGCGGACCATGGCCCTGAACTGTGCCGATTAACTTTTGCCTGTTTCCCGAAAATATATTCTACCGTGTGCATATAAATAACAGCGGAACACTGATGACACTGATATGCCTGCCGGTAGGCAAGTGGGATGGATTTATATGATTCCGTAATTGGTTAAACTGTTTACGAACCCAGGAATCAGCTTTTAAAATTTTATAAACACCGGGCTATCTTGCTTCGCAGGATGTTGGCTCACCAAACAATCTAACTTCTCTGCAGGGCAGAAAAAAAAATAAATCTTCCTCGGTCAAACTTGCCTTCATGCAGATTCGTGTCATCAGTGCTTCAATTTTTTTACGGTAAAAAAATATATCAGGACACGAGCACCAGGTATTTTGAAAATGAATGATCAATATAGGTTGCGGGTATCATCCTATTCCTACATTCAAAATACAGCTGTACAGAGATATTTCGTATTGGGTCATGCTAATCAAGCATCGCAGAAGCAACAATTAAAATAAAAGGCATGCTATGAATATGCGGCACAGTTGCAATAGTTAGGTTTATTTTGTTTAAGTTCATCTTATAATTGCCAATGCATTAATTATTTATGAAATATTTTTTCTTTATTGTATTAGCAATATCGATAGTGTTCTTACCAAATTCCACACTAATAGGTCAGCCTAACATAACATCTTTTACGCCCCAATCAGGTTCAATAGGTACTTCTGTAATTATTAATGGTACAGGTTTTTCAGCCGGAATTATAAATAATAAAGTTTATTTCGGCGCTGTAAAGGGACAAATAATCAATGCAACAACTACAAGCATAACTGTAAAGGTGCCAATTGGGGCTACTTATAAACCAATAAGTGTTATCACGAATGGGTTATCTGCATTTTCTGGTGTACCATTTAATATCACATTTTCATCTGCACCTACCTTCAATACAACTTCTTTTGGTAACAGATCAGATTTTGCATCCGGCAATTATCCACGAAATATTTCTATTGGAGATCTTGACGGAGATGGTAAAGCAGATTTGGCTTCTGTTAATAATAATGGTAACAATGTTTCAATTTATAGAAATACAAGTTCGCCGGGAACGCTTTCTCTTTTACCACCCATTTTTTTACCAACCAATAACGGTCCTTTCGGAGAAAATCTGACAGATATAGACGGAGATGGAAAACTAGATTTAATAGTAAACTGTTATAGCAGTAGTTCATTTTCTATATTTAGAAATACTAGTAGTGTTGGTAATATAAGTTTTGCAACTGCATTCACATTAGCAGCTAATCAAAATACTTATTGGATTGATTTTGCGGACTTTGATAATGATGGAAAACCCGAACTTATTTCGTTCAATCAAAATTCAGATTCCTATTCAATATTTAAGAACACAAGCACTGCAGGCAATATATCTTTCTTGCCCAGAGCCGATTTTCCCTTAGGATTTCGCCCTGGTGGTGGGTGTGTTGGAGATTTTGATAATGATGGAAAAATGGATTTTGCAGTAACGGGAATGACTAGCAATGTTGTTGGTGTTGCCAGAAATATTAGTGCCGGAACCGGTTTAACTTTTGCACCCTTAAAATTATATACCACCGCAACACAACCTTTTAATGTAACGATCGGAGATTTGGATGCCGACGGTAAAACAGAATTAATTGTGCCCAACGCTTCCAGTACCTCTATTTCGATATTTAAAAATAATAGCGTTGTAGGAACTATTTCTTTTGCACCCAAATTAGATTTTAGCACAACAAGCGGACAGCCACTCTACGCTTCTGTAAGCGATTTAGATGGTGACGGCAAAATTGATATAGCGGTAGCAAATTTTAATTCAAGCACAGTTTCAGTATTCAAAAATCAATCCACAACAGGGAATATTGCATTAGTGCCGAACGTTCAATACGCCACAGGCTCTTTTTGCAGGAGTGTACCATTGGGAGATATTGATGGAGATGGAAGACCGGACATAGTTTCTTCTAATTCCCTTTCAAATGATATATCTATTTTAAGGAATACCACTTTACCTATGGCATGTAGCAATACAATTTCAGTATTCCCGTACAGTGAAAAATTTGAAGCTTCTAACGGCAACTGGAACTCGGGTGGTGTAGGTAATGACTGGACCTGGGGAGCTCCTTCTAAACCAGTTATTACATCCGCAGCAGAAGGAAATAAATGCTGGATAACAGGAGGCTTGGTCAATACTGCTTATAATAGCAATCAACAATCCTATTTACAAAGCCCTTGCTTTAACTTTAGTACTTTAATAAAACCTCGTATCTCTTTCAAAGTTTTTTGGGAACTGGAAAAAAATGCAGATGGAGCCTCACTACAATACTCTACTGATGGAGGCGCAAGTTGGAATAATGTGGGTGGCATAAATTCTAATTCTCCTTGCCTTGCAGAAAACTGGTATAATAACAATAGTATTGTTTCCTTTAATCAAACATCCGGATGGTCTGGCAACAAACAAACAGTTCCAGGGAGTTGCCAGGTAGGTAATGGAAGCAGTAATTGGCTCACAGCGTTTCACGACCTATCCAATTTAGCAGGACTAACTAATGTGAGTTTTCGATTTGTTTTCGCCTCAGATAATTCTTGTAATGGTTTCGATGGATTCGCAGTGGATGATATTAGTATTTTTGAAACACCTGTAAATACACCAGATTTTAGCTATAACTGCCAACCATCCCGTACAGTTAATTTTACTAATCTTTCTTCCTGTTCATCTATTGTATTATGGAATTTTGGAGATCCCTCCTCTGGCAATTTGAATACTTCCACCTCAATAAATCCTTCGCATATATTTTCTGGTGCTGGTGCATATAATGTTACCTTAAGTTCAATTTCTTCAGCAGGCACAATTACAACTTCAAAAATCGTTACTATTTTAGATGCAAGTATAGCTATCGACAAGGCAATTACATGCGCAAAAACCAATACCGGAATTCTTAGCGTAACAGCAACGGGAAGTGCAAATCCATATAGTTTAATGTGGAATACTTCACCGCCTCAAACTTCAAAAACAATCACTAATGTAGCTGCTGGTAATTATTCTATAATTGTATCTTCCACAAATTCTTGTTCAGCTACTGCAAGCGTCACTCTCAGTGACCCTACGCCTGTAACTATAAATCCAACCATCACTTCCCAAAAATGCACTTCTTTGAGCGGCTCTATTTTTTTAAACGTTTCAGGAGGCACTTCTCCTTATACATATTTATGGAATAATAATCTAGCTACTCAAAACCTTACAGGTTTAGATGCTGGTGTTTATTCGCTCACTGTAAAAGATAATAATAACTGCATGGTTGGCCTGGATAACATAGTAGTACCATATAAGAATGAAATCATTAAGCTTAGCCTCGGAGCAGATGCTTTTATATGCCCCGGACAGAAGCTAACGTTAAACGCTGGTAACTTCTCCTCCTACTCATGGCAAGACAATAGTAATTCTCAATTTTTTGATGTAACAAAAACAGGAAATTACAAAGTGATAGTGACCGATGACAATGGCTGTTTGGGTGATGCAAGTATTAATATTGTAGTTGATTGTTCAGAAATATATTTCCCTTCTGCCTTTACACCAAATGGTGATAATATAAATGATTTGTTCGGCCCTGCAGGAAATAATCTCGCCAGCATGAAAGAATATTCGCTAAAAGTTTATAACCGTTATGGAGAGCTGGTATTTTATAGCGAAAATCCTTACCGCAAGTGGGATGGCAATTACAAAGGTACCAGGATACCTAACCAAACCTTTGTATTTAATGTAAGATACTCTGCAAATGGAAAGCGGTTTATAAAAAACGGTTCTGTAATTTCTATCAGATAGTTCCTGGGCTATCTTGAATGACTCAGATGTACAGCGTGGCTTTGTGTGCGGTTCCGTGTATCTACAATTTCCCCGTTGGTATTCCGATGGCTCAGCCTGCACAGATGCTGCCGCCTGCTACCCCGGTATAAAAAGCTATGGCAACTTGCTGTATCTACATTAAAAAACCATCCTGACTGGTAAGGGGAGCTGGTATGTTTTCATCATCAATCATTTGGCGTAAATCAATCTCAATGCTTCTGGAGATGCTCGTAATTGGGGTGTCATTGTAAGATCCTTCAAATGGATTTTCTGAATGGTCGCCAATTTTTTCCATCAGGAAAAACATCCAAATAATTAAGGCAGAAAAAGGAGCGGAAAGCCAAAAATAAAATGCATCGCCACCGGCAAAAACATTCACCATACCAAATGGTGTTAACATCGCAAAAATGACTGTTTGCCATAAAGCCGCGGAGGCGTATTGCCTGGGAAATGGAAAGTTTTTAATGCGTTTGCTGCGGCCCTGGTCGTCATAAAAAGAACTGATTAGTTTATGCAATTTCATGTGCCTAAAATCATCAAAGTAATTTTTGTCTTTTACTGCTTGTAGGGCAACGCTTTGATACTTTAAAATTTGAGTGGCAATGCTGGTTTTAGATAAGCAGGCAATAGCTTCTTCCTTATCTAAAAATTGGCAAAGCTCATTGTCTAAATTTTCGAAATATTTACCAGATGTTTCCGGGAAATAAACGCCCTTGACACGGTCTTCTTTATGTTCCCATTCCCGGGCCAGTCTTAGTTGAAATCGCAATGCTGTTAACCAGGCTATATGGCGGAATATAATTTTCTTTTTAATAGCTGCCTCCTCTTCGCCTTGTACAAAAGCTACCAATGCAGCACCGAAGGTGCGGCTGTTATTTGCAATGCCTCCCCATACTTTTCGGGCTTCCCAGAACCTATCGTAACTGGCGTTGTTTTTAAACCCCAGGTAAAATGCTACCGCAATACCCAAAACACTTAGAGGCTGCCAGGGCAAAGAAATATCTACCTGGTGATATTCTTTTGAATAAAAAATGGCAGCAGCTACACTATAGCATAAGCCAACCCATAAACAAAAGGCATTTTTGACTAATTGAAGGTTTGCCAAAAGCCGTAGTTACGTTTAATGTACATAAGTTAGTGTTTGATGAAATAAATTTAAACACTTTCTCCTAAGAAATTCATTTTAGCATCATCCATATTTCGGCTAGGTTTTTTGTCAGCTGATTTTTAAATTTTTTGCCTTGGCCGTCGCAAACTCCTGTACCCTTTCCCCCTGCGCTAGTCGCACCCGTGGCCTGGGTTTCAGAGAGCCCGCCCAGGTACATTTCTCCAGGCAGCTGGTAATATCAACGACATAACCTGGTAACAAACTGCTTTGTATATACCACGAAGAACTATACCATCAGAAAATCAGCACCTCCTTTAAAACAAATATGCGCATATAGATTTATTCAATTAATTTGTTTACTCAACCTGAAAATTTCATCATCATGAAATTCTTTTCACCCAAATTATTTGCATTGCTGTGCGGTTTTTTGCTAACGGCCCCATCAACATACAGCGGCATAGGTTCCAAAAAAGAAATATACCAGCTTACGGTTTATCATTATACCAACACAGCACAGGAAACTGTTTTAAATAATTATCTTAAAAATGCGTTGCTGCCTGCGTTGCACAGGTATGGGTATAAAAACATTGGCGTATTCAGGGCGACTGCCAATGATACTGCTGCTGTGAAAACAATGGTTGTTTATATGCCCATAAAAAATGTAGAAGATCATGTAGCCATAGCAGGCAAACTAACCAAGGACAGCCGCTACCAAAAAGAAGGTGCAGCCTATATTAATGCGGTGTACACAGATGCAGCTTATACAAGAATGGAAGTAGTACTGCTGAAAGCTTTTTCATTAGCGCCACAAATGAAACTGCCTAAACTTACCGCAGCAAAAAATGAAAGAATTTATGAACTGCGCAGTTACGAGAGCGCCACAGAAAAAATATTTGCCAATAAAGTACATATGTTTAATGAAGGCGGCGAAATAGATTTATTTAATCGCCTAAATTTTAATGCCGTGTTTTATGCAGAAGTAATTGCAGGCAGCCATATGCCCAACTTAATGTACATGACCAGTTTTGAAAACAAAAAAGACCGGGACGCTCATTGGAAAAACTTTGTTGATTCGCCTGACTGGAAAAAATTATCCACCCTGCCCCAATATCAAAACAATGTATCGCATATAGACATTACGCTTTTGCACCCAATGGAGTATTCTGATTTTTAAAATAATTATCAAGAACGTATGATCATCACTATAGTGCTGCTCAGTTTGATGCTTCTCATTGTATTGATTGCCTGGGCAAAGCTCAATACTTTCCTGGCTTTTTTAATAGTGTCTCTGCTGGCAGGTTTCTGGCTGGGCATACCCATAGATAAATTAACCGGCTCCGTAAAAACGGGCATTGGTAGTATCATGGGCGACCTTGTTGTAATTATTTGCCTCGGTGCAATGATTGGTAAATTGGTAGCCGAGAGTGGGGCCGCACAAAAGATTGCTGATACGTCCATACAACTTTTTGGTAAAAAGTATTTTCACTGGGCCATGATGCTTACGGGTTTTATTGTGGGCATTCCCTTGTTTTACAATGTAGGTTTTGTGTTGCTGGTACCCCTGGTATTTTCTGTTACTTACCGCACGGGTTTACCCGCTGTGTACACCGCTTTGCCCATGCTGGCAGCACTTTCTGTAACACATGGTTTTTTACCGCCGCATCCTTCGCCATCTGCCATTGCCATTCAATTATCTGCCAATGCAGGCAAAGTTCTATTATACGGCATCCTGGTAGCTATTCCCGCAGTGGTGGTGGCCGGGCCTCTATTTGCACGCACTATAAAAAATATTACCACTAAACCGCTGGCAATATTTCAAACCCAGCCAAAAACTTTTGCCCAATTACCTGGGGCAGTCAACAGTTTTTTTTCTGCACTTTTACCGGCGCTGTTGCTCATCATTATTACAGCACTACCCTATGTAATTTCAATAAATGAAAAGGCTTTGCCCACGCTTTCTTTCATCAGCGACCCTGTAATTGTTTTATTGGCAGCACTGTTATTTGCTACCTGGTCTTTGGGTATTGCACAAAAAATTACCGTAAAAACCATCATGCATTTTTATACCGAAGCAGTAAAAGACATTGCACCCATTTTATTAATTGTTGCGGGCGCTGGTGCTTTAAAACAGGTGTTGGTAGATAGTGGCGTAAGCATTGTAATCGGGCAGCAGCTGCAGGGCTTATCCATCAATCCGCTGTTGCTGGGCTGGTTGCTGGCGGCTGCCATAAGAGTGTGCGTAGGCTCTGCAACTGTTGCGGGCTTAACTGCTGCAGGCATTATTGCTCCCCTAATATTAACTACCGGTGTGAATCCTAACCTTATGGTTTTATCCATTGGTGCAGGCAGCCTCTTCTTTTCTCATGTGAACGATTCTGGCTTTTGGATGTTTAAAGAATATTTTAATTTATCCTTAAAAGATACGCTTCGCTCCTGGTCTGTTATGGAAACGATTGTGTCGGTAATGGGTTTATTAGGCGTATTACTGTTAGACGTCTTAATAAACTAACATCCAAAACAAAAATATTGCTCAGGTTCTATGATAATATATGCCGCTGATTCGCAGATTTACTCATTTGTGAATCTGCGGCAAAATAATTTTTAAACCGTTTTTGTGCTCAAATAATCATAAATAATTTCAACAATTGCTGCAGTTTTTTTTTCGATAGAGATGCTCAAGACGTCCGCAGGAATTTCCAGGCTATCAAACTGCGATTTGGGTCAGGTTCTATGAAAATATATGCCGCTGATTCGCAGATTTACTCATTTGTGAATCTGCGGCAAAATAATTTTTAAACCGTTTCTGAGCTCAAATAATCATAAATAATTTCAACAATTGCTG
>JBBSJJ010000039.1:0-32359 GCA_038257335.1 Chitinophagales bacterium | reverse complement strand
TGTCAGGATGCTTACGTATCGTGCTTTTGAAATACAAGCCACAAAGGTCGAACAGCCTAACCAAATACGAACACCCCTTGTGTACTACAAATTGAATTAACGCCTCATGGCTGCAATAAAAAATTTAAACTCGTAGGGGAGAACGAATACGGAAGTGCAAAACCGCTGATTTATTCTTAAAGAAATTTACAATTTAATAGTTTATGAAGCTTTTGCTGCAATGTGGGTTAACTTTGATAATTTGGAAAGGAATGTTCCCTTTGAAACATCGTAACCTGCTTGTAAATTGTTTCATGAACCATACTTGCGTTACCAGCAATCTCTAAGTTTTAAGACCTTCGGCCAGGCCTAACTGTTGGTGTATGGTCTGCAGCAGTTCTTCCATTTCAAAAGGCTTTGCCAGAAAGGCGTTGGCGCCGGCATCAATGGCCGATTGCTCAATATCTTTGCTGGCAGAGATCATTAAAATAGGCAAATGGCTTGTGTGGCGTTGTTGTTTTAGGTATTTACAGATGTCCCTGCCATCTACTCCTGACATCCAAATGTCTAACAGCAGCAGGTCGGGTAGTTCACCTGTTAGGTTGAGAAGGGTAGTGCCGTTTGATGTGCTAGTTACGTCGTATCCCTCAAAGTCCAAAAGAATGGTTAGAAAGTCTACTACGCCGCGGTCATCATCGGCTATCATCAGCCTTTTTTTTTGTTCCATGCTTCTTTTCGTTCCTAAATGGTACTCAAAATTTTTTTACAGCCCCGCATTAGTCCCTATGCTCTTCCCATAGCGGCAATGCAAAGCAAAAAGTAGAACCCTCGCCTTCCTTGCTGTTTACCCAAATGCGTCCGCCTTCTCTTGTTATTATTTCGGAAGATATGTACAAACCAAGTCCCAGGCCTGGGAAAGTATGCTGCATGTTGCCGCTTACCCTGTAAAATTGCTCAAAAACCTTATCCAGCTTGTTTGGTGGAATTCCTATGCCATAATCCTGCACACAAAGCGTTACCTCACCATTTTTCGTTGCTGTATGAATAATGATCTCGTTTGCAGTAGGGGAATATTTGACTGCATTTGTAATGAAGTTGGTGATCACCTGGCTGATGCGTTCCCTGTCGCCACAGATCATGCCTGTTTCATTGAGTTGTTCTACCAGGCTGTGTTTTTCGGAGGTGCGCTGAAGTTCTTCTACCAACTCCTTTACCATCAGATTAAAGTCAAAGACGGTTTTGTTAAACTGTAATTTGCCAGAGTTGATCTTTGTCACATCCAGCAAGTCGCCAATAAGGTTGGTAAGCCTTTTCACCTGTCCATCCATCCTGCTCATCATCATGGCTTCCTTAACATCGCCTTTTTTAAGCAACATTTTTTCGAGTACCTGGGCGTAGCCCTTAATGCTCGTTACGGGAGTTTTAAGTTCGTGGCTGGCAATAGCAATGAAATCATCTTTTTGTTGCTGCAACAGTTTTTGCCCGGTAATATCTATGCATGCGCCAATGTAACCTTTAAAAATACCATCCTGGGTGTATTGTGGTTGCCCGTTTGCAATGCACCAGTGTATTTCTCCGTCTGAATGGTTAATCCTAAATTCAGCATCATGATTTGTGCGGGAGTTGACATCTGCTAAAAATTTATCTATTGTTTTCTGCCTGTCTTCCTTTACGAGAGCAGAAAACCACCCTCTACCCATATTTGCTTCAATTGTTTGCCCCGTCCAATCTACCCAGGTTTGGTTTACATAAGTGATGTTTCCATTATCATCAGACATCCAGAGGGCGGTAGGAGTGGCGTTGGTAATGTTGCGCAGCAGGCTTTCGCTTTCGGCCAGGGCCTGCTTCGCTTTCAACTCAGGTCTTAAGTCACGCATCACTGCTCCTACGGCAATGGGCTCACCACTAACAGGGTCGTCTATACGAAAGCAGTTGTTGTACACCGGAAAGATTTCTCCTGTTTGCAAATGCCTCACCATCATGCTGCCCGACCAATTTCCCTTTTTCATTACAGAGGGAATAACCTCGTTTTCTACCAGGATAAAATCTTCAGGTGCATGTAGATCTTTTACCGGCACTTTGGTAACCTGCTCTTCGCTCTCGAAGCCAAGCAATTTTCGGCCAGCTTCGTTTATGTATGAATTAACGCCGTTCAGGTTGAGTATAGAAACGAGGTCAACACTGTTTTCTACCAGGCTTACCAGCTTTCTTTGTTCCTCCCGGTCATTTTTTTGCTGGGTAATGTCTAACAGAATACCGGGTATACGTACTCCCTTTCCTTCCTGGTTGTAAAAAACCTTTCCTTCTACTCTTACCCAGCGTACAGAGCCATCTTTCCAAACTACCCTGGCTTCGTATGCAAGGCTTCCTTTTTCAAGAGCTTTGGCAAGGGCTTCTTCACGCACGGGTAAATCGTCTTTATGTACGGCATTGAAGTATTCTTCCCTGCCTACGGGCTCCTCAAAACCAAAAATGCTGGCAAATTTTTTAGAAGTAAATATTTCATCTTTTTCCAGGTCCAGGTCAAAAGTGCCCAGCCCACCGGCTTCTACTGCAAGGCTTGCCCGTGCCTCTGCTTCTTCCATTTTATTTTTTGCATTCACCAGTTCTGTCACTTCTATAGCTACTGCAATTACGCCGGTTATAGAGCCATCGTCTTCTCTGTAGGGCTCGCACACAATATTGAGGTGTACATTTTCTGAAACCCCATTGCGTACAATCGGTGCCGTTATGCCCGACCCCTTAAACGGTTCACCGGTCAATCTAACTTTATCAAGTATTTCCTCAAAGCCGATTCCCCTTGCTGAGGGCAAGGCATCGAAAATGGTTTTACCAACCACATCCTCTTTCTTTTTACCCGTCAATTCACATAGCGGCGGATTAATGAGATCAACAACATTATCCGGTCCTTTAAAAATTCCAATGCCCACAGGCGCCTGCATAAAAGTGGCGTTTAAGCGATGTTGTTGGCGTTCTAAGGTCTTCAGTGCAGCTTTTTCCCTTTCTGTGGACTTGAATAATTCTGTAACGTTGGAAGGCGAGTGGATCAGATAAAGTACTTCCCCTTGAGCATCCAACACAGGAGTGTTGTTGGTGGTCCAATAGCGTTCTTCGAATTGGTCTGTACCGGGTATAGGAATATCGTAGCGGTAGTTGCTCATCACATGTGGCTTTTTCTTCTGAATAGCCTCTTCGAAAGAAAAAATTACCTCATCTATTTTTTTAGAAACCTGGTCGGACGGGTTGGCAGGGAATACGGCAAATACAGGCTGCCCTATCAGGTCTTCCCGTTTAGTGTGGGTAGAAGCCAGGTAAGCATCGTTCACATCGAGCATGGTGTAAGTGGGAGCATCCGTACCAATTATTAACATTGGGCTTGGGTTGTTGTAAAAAATACTATTGTAACCAGCTCCTGGAAACATCTTATCCATTTGTTAACAAAAAAGTTTAAAATTTATTATATTATCTTTCGACGAGTTTTAAACGCAATGCTGTAAGGCTTATTGTTGCTATCAACATATTAGTATGCTGCCCTGTCAAATTTAATTTGTTTTTCATGAATGTTACCAGAACATTTACACATAAATAAGTAGACCTCTTGGGCAATTAAGACCAATATGGTAAGCAAGAGTGCTTACCAAATGCTATAACAATAACTAAGCATAGCGTATAACAATAAACTTTTGCTTAGGTTCGTTTAGAGTTCAGGTATGTAAGATATGTTAACTGGTTTTGAATGTATGGATGCTGTTTCGCCTCAAAATTTGCAAAACGGTTGTTCGTTTAGCTCAATAAACATAACTTTGCGCCACAATATCAGGTAAACCAATTTTTTAATAGTTTGTAGGACAAGTCATAGACCAGCATTCATTAGCAGAAAGTCTACGCAACAGATCGACGTCGTGCATACGTGTAAACAGTCATATTTACATATGAAGAAATTATTTCCAGTCATTATTATTTCTCTATTTTTTACCAAAGCTTCGGCCCAACCTCACATTAAGTTTATTGATGGTATCGATTTAAAGGCAGACGCAGTTGAATATGGGATTGATGAGCCCCTGGCACCGCTTACTATTAAGGCCAACATCTTAACTGTGGCCCCGGTAGTCAGATCACTTAAACTCGCAACAGAAGCTTGTAAGTCTATCCAGTTCAAATATGCACAGTTGATGAACATGGATATTGAAGATATTACCAATTTTACTATGTTTCATTTTGTAGAAGATTGGTTGAAGACGAGGTACCGTTATGGTGGCACTAACAAAGCTGGCATAGACTGCAGTGCATTTACAGGCTTATTATTGGCCACTGTAAGAGGAATTAAAATTCCACGCACGGCGAGGCAACAGTATGCAGCAAGTAAGAAGATAAGCCGGGAAGAAATTAAAGAAGGCGACCTTGTATTTTTCAATACCACCGGCGGTGTGAGCCATGTAGGAGTATATCTTGCCAATGATTATTTTGTTCATGCAAGTTCAAGCGATGGCGTTACCATCAGCAACCTTAATGATGCTTACTATAGCCGAAGATATATAGGAAGCGGCAGGGTAAATGAAGACGATCAACTTTGATAAAAAATATCAGTAAATAAAAAGGGTTGCGAAAGCTACCCTTTTTATTTACCCAACGTTTTTAGCCAGTACGTAAAAGTTTCTATCTACCTTAAAGTTCTGCTGTTCTTGCGGGGTATTGTGTTTTACTTTCTTCCATACAGTTGTAGGCTTAATCCACTTATTTGTTTTGTTGCTCGCTGTAAAGGAAATTTTTAGTGGTAGGTTAAAGTCTTGCACACATGCTGTCCACCTGTAAAAAAAATATTTTCCGCTCCATTTGTATTCCAGCACGGGTAAGTTTTTCTGCCGCAGGTATTGGTTAAATATGGGAGAAAGTTTTAAGCCCGTACTGCTGGCCAGGTAATTTTCTATTTGTGCGGTTGTAACGGTTTGCTGGTAAAAGGTACTGTTCAATCCACGCAATACTTTCCTGAATTTTTCATCATCCTTAATGAGCTGCCGGATGATGTGAATCATGTTTCCTGCTTTGTCATACATATCACTGCTGCCTTCTTTGTTCACGCCATAACTGCCAATAATGGGAGCATCATTGGCAATGTTTTTACGATTCCCGAGGTTGTAATCGTTGCCAGCTTCGGTACCATAATAGTAATCGGTAAAAAGAGTTTCGCTGTAGTTGGTAAACCCTTCGTGTACCCACATGTCTGCAATATCTTTTGTGGTAATGTTGTTGGCAAACCATTCATGGCCGCTCTCGTGCACTATGATAAAATCAAACTTCTTGCCCCATCCGCTGCCAGAGCGGTCTCTGCCCATATAGCCGTTTTGAAAGCCATTGCCATAAGCCACGGCGCTTTGGTGCTCCATGCCAAGGTGTGGTGCTTCTACCAGCTTATACCCGTCTTCGTAAAAAGGGTAGGCCCCAAACCAGTGTTCAAAAGCCTTCATCATACGGGGAGCATCTTTAAATTGTTCTTTTGCTTTGGCAAGGTTTGCTTCCAATACCCAATAGTCCATGTCGAGTACCCCTTTTTCGCCCATGTATTTTTCTCCAAAATGGGTGTACTTACCAATGTAAGGCACAATATTATAATTGTTAATGGGATTGGTAACCTGCCAGCTATACTGGGTTAAGCCGTGGCCGGCATTTTGTTTGTTAATCAACCTGCCATTGCCTACAGCCATCAAACTATCGGGTACCGTTATACGCAGCGTGGCGCCACTATCCGGCTCATCGCCCTGGTAATCTTTGCAGGGGTACCACACGCTTGCGCCCAATCCCTGGCAAGCCACACTCATCCAGGGATTGTTATCTTTATCACGCTTCCAGATCCAGCCGCCATCCCAGGGCGCTCTCAACGCTTCTTTGGGCTTGCCATGAAAGTAGACTGTGATGCTTGCAGGTCCGGGTTTAATTTTATACATGGCATTCGGGTCTCTTAGCTCTGCCCAATAAACATTCCCTTCCCTTATAATTTTCAATGGCCGGCCTTCACTCAGTATGCTGTCTATGATCATTGGTTCTTGCATGTCTATCTGCATGCGCCTGGCACCTTCGTCATAAAAACGGATAACGTTTACACCCCTTATTGTTTTAGTTTCAAAATGGGGCTGCACCGAAATATCATAGTGCAACACATTCCAACCAACACGGCCAGGGCCAAGGCTTCCACGCAGGGTGTCTTGCCGGGAGAACTGCGTTTTTGCTGTCATCAGTTGCGCCATTACACGGCTTGAAACTAATGAAAACGCCAGGCTTAAAAAGGAAATGGCCACGAAGCCTTTAAAACATTCAATCATTTGTATTGCTCTTTTAGTTGTATAAAATTAAACCTTAATGCTCTATGCCTCTTGCACTAATTGTTAAATGGTATGTGCAGTGGTTTACATAAATTTACCCATCAAAGTCTGTTATGGGTTTACAAAAATTTAAAAGGTGGTTTGGTGGAGGTTCTTTTTGTTTGGCCCTGCTTGTGTTGGTGTCTTGTTCATCACAACAGGAGACAGATAAAAAAATATTCAGGTACAACGAAACGAGTGGCATTGCTTCTTTGGATCCTGCGTTTGCTAAAAACCAATCTATCATGTGGGCCGTGCATCAATTGTACAATACATTGGTAGAGGTTGACGAGAACCTGCAAATCAAACCCTCCCTGGCTACCCACTGGGAGTTTAGTGAAGATAAAAGAACCATCATTTTTCATATACGCACAGACGTTAGTTTTCACAACGACCAGGCTTTTGCAAATGGCAAGGGTAGGCGCCTCACTGCAAAAGATGTGCAGTATAGTTTCGATCGTATCATCCATAAAAAAACTGCTAGTCCCGGTGCCTGGATATTTAACAACAGGGTAGATAGCATTACACCATTTCTTGCCATTAACGACAGTACTTTTCAGCTTAAGTTGCTGCAGCCTTTTTTGCCTATCCTTGGCATATTGAGTATGCAATACTGTTCTGTGTTGCCCCGGGAAGCGGTTGAGACTTACGGAAATGATTTTCGCCGGCACCCGGTGGGGAGCGGGCCTTTTGCTTTTGTAGCCTGGGAAGAAGGACAGGCACTGGTGCTCACTAAAAACGAACAGTATTTTGAAAAGGATAGCAGCGGACAATCGTACCCGTATTTAGACGGCATAAAAGTGAATTTTTATGACAGCAAGGCAACAGAGTTTTTGGAGTTCCGCCAAAAGAGACTTGATTTTATCAATGATATTGATCCCTCTTTTAAAGATGAAATATTAACCAAAACAGGTAATCTTAAAAAGCAGTGGCAAGGCGTCTTGCAGCTAAACAAGCATCCTTACCTGAACATTGAATACTTTGGTATTTTGGTAGACACCAACAATGTGTTATTAAAAAATTCTCCCTTAAAATTAAAAAAAGTAAGGCAGGCAATTAATTATAGCATCAATCGAAAGAAAATGATGTTGTACCTCCGCAATTCTATTGGTATAGCAGCAGAGAGTGGTTTTGTACCGCAGGGCCTGCCTTCATTTGATGCTGATGTGGTGAAGGGATATTCCTATGATCCCGCAAAAGCAAAAGCATTGCTGGCCGAGGCTGGGTTTAAAGATGGTAAGGAAATGACTGCAATTAAACTGCTTACCATACCCATTTACTCTAACCTTGCAAGTTATGTGGCCAACGAATTGAAGCAGGCTGGTATTAATGTGCAAGTAGAAGTGGTGCAGAAAAGTTTGCTACTGGAGCAGACTAGCAAATCGCAGGCTCTCTTTTTTAGAGGAAGTTGGATAGCAGATTATCCGGACGCAGAGAACTATCTCAGCGTATTTTACAGTAAGAATCCTGCACCACCCAATTACACCCGCTACAGCAACCCAAAATTTGATGCTTTGTACGAGCAGGCTTTGCGGGAAGAAACGGATTCTATCCGTTATGGTTTATACCAGGAGATGGACAAACTGATTGTTGAAGATGCGCCCGTAGTGCCCCTTTGGTACGATATGGCGCTGCATCTTGTACATACCAATATCACCAATTTTTACCCCAATGGTTTAAACATGCTGGAGCTAAGGAAGGTGAGGAAAGGTGAGGAGAGGTGAATGGTGAAAGGTGAATGGTGAATGGGCAAGGTGAAATAGGAAGTGGTGAAAAACTGGCTGACGAAGTTCTGAAAGGGTGAATGGACATTAAAGAAAGGCAATACAGAGATGTGAAACCGATAGCGGGCTGTAGTTTGTAAATTACTTAAAATCAAAACATCCTACATCAAACCTCCTATATCATACATCCCACATCAGCAATCATACATCATACATCTGACATCCTACATCATACATCATACATCCTACATCATATATCATATATCATACATCATACATCCTACATCATTACATCATACATCAGCAATCATACATCATACATCATACATCCTACATCATACATCAGCAATCACACATCAGCAATCACACATCCTACATCCTACATCATACATCATACATCAGCAATCACACATCAGCAATCACACATCAGCAATCATACATCCTACATCCTACATCCCACATCAACAGTTCAATGCCCACTTATTGATTAATTCTTTTTCAACTTGTCTTTGAAAACTTTTTCAAACTTTTCCATCTTGGGCCTTATTACATACTGGCAATAGGGTTGGCTACCATTTTCTTTATAATAATTCTGATGGTAATTTTCTGCTTTGTAGAACTTGGTCATTGGTTCAAAGGTCGTCACAATCGGCTTTGCAAAAGCACCGCTTTCATTCAACTTTGCTTTGTAAGCTTCTGCAATTTGCTTTTGCTTTTGGTTTCTATAA
This sequence comes from Chitinophagales bacterium, assembly GCA_038257335.1. Classification (GTDB taxonomy): domain Bacteria; phylum Bacteroidota; class Bacteroidia; order Chitinophagales; family Chitinophagaceae; genus Ferruginibacter. The sequence continues at coordinate 23,572 of JBBSJJ010000039.1, read as the reverse complement.
AATACAGCACTCCTGTATTGTGGTCCTATGTCGTTGCCCTGCCTGTTCAAGGTAGTGGGGTCATGGGTTGCCCAAAAAATTTCTAAAAGATCGTCGTAAGATACTTTGGTGGTATCATAAACAATGTTCAGGCATTCCGCATGGCCGGTAGCACCAGTACCTATCTGTTCGTAGGTTGGGCTCGCAACCTGTCCTCCACTGTAGCCACTCTCTACACTTACTACACCTTCCACTTGTTGAAACACTGCTTCGGTACACCAAAAACATCCATTAGCGAAAGTCACCGTGTCTGTATTTGGCAAATTAATATTGCTGGTTAAAGGCTCATGAGTAATGGAAGTTGTACTTCTATTCGCACAACTGGTGAGGCCTATAAAAGCTAAAAAAATAAGAAGGCTGATTTTTTGCATGTTGATTGTTTAAACCAATTACGTAAAATTTATACCCTGGATTTTGTATACCAGGTGTTTTACGAAAGCTATAACAAAGAGGAGAGGTATTTGTTAAGCCTAATTTTCTTTTTTCTTTTTTACGGGAGTTGCGGGCAAGTCATTCTCATTTCCTTTTAGCTTGCTTTCGTCTAGCTTACCAGAAGCATCCCGCAGCGGAGATGGCATCGGGGCATTGCCCTCTGCTGTTACCTCGTTAAACACTTTGTTTACATACACCCATTTGCCGTCGGTCCATTTAAACCCTTCATAGTCACCGTCGCCAATGAGAGTCCACTTTTTATTGGGTTGGTTCGATTCTGAAATGAGGTGCTCAAAAACAATCATACCCAAATCCTGGTCGTAAGTAAGGCGTGGACTTGCCTGTTTTTTGTATTCCATTATAAACCTGGCCATCTTGTTATTGTATCCATATCCGCTCACGATGCTAAACTGCCTGCCACCAAAGATAGGTTCGGCATCTTTGAAACTGAGTACTTCAATCACCTTCTTATTGCTGCGGATATTGTTTTCATCATAGCCCAGCAAAGTGTAATAAGAATTGCCCTGGTGTTTGGTTAAAATGATTTTGTAATAAACAGCCCCTATCCAGCCATAATTATTTGCAATGGTATCGGCAATATTAATCGTAATGTCAGATTTGTCAATTAAGGGAAAAAGCTTGAGGCTGCCATCTGCTGTTTTCATTTGGATAGCACCGTGCTGGCGAACCACATTTTCGTTGATCACCATTTGCCAGGTATAGATCCTGAAGCTGCTATCTGGCGCATACAATTTTGAAATTGCATGAAGTGAGTCAAAAGGATAATTGAAGGAATGTTTTGTTTTAAGTGACCTTACCAACACTTTTGTAAAAATGCTGTCTGCCTTTAACCGGTCTATCGGGTTTACGCCCTGGATGATTTTTTGGGCTAGCATTTTTAAGCTGTCTTCTTTTTGCTCTAATATTTTATAATTGGCTTTGCTGATAGACTGAGCAGGAGCAACCAGCGTAGTAAAAAAACACAACACCAAAATCGGTAAAAATTTCATAGTTATAAAAGTACTTAAAGATTCACCAAACAACTGGTTGCAATGCTCAGGGAGTCAAATTTAACTAAAGGTTATCAGCGAACAGGCTTTTAACAAATGCCTAATCTCACAGCTGTGGGAAGCCTGCGAGTTTCACCACTTCTTTAACCATGAGTTCCCAACTGTATTTTTTCTTTTCTTCCTGAAGGCCTGGCAAAAATGCAGAAGTACCTTTTGTAAAGTAGTGTGTAATACTCTTTGCAATAGAGGCAGCAGTGGGTTCTGCTACCAGGCCTGCTTTTTCGTGAGGTACCATGGCCGCCAGGCCACCCACATTGGTAACTATCATCGGCACTTCAAAATGGTAGGCCAGGGGCGTAACGCCACTCTGCGTTGCATTGCGATAGGGTTGTACAACCACGTCGGCCGCACCAAAATAATTTTTGATTTCGTTGTCGGCAATGAAAGAAGTTTTTAGAATAAGGTTGTTGCCTAGTTGCAGCTTTGCTATTTGATTCAGGTACGGCTGCTGATCGTCATAAAATTCTCCCGCTATCAACAGTTTTATTTCGGGTGAATGTGCCTTCAACAGGGCCATGGCATCCAACAAAATATCCAGGCCCTTGTATTTACGGATGAATCCAAAGAATAAAACCAGCTTTGTATCTGCAGGAATTTCCAGGTGATTTCTTGCCTCGGATTTCGGAATCTTCTCTCCAAAATTATCATACAAAGGATGGGGAATATAGCTGGCAGGTTTGCTGTTGTCGAAAATTTTAAGATCGCTTAAAACCTTTTCGCTCATGGTGATAAAAGCATCAACAGGTTTCATAAAATACTGTGTGAAGGCCTTGTCGCCCAACCGTTTTTCGTGCGGAATCACATTGTCGGCGATGCAGACAATTTTGCTATGCCGATTCGTTTTAGCAATTCTTAAGATGGTGCCAAAGCAAGGGCCCATAAAAGGCAGCCAGAAGCGTACAACAATAATATCGGGTCGCTCTTTCCTTAGGCGTATGCCCACACGAAGCCAGTTGAGAGGGTTGATAGAATTGATCACCACTTTGATGTCAAGACCTGCAGGGGCAGGTTCAGTAGAATATTGTGAAGTGCCTGGGAAAAGAAAGGAAGGGTATTGCAATGAAAAGGTATAGATGCTAACGGTGTGGCCTGCCTGCATGAAAGCTTTGGCAAGTCGTTCGTTAAAAGTGCTCATGCCACCGCCCCGCAGGGGATGCGCCGGGCCAATGATGATAATTTTTTTAGGGGATACTGATGACACTGATGGAATGGATTTACGCTGTTAATAGTCAGGAAGTATTTGTAAAAACTTTTCTTTTAAATATTGAATATCATCATCCGTTTTTTATCTGGCAATCAGTTTTTATCAGCGCTCTATAAGCCAGCTTTTTCTTCTATCAGGTAACTGTTTCTCTCGGCAGAATTTCTAGAAATAAGTTCTCCCACAAAACCCGCCAGGAAGAGTTGTGTACCAATCACCAGCGAAATGATGCCCACGTAAAACAGAGGCCTGTCCGTCATGTTATATTTTAGAAAAGCAATTTTAGAAATAAAAAGATAGGTCCAAATGGCGAGCCCTATAAAAAAAACTACGCTGCCCCAGAGGCCAAAGAAGTGCATGGGCCTCTTGCCAAATTTGCCCACAAACATGATGGAAAATAGATCCAAAAAACCATTGATAAAGCGTTCCCAACCAAATTTGGTTACACCAAATTTTCGTGCACGATGTTCCACTACTTTTTCACCAATCTTTCTAAAGCCAGCCCACTTGGCCAATATCGGAATGTAGCGATGCATTTCGCCATATACTTCAATGCTCTTTACTACTTTTTTGCGGTAGGCTTTTAGGCCACAATTAAAGTCGTGCAATTTGATGCCAGAGCTTTTGCGTGCCGCCGCATTGAATAATTTAGAAGGGATATTTTTGGTAAGTGTATTATCATAGCGTTTTTTCTTCCACCCACTTACGAGGTCAAAGCCATCTTCTAAAATCATTTTTCTGAGCGCTGGTATTTCATCGGGGCTGTCCTGCATGTCGGCATCCATGGTAATGATCACATCGCCCTGGGCTGCTTTAAAACCTTCATTGAGTGCAGCGCTTTTGCCATAGTTGCGTTGAAATTTTATTCCCTTTATATAGGGGTTTTTCAGGCGGAGGTGTTCTATTACGGTCCAGGATTCGTCAATGCTGCCATCATCTATTAGGATCATTTCGTAGCTGTAATTATTTTCATGCATTACACGCTCTATCCAGGCGGTGAGCTCTGGTAGAGACTCATCTTCGTTGTATAATGGTATCACAATTGAAAGATCCATAAGTTCTTATTTTTTCTTCGGGCGGTAAATTTTTAGCCCTGGCTTGTTGCAGCCAAATAATATTCTTTAACGGTTTGCGGCTATCTGCTTTGATCGCACAAAAAACAGCGAAACTATCACCGTTACCATTGAACCTATCACGAGGTAACCAAATATAGCCATTGATGTTAACATGATATTGAAATAGTCTTTTGCTTTTTGCACCATTGCTTCAATTTCTACATTGGTATAATTTTCCTTTGCAGCAAGGTCTGCCCGGTATTTTACCGCCATTTGTTCCTTCATGGAAGGATCCACTTTTGTAAAAATGAATGTAAACAAGACCATTATAAAAGTGATCACAATAAAGCATCGGAAACCTGTAGAAAAATATTCCTTGAATGATTTGTTCTCTGCTGCACTATTTTTAAAATCATACAAGGCCCACAGGATGGCTGCTACGTACACTGCGTAGGTAATGTATTGCAGGTTGTTGTCAAAATTTCCTCTTGCAAAATAGATGGCAATAGAAATGATAACCATGATAACTCCTGCCATGAGTCCCTTGGTAGTAGCGCTTAGTTTATTGATCATTTTCCGAAACTTAGTTGATTCTTATTTACAATGCCCAACACTTTTCCTTTAAGTTCTTTCCCAATAAAAGCGCTGTTCTTTGAGGCAGACCGAATGTCTTTTGCTTCAAAAGTAAAACTTGCTTCGGGGTCAAAAAGGGTGAGGCAGGCTGTTTGTCCCTCTTTTATTTCCGGCAAAGAAAGGCCAAATATATTGCGGGGCGCAGCTGTGAGTTGTTCCACCAATGTAGCTATATCTTTTGCAAAGCTGTTGGCTACAGCAAAGGCGGTTTCCAAACCAATCATACCATATTTTGCATATTCAAACTCGCATGTTTTATCATCCCAATGGCCCGGCAAGTGATGGGAAGCTACACAATCTATTAATCCGGCTTTAAACGCCTCTTGCAGTGCATCTCTGTCTGCACGGGTGCGCAAGGGCGGGTTGAGTTTTAAATTTGTATCGTAAGTAACCAGGTCTTCATCGCAAAAATAAAGATGCGCTGGCGACACTGAGCACGTGATATGGAGTCCATCTTTTTTTGCAGCTTTGATGAGGCTGATGCCTTTTTTAGAACTTACACCAGTAATGTGCAGGCGGGAGTTGGTGTATCGCAACAATTCAATATCTCTTGCTATCATGAGTTCTTCGGCAATCACCGGTTTGCCTGGCAACCCCAGTTGGGTACTCACAATTCCCTCGTTCATCAATCCATGTGCGCTGATGCTTTCATCATCCGGCAACTGCAGGATCGTAACCGGAATTGGAAGTATGTATTGAAGTGCTTTTAATAAAATGCCGGGGCTCTGCAATGCCTGCGTTCCATCACTAAAGGCAATGGCACCACTTGCAAACATGTCGTACATTTCTGTAAGTTCTTTGCCTGCTGCATTTTTGGTAATGTTTGCAATGGGGTAAATATTAACCGCCATGCTGGCAGATTTTTGAATGACGTATTCTACCACCGACTTGGTAGAAACAGACGGGTTGGTATTGGGTAATACCATCACATCAGTAAAGCCTCCTGCTGCAGCAGCGGCCGCACCTGTTTGCAAAGTTTCCCGGTGTTCGAATCCGGGGTCGCCAAATTGCGCAAAAATATCCATCCAGCCAATGCTTACATGCAGGTTGGGAGCAGTAAATGTTTCATCAGCCGTTCCCACAATGTCGCTGTCAATGGTTTCAATAACGCCGTTGTTAAGGAGAATGTCTTTTACTTGCCCGTTGAGCGGAGAGGAAGAACAGGTGATTTTAGCTTGCTTGATTAAAACCTTCATTTGTATATGGGATTGCGCAAATATCAATAAAAAAACTGAGGATGCAAGCGGAGTTTGCAATTGTACATGGCGGGCCTTCTACTGCTGTTAAGTTAAGGGTGGAATGGTCAATTGTCAATTGTCAATGGGCAATGGTCAACGGTCAATGGGCAATCAATGTCGTTTACTTAGGTATCTGCTCCGTAGGTGCATCCTGCAAAAGTCAAAAGTCAAAAGTCAAAAGTCAAAAGTGCCTGCCTGCCTGCCTGCCTTCCTACCGGCAGGCAGGCAGGCATTCACCATTCAGAGTAGAACCGTTGTAATATTTATAGCAGGGCACCAGTTTTTTTTAAGCAGAATTGGAAAGTAGGTTGGTTGCCGTATTTCGGTAATGCTTTCAATACGCAGGTCACTGAATGTTTTTTTGATTTTGACCATTTTGCATTTACATTTGCAGTCCGGTAAAAATTTCGGGACGTAGCGCAGCCCGGTAGCGCACTAGGCTGGGGGTCTAGGGGTCGCAAGTTCGAATCTTGTCGTCCCGACATTACAGGACAAGTTGGAAGTATTTCCACTTGTCCTGTTTTTTTTTGCCGGAACCCACGTGCATGGTGTATTTTAGTCGTGCCACTTAACTGTTGCGATTAGACTCGAACTGAGATCTATCAAAGTCCTTTTTGGGGTTACATTGAACCAATTACTTCCCCTTTCTTGCTACTGCCCACGTCATAAACTTAATAAGATATCAATAGATTATTTACTTTTTATCTCAGTGGCTCATCTATAATAAAACCAACACCCTAAACTCATCTAAGGCCACAAATTTTTTAAATAGCACGCTTTTTGATCAACAATTGAAACGGATAGGGTTATAATCTTGTGAGTTATGCAAGACGGTTCTACAATTGTTTAATAGATCAGATTTGTAGGATAGCTACCTTTTTTACTCCTGCTTTTAGTGCTGCTCTTCAGGCAGGTAGTTTATTTTGATGACTTGCGATTGTTTAAGAGCGAAATTATTTCAGAATACTTGTGTTGTAGCAACTGCTAAATATGTCAACAAAAAAAAATAATGATATGCAGCGGAATATTAAAAATTTGATTGGTTACAGTTTAGGAGCCCATGATGGAGAAATTGGCAAAGTAGATGATGTTTATTTTGACGATAACACATGGGATATCCGTTACCTGGTTGTCCAAACCGGGGGATGGCTTTCGGGACGCTCGGTTCTTATTTCTCCGGTAGCAATACAATCCATCGATTGTGAGGGAAAAAACTTTCCCGTAAATCTTACTAAGAACCAAATCAGTAACAGCCCGGGTATAGATTTACACAAACCTGTTTCGCAGCAGCATGAGACTGAATTGTATGAGCATTATGCGTGGCAGCCTTACTGGAAAAGTGGTTTTTATGCAGGCGGGCAATGGGGGGTTATGCCGCCAGCGCCACTTTTTGATGAAAGAATATCACAAGAAGGCGAAATAGCAAAAATACAAAGAGAAAATAATGATGTGCATTTACGGAGTACAGAACGTATTACAGGTTATCATATTTATGCAAGTGATGGGCAAATAGGCCATGTAAATGATTTTATTATTGAGGATGAATCGTGGCAGGTTTTATATATCGTTATAGATACCGCAAACTGGCTTGGTGGAAAGAAAATACTGGTATCTGTAAAACATTGTAAGGAGATAAACTGGGAAAAATCCCAGATACAAATTGACATTTCAAAAGATGCTGTAAAAGAAAGTGAGGTTTTTGATGAATCGAGATACAACCTGCCCCAACACATTTGAATGATCTTTCAACAATGGTAGTATTTAAGTAACTATTAAAAATAAAAAAGATGGAAAAAATTCCGCAAGACAATTTTACTGGAAAAAATACTGACGGACTTTATGCAAATAGACCTTTAAAATATTTGACAGCATCATCAATAATTGGGGACAAAGTGCATGATTCCGAAGATAACCATATGGGCGAAATAGAAGATATTATGCTTAATGTTTCTACCGGCCAAATTGAATATTATGTCGTTGAATTTGGTGGCTTTCTCGGAATTGGCGTAAAGTTATTTGCCATACCATTCAGGTTACTAACGGTAAACCCCGAAAAAAAAATATTCTCTTTTAGTCAAAAAAAGGAAATGCTGGAGAACGCTCCGGGCTTTGATTTGGAACATTGGCCCGAAACAAATTTTCATCGGGAAGAAGAGCACTGGAGTTTTGTATGATAATATATTGAGGAGATTGGCAAGGCTGCAGGTTGATCTGGCAACACCGGAAATTATACAAGACAAGCTTCTCTGAAAATATAATAAAACTGTCTGACTGTGTGATGAGCTTTATGCTTTTCTTAAGGTAATAGCAACTTTATGGTCTTGATGTATTATTCACTAAATCAAAAAGCAGATAAAAATGGATACACAAATAATGTTGTACGTAATTGGAGGAGGTATATTACTCTTATTTTTTGCTGGCGTTAATATCGTTCGTCCAACGCACAGGGGCCTGATTGAACGATTGGGTAAATACAAAAAGTTTGCTAACCCGGGTTTTCATTGGGTAATACCTTTTATTGACAAAATGTACATTGTAAATATTACCGAGCAAATGGTAGATGCCCAGCCGCAGGAAATTATTACAAATGATAACCTGAATGCCAGTGTTGATGCGCAAATTTATTTTAGGGTGATTGAAGGAGAAGATAATGTAAAAAGCTCTTTATACAACGTGAACGATTATAAATTACAAATTGTAAATCTTGCCCGAACCACTTTAAGAAACATTATTGGCACACTCACTTTACGCTCAGCCAATAGCGAAAGAGGAAAGATCAATGCGGAGCTACACAACACGCTGAGAAACGAAACTTCCAGTTGGGGGATTGTAATTGTGCGTACAGAGTTGAAGCAAATAGACCCTCCGCCCGATGTGCAGGAAACTATGAATAAAGTGGTAAAGGCGGAAAATGAAAAGATTGCCGCTATAGACTATGCAACTGCGGCAGAAACAGTAGCTGATGGTGTAAAAAGAGCGAAAATAAAAGAAGCAGAAGGGTATAAGCGTGCAAAAGTATTACACGCCGAGGGAGAAGCGGAAGCTATACAGTTGGTGAATGTTGCTGCAGACGAATATTTTACTGGAAATGCTCAAATATTAAGAAAATTGGAAGCCGTTGAAAACGCACTGATGTCTAATGCCAAGATAGTAGTTCCATCTGGAACAGAGCTTGTCAACATCATCAGTGAAATGGCGGGAGTAATACCGGTACCGCTTAAGAAAAATATTGAACGCAGTTGATATAGACTGGTGGAAATGCCACGCCGGTCTTAGCGCTTGCGGACAACAAAAACATTTTAGCGTGTTTATTTCAAAATAATTTGGCCAAAAATCATCCTCAGAAATATTTCATTAGAAATTCCATTTGCTAATATTTAAAGTACAATACTTCGATGGTGTTCATTTTAGAGAAAAGAGCACCCAAGAGCTATTTTTGGGCACTAACGACCGGCAAGATGTAGCGATGCATTTTTTACCACCAGGTCTTCAGCTGTTCCTTTGTAAAGTAGTATTCAGGCGTAAAAATGTCGTGCTGGTTGTTTAGACTGTACCAGGGTGAAGTTGTTTCGTCATTTGCATTTTTCAAAATATGAATGTCCTGGGCCGGCATATAACTTTGAGCCAGCAGGTAAATTTTTTCTCCTGCTACATTTTCCGCCATGTCCATCACTATCACTGCATGGCCGGGAAAACCACCCTTTATCAGCACATCTCCCACCTGCATATTCATCATGTTCACCCGCAGTAATTGTTTACTCAAGGATGCTGTGCCGCACATGCCAAATACTTTTTGCAAATAAGCAGCAAATCTTGTTTGCGTGTAGGGCGCATCAAATTGATAAATGCCTCCATCATTATCGGAAAAACTGATGTTAGCGAAATCTTGTTGCGAAAACAGGTACTCTGCCCTAAGGCGCATGATGGCATCGGCACACTGTTGCAGGTTTTTATTGCCCACACTTATGTTCAACACAGCAAATTGTGCTGCCTGGCTCGGCTTTGGCGTGCCATCGTATAAATAGACCGTTTTATCTTTTTTGAGTGAAACTTTCCTGAGCCAGGCGCCAAAAGATTCTCTTTGCAGGGCAATTCGTTTAAATCCTCCAGGTAATGGAATAGACTTGACATCGGTAAAATCAACAGGGGTTGATGAAGAACCGGGCTTTTTAACAGACTCATTTTGTTGGGAATGGCCACCCGTGCAGGAAGCGTGTAGGAATATTATAATGCCTGCTACAATTTTGGAGTGCATAAATGATTATTTTTGGCCAAACTAGCGCTAAGATGCAAAGGCGCATCTTTTCCATAACTAAACAAAACCCTTTATGACCAATATTCTGATCATTGATGATGAGAAGGCAATTAGAAAAACCCTTACAGAAATTTTAAGTTTTGAGGGCTACAAAATTGACGAAGCCTCAGACGGCGAAGAAGGCTTGGAAAAATTTTCTGAAAAATCTTATGACCTTGTTTTATGTGATATTAAAATGCCCAAGCTGGATGGTATCGAATTTTTAGAAAGAGCTAAAATGGTGAATGCTGATATTCCCATTATCATGATCAGTGGGCATGGCAACATTGATACCGCTGTTGAAGCTGTAAAAAAGGGCGCCTTTGATTACATCAGCAAACCACCGGATTTAAACCGCCTGCTTATTACCCTTCGCAATGCTACGGAAAAACAAGACCTCGTTGCACAAACAAAGGTGCTGAAAAGAAAAGTGAGTAAAGTGCAGGAAATGGTGGGTGTAAGCGGCCCCATTCAAAAAATAAAAGACACCATTGAAAAAGTTGCACCTACGGATGCAAGGGTTTTGATTACCGGCGAAAACGGTGTGGGTAAAGAACTCGTAGCAAGGTGGATACACGAAAAAAGCAGTCGTAACAAAGGTCCCATGGTAGAAGTAAACTGTGCGGCCATACCAGGCGAACTCATAGAAAGTGAATTGTTTGGTCACGAGAAAGGCTCTTTCACATCTGCCATCAAACAACGCATAGGTAAGTTTGAGCAGGCAAATGGAGGCACCCTTTTTTTGGATGAAATAGGAGACATGAGCCTGAGTGCGCAGGCAAAAGTATTGAGGGCTTTGCAGGAGGGCAAAATAACAAGAGTAGGTGCTGAAAAAGATATCAATGTAGACGTTAGGGTGGTAGCCGCCACCAACAAGGATCTTTTGAAGGAAGTGGAAGAAAAAACTTTTCGGCTAGATCTTTACCATCGCCTTGGTGTGATTATCATTCACGTGCCATCCCTCAATGAAAGAAGAGAAGATGTGCCGTTCCTCGTAAATTATTTCCTCGAAATGGTTGCCCAGGAATATGGCCAACCTGTAAAACAAATGGATAAAAAAGCGATGGAAGCTTTGGAGGCATATAATTGGTCTGGGAATATTAGGGAGCTGCGCAATGTGGTAGAGCGACTGATTATATTGAGTAGCAAAGCCATCACTGCAGAAGATGTGGCTACCTACGTGCTACCAAAAAGTTGAGCAGGTATCTTGTTTAAAGTTAATTATCTTAACAACCACGCCCGCTTATGTAAGAAATGCCTTTATTAAAAACGAGGAGCTTACTTTTGGGCAAGAAAAAAATAACTTATGAGTATTGGCTGGATCATTTTTATTGTTGCTGCTTTAGGCTGGCACATTGGTTTGTATGGCATGTTTAAAAAAGCCGGTATAGAAGGCTGGAAGGCATTGATACCTATTTACAACACCTGGTGCATGGTAGAGAAAATGGACCTCCGGAAGTTCTGGTTTTTCTTACAATTTATACCCATCGTCGGGCAGTTTATCACTATCTGGATCACCATCCGGTTCGTAGAGCATTTTGGGCGTTTTGGAGTGGGGCATCATGCACTCACGGTATTGCTTCCGTTTATTTATTTTCCGTACCTGGGCTTTTCGCCCAATGAGCGTTACGCAGGTAAAAAAGTGGTCGACAATTATCAAAAGTCGGCTGCCCGGGAGTGGATAGATGCTGCGGCATTTGCCATAGTGGCTGCCACCATCATACGCACTTTTGTGTTTGAAGCGTATACCATCCCAACACCTTCTATGGAAAAAACATTGCTGGTAAACGACTTCCTGTTCGTTAGCAAATCAAGCTACGGGCCACGCATTCCCAATACGCCCATCGCCATGCCTTTTGTGCATCACACTTTGCCAATTGTAAATACAAAGTCATATTCGGAGGTTATAAAAATACCATACACCCGTTGGTTTGCCAGCCCGGTAAAAAGAAACGATGTGGTGGTTTTCAATTTTCCTGTAAACGATACCCTTATCAATGATGAAATTAATTTTGGAAGCCGTACCACCTACTACCAGGCAGTGAGGGATATGGGTAGAGAAAAGGTGTGGAACGATTACGGCAATATTATCATCACAAGACCGGTAGATAAAAGAGAAAATTTTATTAAGCGGGCGGTAGCAATCGGCGGCGATGTATTGCAGGTCATCAACGGAAGGGTTTTTGTAAGTGGTAAATCTTACGATGATTTCCCTGCATCGGAACATTATTACAAACTTAGCATGCCGCCGAATGGATACGTGGATGCCGACGTGGTAAAAGAAATGGGGGTGTCTGTTAGAGAGAGCCAGGGCGATCTTCAGCAATATCCTGACAGGTCGTACCTCGTAAATGTTACCAACAAAGAAAAGACTGCTTTGCAAATTCCGGCTGGCTATAGCATACAACCTTTTATTGTAGAAGCAAACAATCCTTATTATTCTTCCACGCAATTATTCCCTTATTATGACACGGCGCATAAATGGAGCGTAGATAATTACGGGCCGTTGCTGGTACCGGGTAAAGGGATTTCTATTGAACTCACCCCCGACAATCTCATCCGCTACCAGCGTTGTATAGAAGTGTACGAGGGTAATAAATTTGAAAACAGGGCAGGTAAAATTTTTATCAACGACCAGGAAACCAGCACTTATACTTTTAAAATGAATTATCATTTTATGATGGGCGATAACAGGCACAATTCCCTTGACAGCCGCTACTGGGGTTTTGTTCCAGAAGATCATGTGGTAGGAAAAGCCTCCCTCATTTGGTTTAGTTGGGAGGTTGGTCCAAGATGGAACCGTTTGTTCACCAGCATTAAATAAACGGCCGCAATTAAAATTGTTGTACATTCAAGTTCATAAAAAAAATCCTCCCTGTAGCAGTACAGGGGGGATTTTTTATCTAAATTGATTTTATGAAAAAGGAAGAGATAAAGTTTGAGTACAAAATTTACGATGATAGCAGTGAGCTAAGTAGCGACGATGCTAAACTACTGCAGGCCGCCAGGGATGTTACCTCAAAAGCTTATGCGCCTTACAGCAACTTTTTTGTGGGGGCTGTAGCGCTACTAAATAATGGTGCTACCGTAAGCGGCACCAACCAGGAAAACGCCGCTTACCCAGTAGGTATTTGTGCCGAACGTGTGCTCCTGGGTGTGGCTTCTATGCTTCATACAGATGTGCCTATCGAAACGCTTGCTGTGAGCTATCTAAACAACCAGGGAGAAAGCGATAAGCCGATTTCACCCTGCGGCATGTGTAGGCAGGCGCTTTGCGAATACGAGACCCGCACATCGCATCCCATCCGGATTATCCTTTCCGGCGCCACCGGTAAAGTGTTTGTGTTAGAAACAGTGAGCCAGTTGCTGCCATTTAGTTTTGGTAGTAAAGATTTGGCGGGGAAATAAAATAGTTGGTTGTAAATCGTACATGCTCGTTACCCTGCAGGGGCAAGGAGCATTTTTTGTTAGAATCCGGAGATCACCGGATTTCGACGGATATATAAACTTTGTTGCAAGCCCCGGGCTGTATTAACTGCACAACGGACAGCGATTCCGAGTCCATCAAACATGCAAAGCTCCTCATCTGCCTTCAAAGATTGAGCTGCGCATTTGCATATCACACTTAATTCTGTAATGCCGCGTCAAGCTTTGTGCACAGGAGGAATGTTTTTCTTTTTGCCGAAAACTGTTTTTACCAGCAACACGATTTTCTCTACAACAAACCCAACTATCAGTCCGCCGATGGCGCAGGAAAGTACTTTAACAAGCCAGGCAACTGCAGGAATGTGGGCAAGCCCTTCCGATAGATCATCCAGTAAATGGCTGGTGAAAGGAATGCCATGCGCTATGATTTCGGCACCTACCCAAAGCATGGCCGCTGTGCCCACATAACTAAGGACACGGAGGAAAGGTGGCATGGCTTTTACAATTCCACGTCCAAACTTTTGAACAACAGGATGGAATTTATCTTTTGCCAGGTGCACCCCTATATCGTCTGCTTTTACAATAAGGCCAACAAAGCCATACACTGCTATCGTGATAAAAATTGCAACGGCCAGCATGACCACTATTTGGTTTAGTATGGGCTGACCGGTTACCTGGCTGTAAGCAATGGCCATAATTTCTGCCGACAAAATGATATCTGTTCGCACGGCTCCCGTTACCCGTTCTTTCTCCAGTTCCTCGGGTGTAATTTGCGGTATCGCTTCGCTTTCGGGCTCTACCTCGGGGTGCTTGCTAAACATTTGATGTACTTTCTCGTAGCCTTCAAAACACAGATAAGCGCCTCCCAACATTAAGACTGGCGTTATAGCCCAGGGTGCGAAGTATCCAAGTAACAAAGCCGCAGGGCTAAGGATGAGCAGTTTGTTAATGAGAGATTTTTTTGCAATCCTATAAATAATCGAAAGTTCTCTTGATGGATCGAGGCCTACCACATACTTAGGAGTAACGGCCGTATCGTCTATAACAATGCCAGAAACTTTACCTGTTGTTTTTGCTACCTGTGCAGGCACATCATCTAAACTTGCTGCGCTTACTTTTACCAAAGCCGAAATATCATCTAATAGAGCAAAAAATCCTGAAGCCATTTGTCTAGTTATTTTAATTCAATTTTCATTAAACCCACCATTTATTCCCCTCCAACACCGGCAGCAAGTTAAGCGCAGGTTTTTACATAACAAGTTTGTTAGGAACAATTAAATATCATTCCATTTTATGTTTGGATAATGATGGGGGTACCCATATTTTGGCAGGCAACCACTCAAATACCACAAGAATCGTTCAGAAATTGGGATTGCCGAATTTTTTCATGCAACTAATCACACTTATGTAAAAGTGAAGATGTACCGCATTTTGTGAGTGCTCGTGCTTGCCGCTGTAGGTGCGCCCTCCATTTGTGACCATTTGCTGCCGCTCTGGTTTGCACCAGCGGCACATTGTAGCCTTCAAATTAATTCTTTGATTTATTTAATTGCCACTGCAATGGTTTAGCATTCCAAAATTGTCAACTTATTCCGGGCAATTGTTCCGCATGATCATTTTTTGCCATTATACCAGGAATGATCCTCGCAGTGCCTCTGCTGGGAATGGCCAAAGTTATTTTTGACAATGCTTCCAGTTTAAAACCTTACTTTTTTTAATTGGAGATACGAAATAAGACTAACGGTATAACCGTTTCGTTTTTCTTTTTGCCAGGAGTAGCTATTAGTATGGCACAATAATTTATTTACAGCAGCTATGGCAAAGCAAAAAAAGAAAACGATCAAGGGCCTTTTTGGAGTGCTCAAAAAATCATTCAGCGGGTTTATTGACGACCGTATAACTACCCTCAGCGGATCCCTGGCTTATAGCACCATATTTTCACTGGCGCCTTTGCTAATTGTCATCATTTCTCTTTTTGGGTTGTTCCTGGGAAGGGAAGCAATTGAAGGGAAAATATATGGACAACTGGTAGGTTTTGTAGGACAGGATACGGCTGCACAATTACAAGAGATGATAAAAAATGCATCTCTTTCTGGCAAAAGTCATACAGCAGTTATCATTGGCGTGGTTACCCTGTTTATAGGTGCCACCGCTATCTTCAGCGAAATGCAAGCCTCCATCAATTTCATATGGGGCATTAAGCCCAAACCAAAACAGGGCTGGTTACAATTTTTAAAAACAAGGCTCCTTTCATTTTCGCTCATTATAAGTCTTGGATTTTTACTACTCGTTTCACTTGGGGTAAATGCATTGGTAGATTTGTTGAACGACCAGCTTAAGAATATGTTCCCCGATGTAACAGTGGTAGTTTTTTACATCCTGAACCTCGTTATCACCTTCTTTATCGTTTCCGTAATTTTTGCTGTCATATTTAAGGTGCTGCCCGATGCACAAATCAAATGGCGTGATGTTGCCGCAGGTGCCGTTGCTACAGCCATCCTTTTTATGTTGGGAAAAGCAGGCATTTCGCTTTACATCAGTAAGAGTAATGTAGGCAGCACATTTGGCGCCGCTGGTTCACTGGTTATTTTACTACTTTGGGTCTATTATTCATCCATCATCCTTTATTTTGGGGCTGAGTTCACTAAAAATTATGCATCAGAATATGCATCGCCCATTCATCCAAACCAATACGCCGTAACTACTCAAACAGTAGAAGTAGAAAATGGGAGCAGGCCGGTGCAGGAGAATGAAAAAATAAAAAAGCAGGCAGAATCAGGCACATAAATTTGGTACCTGCAAATATGAAAGACAAATTTGTTGCTTCAACAACCTGAGAGTTGTATTAACATTTCATTGCGCATCATCAACAGTTCAATCAACTTCCGGGTTACTAAATTTTCATTTGATTTTATTTTTGAATTCAAATCTTGAGTTAGAAAAATTTAAAAAAACATGACCATCAGTTTTTCAATGAGCGTACACAATGTAATTGGCGAAAAATTAATCTTTCACAGGGTGCAAAACGAGCCTTGCGGCGACAAGTTCATTGTAGAGAATTTTGTAGAGCCCGGTGCCGGGCCTTTAATACACACGCATTTGCTGCAGGCCAATGCCTCGCCGTTTTAAAATAGCAGCATGGGTTACCTGCTCAAGGGGGAGCGAAACAATTTGTAAATGCAGGGGAAACCGTTTTGTTTAAGCGGGGCGTGACTCCTCGTTTTTCGAATACCGGCAAGATATGCCTCACTGAGAAGGGGGGTGCAACCAGACCATTCCTTTGTTTACTTTATCTCATCCATTTTTGCCGCTCGGAACAAGGCGGGTGGCGCTGGCCGGAAAAACTTAATGCAGCTTTTCTACTAACCCGCTGCCCCTCAGATTTTGATCTTTCTAAACTGCCAACGTTTGTAAAAAATTAATCACACTTCTTACTTAGCAGGAAGGATGGTTCACGGGCAAATACAAAAATTTTATAGATTCCCCTGCGCCCGTCAAAGCAAAGGTTTTACAGCCTCCGGGAATTATTTTTGCATTAAGCACCAGGTAGTTAACATTGCTCAGTAACATTTTTGTGATGTAAAAAGAATTTAGGCGTAGGTGCTGCCAATATTTTTTACAAAACAGCGTTATGTTTGGGTAAGTCCTAGTCCTCAAATTAATCTCCCTCAGAATATGTTATCATCTAATATTCCCGTTTACAACCAGAATTACTTATGTTATTCGAAAGGTAGCTACATTGGCACTGCTACATTTACTGCCGATCCATACATTGGTGATAGTTTTATGATTTTAGAAGTGAACAAGGCCGGCAGTATTACAGAAGTAGCCATCATGCCCGATCGATGGATTCCCTCCATGGATTAAATTCTGCGAGTCCTATTTTGCCACCGGCTTGCGAACACTATTTTCGTTGCTATTCAACAATCACTCCCTGTATTTTCTATGCAAGTAGCTGCATGCGTCCGTTCATTGCACACTCCCTGGTAGGTGTGCTGTCCCCGTGTTGGCCTCATACTGGCGCACTGGTCCGCAGGCTCAGTTCATTCCTTTCAGTTCTGCCCTGATAGTGAATAAAAAAAATGTACGTTGACAGCCAGCTAACTCCTGCCATTTCCTTTGATAGCAAAGACCTCGTAAGTAAATGAAATAATCCGTTTAGCAAATATTAAATGCTCCTTACCCTTGCTGAGCTAAAACCCCCACTGGCGCAAGGTTCTGCCGCAGGCAGTTCACTTTTGACAAATAGTAGAGACGGTTTTCAACCGCAGCTAGTACCACCTAAAAATGTAAGCAATAACTAATTAAATTGCTTTTCTGCTGCCGTAGGCAAGTTTTCGACCCGTAAGACGTTGCCGCCGCCTGGTCTTCCACCAGTGGCACCTGGTTGTCTTCGAATAATTTTTTTGATTCTTTAGTTGCCACCACATTGGGGCAGTAATTCAAAATTGTCAATCACCGGCCCGGGAATTTTACTTAAGACTATGGCATGAAAATTTCAATGTATTATTCAAACTCAAAACTTTTAACATGAGCAAGGAAACAACCATTTTAGAGGGTTATAGCAATATAGAAAAAGGTGCCTACCTCGGTGCCCTGGCCTCCCTTGCTACTGCTGATAGAAATGCAAGTGAAGAAGAACTGGATTATTTGAAGGCCTTGATTGAATCAGCGGGGATTTCAGAAGACCAGTCGGCACTTATTATGCATGCAGCTACTACAGATATAGCGGATGAAGACCTGGAAAAATTTCTACAAATTTTGAAGACAAGCGAGCTTCGGTTTTCTTTGGTGAGCGATGTGATAGCATTTGCCCACGCAGACAATGATTACTCAGAAGCAGAGCAGCATAAAGTGAAACAAATTGCCAGCTACCTCGGTGTAAGTGACGAGCAGGTGAGTGTATTGAATGATTTTACAGACAAAGCTGTTCAGGAAAGCGAACAATATGCTCAATCCGGGGCTACCGGGGATACTGGCAAAACAGATCCCGCCTCCTTTTTTGGCGGCCTGGGTTTTGGCGACAAACTGAAGAATGCGGGTATTAATACCAATAGTTTATTCCGGGGTGCGCTGGGCATCATTGGCCCTTTGCTGCTGGCCCGCATGTTTAGCGGCGGCAGAAGAAGAACTACTGGCGGCGGCGGCATGTTAGGCGGATTACTGGGCGGCCTGCTCGGCGGAGGAAGGGGCTTTGGCAATGCCGCTGGTATGCTGGGAAGGCTGTTTAGAAAATAGCGGCCTTTTAATTTCATGCGGGTTAGCACGGGTAATCTGTTTCCCAAAGGGTCGTAATTTCCCTAGTATCCTTGAGCTTGAAATGCTATACATGAAAATGACTCTAACATATAAAGAGTATTTGACTACTCTTAGAACCGTTACAAACTATTTATACCTCAGCGTAACGGAAGCTGGCTTGAAAAATGCTTGTAATTAAGAATATTTAATCCCCCGGAAATTTCTACTTACTATAGCAAACACCCGGTTTTCTATTCTCTAAACAGTACGCTATGAAACAGACTTTTTTTATTTTCCTATTCTTTTCCTCCTTCAGCGTTTTCTCCCAAAATAAAGCCGATGCCATTGTGGGAAAATGGCAAAAAACGCCCAAGGAAACCTTAATCATCGAGGTCTTCAAATCGGAGGATAGTTATAAAGGCAAAATTGATTGGTCTAACAATCTGGAAAAAAAACCTGCAGGGTACGTGATTCTTCAAGAGATGAAGTACAACAAGGGTACGGATGTATGGGAGGGGGGCAAAATACACGATCCTACGTCGGGGAAAACCTATAGCGCCATTGCAAGAATTAAGGCTGATGGTACGCTGGAAGTGCATGGCTACATGGGTATGAAGTTTCTAGGTACCAAACGTTGTTTTAAAAGGGTGAAGTAGCATCAGCTTTCCCAAAAAGATTATTTGTTTATCTTGTATGGGTGAACAAAAAAACAGTAAAACTCCGAAGGCTTGTCGGTTTTTTGGCCATGATGATCGTTTCTGCGGCCCTGGGATATTTGGTTGCCAGATATGGTCTTGTGAATGCTCCCGGTATTTCTAAAAGTACTTTACTAATTCTCGTACTTCTTTTTGTTCCCATTTTTTTGCTGGTTGTTGCTTTGCATGAGTTGGGCCATGCCATTGCAGGTGTCCTGGTAAATTTTGATTTCAAGATGTATGTAGTGGGGCCGTTTATGTGGAACAAAGAGCAGGGAGCATGGAAATTCAATTGGAATAAAAATGTAAATATAGCAGGAGGATTGGTACTCTGTCTTCCCACCAGTACCCAAAATTTAAACAAGCGGTTTTGTGCTTTTGCCCTCGGCGGTCCGCTGGCAAGTTTGCTGTTGGCAGCGCTGTGTTTTTTGGTAGCACAGCTTTTCACTTTTGAAATAGCCAGGGCATCTGTCCCCTTGCAGGTATTGAAATCTTCCTTGTATGTTCTGTCGGTGTTCTCCTTTATAATCTTCCTGGTTACCATTATACCGATGCATACCGGCGGCTTTTCCTCTGATGGAGCAAGGGCATTGCGCTTTTTGAAAGGCGGCGATGCTGCAAGGTTTGAAGTGTTGCTTCTAAAATTAATTACTCAAAGTGCCGCGGGCACAAGGCCTCGATTGCTCAACTTAGATGAGATGAAGGAAGCCCGGGTATTGGCCGATAAACTAGCTGCACCCTATGGCATTTACCTGCACAGTTATTTTCACCAGGCCGCATGGGATAGGGGCGAAATAGACCTCTCCGAACAGCACCTGCTAGACTACATCATTGGCGCAGACAAAATACCTGCCGGTATCCGAAATGCGGTGTGGCTTGATGCCTCTTTCTTCTACGCTGTTGCAAAAAAAAATATCATGGAGGCAGACAAATATTGGAGCCAGTTTAAGGCCACAGCCATGATACCAAAGGCGCAGGTGTTTGCAACAGAAGCTGCCCTTTATTATGAGAAGCACGAGTACGAAATGGCAAAGCCAAAAATAGCAGCAGCCCTGAGTGAGTTGCCTAACATGATGGATAAGGGTATTGCCCTGGCTTTGCAGGAAAGGCTCATTTTGATGCAGGCAAGCATGGAGCATTCCTGATTGCAGTATTCGCTTTTTGATTTCAACATTTAATAAATTTTAGAAAAAAGCTGTATGAACAAAGTAAATGTAGAAGAAAAACTTTCGTTGATCCATGATTATTTTAACCCAAGAATTGCGGGTGAATTAAACGGGCAACAGGTGAAGCTAGTTAAATTTAAAGGTGAGTTTGTATGGCATCATCATGAAGCAGAAGATGAACTATTTTATGTGCTCAAAGGCGAGTTTACAATGGAGTTTAGGGATAGGGTAGTGTTGGTAAAAGAGAATGAATTCCTGATAGTACCACGGGGCGTAGAACACAAGCCCATTGCAGCCGAAGAGGTTGCTATTATGTTGTTTGAGCCTGAAACCACCGTTAACACCGGCAATGCTCCCGGTGAACTCACCAAAGAAAATCTCTCCCGGATATAGCCCCTAAAAATCAACAGCGTTTTTTATAAAGCAATGCAAAACAAATCACAAACTGAAGGCACCCCAGCCGCTTCGATAAAAGTTGCCCATAGGTATGCGGTAAAAGAGTCCCGAAATAATCGGGATGTGCGTCAAGCGAATTTTTCACTTCATTAGCCAATGATTCAAGATGTATAGTTTTTAAGGCCTTTGGTGATTGATGAAAAGATGATGATTTGGAAGAACTAATGTTTATTAAGGATATAAAGCACCGCTCTTTCTCCTTGGGAGAAAGAGAAGGAGTATGAAGTCAAAACGCAGCAATAGCACGCCTGCATAAAAGATAACATGCGAAGCATTATAAAACAAAAGCCCACTCCTTGCGAAGCGGGCTTTTGTTTTTATGAAACCAGTGCTGTGTTAATCATAAAATGACGTGTCTATTGGTGAATGGTGAATGGTCAATATTTCACCAGTGACCATTCACACTTAACATAACACTAGTCAACTAATCACTAATTAACCAATCTCTAATTAGTACCTATACATTTCAGACTTAAACGGACCTTCTTTAGGCAGGCCAAGATAGTCAGATTGTGCAGTAGTTAATTCGTCTAACACCACACCAATTTTACCAAGGTGCAAACGTGCAACCTTCTCATCAAGGTGCTTTGGTAATACATATACTTTGTTTTCATACTTGTCAGTATTTAACCAAAGTTCAAGCTGTGCCAAAGTTTGATTGGTAAAGCTGTTGCTCATTACAAAGCTAGGATGGCCGGTAGCACAACCCAGGTTTACAAGGCGGCCTTCTGCCAATACGATGATGTCATTTCCTTCGATGGTGTAAAGATCAACCTGTGGCTTAATAGTGTTTTTGCTTTCGCCGTAATTGTTGTTCAACCAGGCCATATCAATTTCAATATCAAAGTGACCAATGTTACAAACAATCGCTTTGTCTTTCATCACACGGAAGTGAGCTTCAGTGATCAGGTCACGACAACCAGATGCTGTAACAATGATGTCTGCTTCTTTAACGGCATCAATCATTTTCTTTACTTCAAAACCGTCCATAGCAGCCTGCAATGCGCAGATAGGATCAATCTCTGTAACTATCACACGGGCACCTGCACCACGTAAACTTGCAGCACTTCCTTTTCCTACATCACCATAACCACCAACAACTGCTACCTTACCAGCCATCATTACATCTGTTGCACGACGGATAGAATCTACCAGGCTTTCCTGGCAACCATATTTGTTATCAAATTTAGATTTGGTAACAGAATCGTTGATGTTGATAGCAGGGATAGGCAAAGTACCATTGGCCATACGCTCATATAAACGATGCACACCCGTGGTAGTTTCTTCGCTTAAACCTTTGATGCCGCTGATCAATTCAGGATAGTTATCAAATACCATGTTGGTAAGGTCACCACCATCATCCAGGATCATGTTCAAAGGTTTGTCTTCGGCTCCAAAGAACAAAGTTTGTTCGATGCACCAATCAGACTCTTCCTGTGTTTGACCTTTCCAGGCAAAAACACCAATACCTGCTTCAGCAATGGCAGCAGCGGCCTGGTCTTGTGTACTAAAAATGTTGCAAGAGCTCCATTTAACTTCCGCACCCAAAGCAGTCAATGTTTCAATTAATACTGCAGTTTGAATGGTCATGTGCAGGCAACCTGCAATACGTGCACCTTTCAATGGTTGAGAAGCACCGTACTCTTCACGAAGGCTCATCAATCCTGGCATTTCTGCCTCGGCAAGCATAATTTCTTTACGGCCCCATGCTGCAAGGCTCATATCTTTTACTTTGTGGGCCAGTGAAAAATCAATGGCGCTTGATGTAACTGTTGACATAATAATTAATTTAGAGTGCAAACCTACACTTTGTAGTAGAAAATTCTAAGTGTTTATTTAAATTTGGGAGATAATCCTGTATTGATTTACATTTATAGGACAAATAACCTGTTTGTTATGAAAAGAAGCGATCAAAGAGAACAAATGCCCACAGGGCCGGTGACGTTAGATAAAAATGATCTGGCTATTTTAAAATTGTTGCAGGCCAATGCCCGCATTACAGTAAAAGAGATTAGTGAAAAAATACACCTGAGCACTACACCCGTGCACGAGCGCATCAAGCGCCTGGAGCAAACCGGGGTGATCAAACAATACGTAACGCTGCTGGATTACAACAAGGTGAACCGCAGCCTGATGGTGATTTGTTATGTGTCTTTGAAAGAGCACAGTAAAACGGCTGGTGTAAAATTTATAAAAAGCATGAACGAGCTGCAGGAAGTAATTGAGTGCTACAGCATCAGCGGAGAATTTGACTTTATGCTAAAAGTGTTGTGCCAGGATATGAACGCTTACTACGATTTTCATGTAAACAAATTAAGCCAGCTAGAGAACATGGGCAATGTGCAGAGTGTGTTTGTGATGGGGGTTATTAAGGAAACCACGCAGGTGATGTGAGGAAGTCAAAAGTCAAAAGTCAAAAGTCAAAAGCGAAAAGTCAAAAGTCAAAAGTCAAAAGTCAAAAGTCAAAAGTGAAACTTGCCTGTCGGCAGGCAGGGGTGAAAGGTGAAAAGTCAAATGTCAGGAGTCAAGCTAAGCTTTGTTGAGTGAAACTGATGGGTAGACATGGTTAATAATACATTCAATTCATTTCCAATTTTTTTACAGAGAAGCTTGATCAGGTGTTTATTGA
>JBBSJJ010000038.1:0-33082 GCA_038257335.1 Chitinophagales bacterium | reverse complement strand
AGAAATCACAATTCATACATCAGAAACCAAAAATCCCCCTGCCCTCATGCGCTGTACCTTGCTTATGAAAAAGGAATGCTATAATAAAGGATATATGATGTCGGATATACGATTTCTGATGTCGGATTTATGATGTATGATCTATGGTAGGCCTAAGCGGTGGCAAATCACAAATCATACATCAGAAATCAAAAATCCCCCTGCCCTCATGCGCTGTACCTTGCTTATGAAAAAGGAATGCTGTAATGCAGAATCTATGATGTCGGATTTATGATGTATGAAAAACTGAAGCAGTTGGCAAATCATACATCTTGCATCATACATCAGAAATCACAATTCATACATCAGAAATCAAAAATCCCCCTGCCCTCCATTCTAATTGCCTTTCTATTATCCTTATCTTCGCAGCAATCATAAATCATAAATCACACATCATAAATCATACATCCGTTATGCTTCCTAAATACAAACGCATACTTCTAAAGCTTTCAGGCGAATCTTTAATGGGGAACAAAAATTTTGGACTAGACTCGGACGTAATCGCCCAGTATGCCCAGGACATCAAACAAATAACTGAGATGGGTGTGCAGGTAGCCATCGTAATAGGAGGAGGAAATATTTATAGAGGGATGAATGAAGCAGAAACAGGCATTGAAAGAGCCCAGGGAGATTATATGGGTATGCTGGCTACCGTTATTAATGGCATGGCTTTGCAGGCCGGCCTGGAAAAAGCCGGGGTATATACCCGCCTGCAAAGTGCTATTAAAATGGAACAGATAGCGGAACCGTATATTCGTCGCCGTGCCATGCGCCATCTTGAAAAAGGCCGTGTAGTAATTTTTGGTGCGGGAACCGGTAACCCGTATTTTACCACCGACACTGCCGGTTCTTTAAGAGCCATAGAAATAAAAGCCGATGTAATTTTAAAAGGTACGAGGGTAGATGGTGTTTACACAGCCGATCCTGAAAAAGATCCTACGGCTACCATGTTCGATAAAATATCTTTTGCAGACTGCATATCCAAAAATCTAAAAGTAATGGATATGACAGCCTTTACGCTGTGCATGGAAAACGATTTGCCAATCGTGGTTTTTGATATGAACAAGCCAGGCAATTTAATGAGTGTGGTTACGGGTGAGAAAGTAGGTACGCTGGTAAGTTAAAAGGATAAATTTATTTTATTATAATGAAAAGCTACCTTCATGGTGGCTTTTTATTTGTGCCAGCTTGTTGGGTACAGCAAGTGGCAGAGCCTTCATTGATTTCTTTTACCATGCTTACAGAAAAACAAATTCAAATTCTAAAATCGGAGAACGACCTGTTGCAAATACAATTGCAAGATGTAAACATGATCATAGAAATAAGGGAACAAGAACTTGAAATGCTGCGTAAAAGAGCGCAGGAAGCCGCTGCCATGCAAAGCACGTTAGACAACAATGTTAACGGCTTTGAACAAATGCAACAACACATAGGAAGCACAGAACAAATAAGTGATGCCACTGCAAAAAGACTGGAAGCAATGGAAGATGAATTGTATACCAGCATAAAAGAGCAATTAAACTACGCAGAAGCTTTGAAGGGGTTTAACAGCCTGGAGGCTAACCTTGCCGACACCAGCCAGGAACTGGAGGAAGCCAGCAAGGTTTACAAAAAAGCAACAGACATGAAATCTTTGCTGGCAGCTGCCCGGAGCGATCTCGAAATAGCAGCGCTAACCATTAAAAATTTAAGTGAAGAATTACAGGAAGTAAAAGCACTCAACCAATTACTCTTGAACAAAGGCAGGGACTAGTGTACCCATTATTATTAAATAGTAAAACATTATAATGATCAATATCGCAGACATCAGGCAGGATTACAGTAAAAAAACATTGAATGAAGAGGACATCCAGGCAGATGCTATCGGGCAATTTACAAAGTGGTGGCAAGAAGCCCTGCTCAGCCAGATAGATGAAGTGAATGCAATGACGCTGGCTACAGCAACTGCAGATGGCAAACCCAGCGCAAGGGTTGTTTTGTTAAAAGGGTATGACGAAAAAGGCTTTGTATTTTTCACCAACTACAATAGCAATAAGGGCAAGCAAATAGAAGATAATCCATTTGTGTGTTTGGTATTTTTTTGGAAAGAACTGGAGCGCCAGGTTAGAATTGAAGGAACGATCAGCCGGGTTTCGGCAGAAGAAAGCGATGCTTATTTTTTTTCCAGGCCAGTCGGAAGCAGGATTGGAGCCTGGGCCTCACCACAAAGTAAAGTTATTGCCCAAAGGAAGGTATTAGAAGAAAATGTAGTGGAGCTGGAAAAAAGTTTTGGAGGCAAAGAAATAGATCGCCCTGCATTTTGGGGGGGCTATCTTGTAAAGCCGGTGCTGGTTGAATTCTGGCAAGGCCGGTCTAGCCGTTTACACGATCGTTTTCAGTATACACTTACGGAAGCCGGTTGGAAAATTGAACGTTTAGCACCCTGATACAATTAAAAAGTAAAAATTAAAAAGTAAAAATTCAAAAGTGGAGGTACTTGGCCTAACGCTGTTTTGAATTTTTACTGTAGAATAAAAACTAATTATTTTTTCTCTTCTGCTTTTTTCTCTTCTGTTTTAACAGCTGCTTTTTTTGCTGCTACAGGTTTTGCTGGTCTTGATTTGCCAAATGATCCTGCAAAAGTTTTTCCTTTTTTTGTTTTGATATCGCCACGTCCCATAATTGTATTTTTTAAGAATGAATGTTATAAAAAAAAGCAAGATACGACTGTATCTTGCTTTTTCAATGTTTTAAGGCAGCTTAGATTTTAGCAGATAATTCTTTACCGGCTTTAAACTTAGCTACTTTCTTTGCTTTGATTTTAATCACAGCACCTGTTTGTGGGTTACGGCCGTTACGGGCAGCTCTTTTTGATACCGAGAAAGTACCAAAACCAACTAAAGTAACTTTGTCACCTTTCTTCAAAGTTTTTGTAACTGCATCTACAAATGAATCTACAGTAGCGTTAGCCTGAGTTTTTGTGATGCCTGCATCGTCTGCAATTTTTGCAATTAATTCAGCTTTGTTCATAATGATTTTTTTGAAATTTTATACTCCAACAAATATAGAGGGTTTTTGAGTGCAACAAATTTATTTTTGATAAAAACTTTAATTAAAAATAAATGCTGCAACGCAACCTGCATAAGGATTTTAGGCGAATACGAGGCCATTGTGCAAGGGCTAAAATTGAAAGCCAATTCGTTGTATAGGCCGCTGGTAAAGGGTTGTAAGATGACGTATAGCGCAAATCCTTTGTGCATAAGGGATTCAGGTTGCCTTTTAATAAAATCTTTTTACGCAAACTGCTCTCCATGTTATGCACAATTATTGCACAATTTGCATCACAGATCTAAAAGAAATAAATTGATTTCCCCACTTGGCAAATGATTTTTTACGTAAGGCATCTGCATACTTTTCCAGGTACTCTTCGTATAGTGCTTTGCTATCGGCCACGTATTGAACTGCGTAGGTAGGTCCTTCGCTGTCATCAACTTCCAGCAGGCGTAAAATATTTGCATGTGTAAAACAACCGGTGGCTATTATTTCCGGAATGTGCTCTTGTTGCAACCATTGCAGCCATTCGTCGGCAATAGCGCTGCTAACTTTTGTGGTGACGTTGTATATGAGCATAAAATAAAATTTAAGAATTCGACTGTTCTGATTTTCCTATATCCTTAATTAACCTGAAAGTAAAAAAGCAAAGTAATGCAACGGCAGCAAGAATGCACAGCCAAAGTAGTAGCTTGCTATCTTGCCACAAAGTGGATGTAGCCAGCTTATTGTGCTGAAATATTATTACAGGCCGGGTTGCAGCAACAGGCAATACTTTGGTGAGGTCCACGTCATTAAGAGCAAGATCGTAACGGGGCGGCATAGCACTTGCATTGCCCATAATAATACGATACTGGGAATTTTTCTCCAGGTATACTGTGGCTAGCCGAAGGGTAGCGTAGCTTTTAATTTCATCTACTTTCAAGGGTAAATTGTCCTCATTCAAAATGGCAAGGTAAAAGAGACTGTCGTTAAAAACCGGTACTTTAAATTGCAATGACCTGTTATTTGACATCGTAAAACCAGCAATAAATCTTCCGGCAGAGCGATTGGTAGCCCGCCCTGGTGCCGGAACATACAGTTGAACCAACCTGTTATAATATTGACTGCCGCTTAATTTAAAGTCAATTTGATCGATGTGAAAACGTGCATCCTGCTCTACACGGATATAAGAAATGTTACCGCTGTCTTGTTGCGAGATCCTCGCCGCAGGATTTTGAATGGGATATAACAACGACTGACCTGGGCCCGGTTTTATAAACGGGGACGAAGTGGATGCTGCTTTGATTGCGTAAGGTGCTTTGCCACGATTGGCAATAGACAGTTTGTAAAATTGATACGTGCTGGATGGAAAGTCTACCGCAAATTCACTTTCGGTGGGTTCCCGCTTTTCGGGCTGTAGAAGCATGCTGTCGTTGATGATAAACCAATGAATGGAATCATCGCTCCCCGTAAGGTTTCCAAATCTTTCAACGTCTGTGTTCCGCAACGTAAACCTAAGATTTGAAATTTTCTGATTGCCTGCCCGGGCGATGAGTTCGGTTACATTGAAATCGTTCTTATTGCTTACAATCGGAAGATCCCACAAAACATCATGATTCGTTTGTTCGGTAGCCGGATGCCGGAGTAAATGCGGAACCCATTTGCCAGTGCTGTTGATGATGCGCAAGTCGCTGAAATCTGTTTTTAAATGAGCATTCAGTGCGGGCGTTAGAATGATGTTGTAAAAGCCGCTTTCTTTTACAGGCTCAATCTCTGCTCTGAAGCGATATCCTTCCGTTTGCGCAAAACAAGACACCGAAGCAAGTATAAAAACCAGTAAACAATTATTCCTTTTTTTCTTCATTGTCTATAATAATTTTTTTAAGCCGTTGATACATGAACGAGATTACCAACAGCAGAATGCCCAGCATGATAAAGGCTGCTATTTTGCCGCCTTCTGTAATATTGCTGATGTCGAATAAAAATAATTTAAGCAAGGCAACTGTAAAAATACCTAATGCAATTATGCGCAGAGATTTGTTTTTAAATTTCAAACCGAGCCAAATCAAAGTAAAAGAAAAAAGCGCCCAAATGATAGTGAGACCAGCTTTTGTATAATTATCATTGTACACTTCGATGCTTTTTGTTGTGGCAAATACAGAAAGATACAGCAACCTGCATTCTATACTAAATAGAACAAGTGCTGCGATACAGAGCGGCCATACAGTTGTTTTGACTGTAGTAAGGCTGCTTTGTTTTAGCACAGCGATAAATTTATAGAGCAGGTAAAGCAACAAAGCCACAGCCAGCCAATGCACGATGGCATGGACTGCCTGATATTTTCCTGTAATAATGCCGGTGATAAGATCGTTGCCAAAGACGGCACTGGAAAAATAAAATGCGAGACAGGCAGCAACTAATAAATACGGCAACTTACCAAGGGTAACACTTTTTTTGCCTGCAAAAAAATGGATCGCTGCAATGGCCAATACATAAGTTATTAGCTGATGCCAGGTATTGGGCAGGGTAAAACTTTGTTCCTGCCGGAAGTAAAGATTTATGCTGAAAAGACAACTGATATAAAATAAAACAAAGGCTGCTGCTGCAAATATCTTCATAGCAGATGCAGACTTAAATCCTGCAAAGTAAATATTTTCACGATCGTCCTTATAAAGCAGTAGTGCATAGCCTGAAAGAGATAGGGTAGCAAAAATATTGGTAAGAATACCTTGCCAGTTCGTAAAGATGAGTGGAAGATAGTTAGCTGCTCTTTCGTTGGCCAGCGACCAATCGAGCATCAAACTAAGCCCCATGCAAAACAAGATTAATAAAGAAGAGAATTTAAATATTTTAATACCACTGCGTTGGTGCAGCCAATATAGCAACACAGCTTCTGCACTCCAGAATAAGGTGATGCTATGCCCCTGTAATTGCACAGGTGCAACCAAAGAAATAAAAGTAAGCGTAAGTCCTATCAGCAGGTATAATAAATTCTTTTCTCCTTTTTGAGTTTTAAATAAATACCAGGCCAGGTAAAGGTTGATAAACCCAAGCACCATCGTAAACAAACCCTGGTAGGCTCCACTGTTCCATTCACTCAAAATATACATGCCCTGGGCGTAGAAGCTGAATGTTACCAGGAGCAGCAAGGAAAAGTCAAAAGCCTTGAAAGGTTTTTGAGTACGCAGGTTGTTGATCAATACTGTGATAAGAAACAGCAGGTAAAAAGCAGTGGCAAAAAGCATTGCATTTTTGTAAGGCAACAACTTACCGCCCCATGCATAATCTTTGATAAGCCATCCATCAAATATGAGCCACGAAAAGATAAAAGAGAGTGCAATTAAAAGCGGCCATTTCTTAAAGTAGGCAATGATAAGGATGCCGGTGCTTAGCAGCAGCAGGTAGCTGAACAACACCATATAATTACCGCTGCCAGTGCTTACAAGAAAAGGTGCCAGGAATCCGCCAATCAGGGCTATCACAGCCAGTTCAATTTTATTGTACAGTAAAGAAAGCGCTACCGCAAAAACAGTAATCCCAATCATAATGACGAAAGCCGCCGTTTGACCAAAGAGCTGGTATTGGTGGTAAGCAAAAGCAATGGTAAAATAAAATACTGCGATGCCGCCACCTGCCATTACAGAACTGAATGAACGATAACCGTTGCGTAAATAATGAGCAATGCCTATCATAATCATGCCGCAAGCAAGGCCAATACAAACCCTGCCCAATTCATTAATCCAGTTTTGATCAATTGCATATTTAACGAAAAAGGCTATACCCAATACCAATACGGCAATACCAATTTTGTTTACAAGATTTTCGCCGATAAATTTTTCAAGATCAGGGTTGTTCTTCAACCAATGCTGCCACCAGCTTTCAGCCGGGGCGGGAGGAATATAGCTTACGGGTGTATTGGTTTTATTTGGTTTGAATTGGTCTACCAGTGGCGAACGAAAGATGATCTCTTCTTGAGGCAATGTAGTTTGGGGTGCAACGGGAGCAGGTGTAATAATGTCTTTTTCTTTTGCTGGCATCTGCTGAGGCCTCCACCTGGAAACCTCCTCTGCCGCAGGGGTTACGATCTTTTCTTTTTCAACATCAGCCGCAAGCAATTTCTTAATATCATTCAATTGTTTTTTTAAGAAATCAATATCGTCGTCATTTTTTACAGCCAGCGTCTTTAGGCTTGTGCGGATATTGAAAAGGAGAACAATAATGACAATGATGGCTAGAACGATAAAAGAATCCATAGCAGTAACCAGGGTTTGTTTAAGGAAAGATACAGTACTAAGGGCAATGTGTTATTTTAAAAACTACCTATTGGTTGCCAATAAACTTCCTTACATATTTAGCTCCAGGTACACCGGGCAATGATCGCTGTGTTTTACATCATCAAAAATGTCGGCATCTTTTAACTGGCTTCTCAGTGGCTCTGTAACAGTAATGTAATCTATGCGCCAGCCTTTGTTGTTTAATCGTACACTGGGGAAACGCTGGCTCCACCAGCTGTAGCGGTGTGGCTCCGGGTGAAATATCCTGAATGTATCAATCCATCCATCGCCCAAAAACTTTGTGAACCAGTCTCTTTCTTCAAGCAAAAAGCCCGAAGACTTTTTATTTCCTTTGGGATCATGAATATCTATTTCGTTGTGGGCAATATTGTAATCGCCACATAAAATTAATTTAGGATTTTTCTTGCGCAGTTTCTTGAGATACCCATGTATCTCATCCAGCCACTGGTATTTGTAAATTTGTCTCTCATCGCCGGATGTACCCGAAGGAAAGTATGCGTTGATCAATTTAACGTCGCCAAACTGTAACTCAATTACCCTTCCCTCAAAATCGCTTAGTTCAAAACCACATCCTGTTTTAATAAAGTCTGGTTTAATCTTAGTGAATACTGCTACACCACTGTAGCCTTTCTTTTGTGCGCAAAACCAATGATGCGAAAAGCCCAGTGCTTCCAGCGCTTTTACATCTATGTCGGCTTCAGTGGCCTTCACTTCCTGCAGGCATATGATGTCTGCAGGGTTGGTTTTTAGCCAGTCTATAAAACCTTTTTTAATTGCCGCTCTTATGCCGTTTACATTATACGAAATGATGCGCATCTTCGTTATTTTTAATATCATTGTAAAAAAAGTCCTTATGGAAAATACTGCCTCTTATTCTTCCCTAACGAATAGCTGAAAGAACCATTTTTACAGCCGATGAATTCATTGCAAGGTTACGACAAACACATAAGACAGGCAAAAATGCCAACTTCGCAATAGCTATTTTACTGGTGATTAAACAGATTATGTTAGCAGGCACTGTGCTATAAGCTACGAGTACCTTTGGCTAACCTCATTCTCTGGGGTGTTTTTGTAACTGCCTTTGTGGTGCCAGGTTTCTGGGCCAGCAAAAAACCTTGCTATACCATTTGTATTGTCAGTGGTACTTTAACTGGTTTTTATTGGCCAGAATGCAGCGCATGAGTGAGCACTATTTTAAGGGCATAATTTTTAAGGTCATTGTAACTGTGTTCCTTGTAAACGCCATCACGGATGCTAAGCACAGGAAATAAAAAACAACTGGAACTGTAAACCGCCTCTTATGGAAAGGATGAAAGACTTCGATGGTTTCTATAGCAAGAACATCCTGCCCTACGTGGAAGAAATTTCCCGCAACGAAGCCGCTTTCAAAAACTGGCAAAATTTTACTATTGCCATGGCTATTGGTTGCTTCGGCAGTTTTTTCCTGAACTACCTGGAGGTTTTTCCCACCGGCAAAATTACTGCACTGGCCATGCTGCTGCTGCTAATCGTGGGTGTTTTTTATTGCGCCCGTTATTCTGACAGGTACATAGATGATTTTAAAGAAAAGATTATCGGCCAAATCATTACCTGCATTCAGCCAGGCTCGGTGTACAAGCCAATGGGTTTTATTTCTAAGAAAGAATATATAGCCAGCGGTTTGTTCCGCCATAAATTCACGCATTTTGATGGGGACGATTTCTGGCAGAGCGAATACAAAGGCCTGCCTTTTCATTGCTCCGAAATAAATGCATGGAGCCAGTTTCTTTCAGGCAAAGATGTGATATTTAAAGGGCTATTCTTTACGGTAAAGCTTAGCCGCTCTGTCAGCGGCGGCACGTATATCTGGAGTAGACAAAATGTGCAGTTGCCGGCAAGTGTGGCCGATGAAGCCTACCGGATGTTTCACCTGCCACCCGTGCAATCATTAAAAACGGCCAATGCTGCCTTCAACCATCATTACCGCATTTACACTACCAATACCCACGAGGCCATGAACATCATAAACCCGCTGATGATGGATCATATCCTGCAAATAAAACAACGATTGAAAAAAGATATTGTCTACTCCTTCGTAGCAGGCAATTGCTACATCGCTATACCGTTTGAAGAAAATCTGCTGGAGCCATCCGACAAAGGCATAAAAGATAAAGCTGCCATTCGCAATTATTTCTACACCATATTACTGGTGTTTAGCATTATTAAAAAACTAGAACTGAACAGGCTGGGGTGAGGCGCTGAAGCCCCGAAAGCTCCGGAAACCCCTGTCCCCTAAAGGGGGAACTTAGACAGCTCTACTCAGGGTTTAAGTTTATCGTAAAAATCCTTTTGATAGCTCTCTCCCACCGGGATATGTTTGTCTTCTATGATGATGCGGTTTCTTTCTACAAATTTTATTTTGCTTAGGGATACGATAAATGATTTGTGCACCCGTACGAAATTTGCTGCAGGTAGGGTTTGCTCCATATTCCGCAGGCTCTCCAGCGTCATGATCTTTTCATTCTTCGTTGTGTAAAAAGCAATATAGTCCCGTAAAGATTCTATGTATAAAATATCATTCAACATGATCTTTACCAGCTTGTATTCACTCTTTACAAAAATAAAGTCGGGCAAAAATGGCCCACCAAGCACGGCTGCTGAATTATCTGCTACAACTTTTATTTTATTAATGGCCTTTGAAAAACGTTCGTAAGAAATGGGCTTAAGCAGGTAGTCTGCAACATTAAGTTCATAGCCTTCTAATGCATAGTCGGGGTAAGCGGTGGTTACGATAATCTTGCTGCTGTCTCCAACAATCTTCATAAATTGTATACCGGTAAGTTCGGGCATTTGTATATCCAGTAAAACAAGGTCGAGCTCTCCACTTCGCAGCATCTGTAATGTTTTAAACACATCGCTTCCGGCCAGTATTAATTTAAGTGCTGGGGTTTTTTCCACATAGTCTTTTAATATTTCTACTGCCAGGGGTTCATCATCTACTATTGCTGTTCTTATTACCATCCTACAAATTTATGGTGAGTTGTATGCTGAATAATTGTTTGTCATTGTTAATGGTGAGCTGGTACCTGCCAGGATACAGGAGTTCAAGCCGTCGCTTCACATTCTGTAAACCTATGCCACCGGCTTTGTCTTTTTGCCCGTTAGAGATGGTATTCGATAAAGAGAAATAAAGCCGGTTTCCCTCTACCTGCAACAACATTTTTATAGGTGGCGCATTTTCTACTAACCGTGCATGCTTAAAAACATTTTCAACAAAAGGTATTAAAAGATAGGGCGCAATATGCACTGCAGATAAATCGCCCTTTACCTCCGTCTCTATCGGCAACGGAAAATGATACCGCAATTGTTGCAGGCTAACAAGGTTTTGTACATATTCCCACTCCTTGCTCAACGGAATCATTTCCTGCTTTTCGTATAACATAAAGCGAACCAGTTCACTTAATTTTAGAATTGCCTCTGGAGCCTTACCAGATTTTTTATAACTGAGTGCATAAATATTATTTAATGAATTGAATAGGAAATGTGGGCTCACCTGGGAGCGGAGGAAAGCCAATTCTGCTTCCCGGTTTTGCTGAATCAGTAGTGACTCTTTGTGTTTTAATCCCACCTGGTAATCCAGCAGGAAAACGAGAAAACCGAGGAAAATATAGATGATAGCGAAGTAAATATTATCAAGCACATAATATAGGAACGGTGTTGCTTCATTGTAATTCCTGGCGCCTGATATAGCCGGCATTATTATTTCTTCAGTAAGATATCTTACCAAAATAAAATACACCATCAAGCCTGCCACTGCCAGGGAAAGTTTGCCATATTGTTTCCTGGTGTAATACCGACTAAAAACCAACCGGGTAAGCAGCATGGTTGTTAATACAAAAAATGTTTGCGTAACGGCAAATACTGTAAAT
The DNA here is from genome assembly GCA_038257335.1 of Chitinophagales bacterium. Taxonomy (GTDB): domain Bacteria; phylum Bacteroidota; class Bacteroidia; order Chitinophagales; family Chitinophagaceae; genus Ferruginibacter. The sequence goes on along the minus strand of JBBSJJ010000038.1, from coordinate 21,828 downwards.
ACCCTGCTCCAGTTAATCTTGTTATTAAATTTAACTGCGTTCAGCAAATCGAATCCCCAAACCATCATAAAAATGATAACTGCATACAGGATCCATAGCTGCTTTTTATTCATAAGATAAAAATAACCGCTTAGCCGGTATCATTGAAAACATTTATCTGCAAACAGCCCAATTTTATCTGCAAACAGGCGGGGCAGATGTTGCAGAGACAAATCAAGAGCTGGCAGATCGTTTTTTTAAGATGAATTATTTTAGAAGAGGTTTGAAAAAAAATAACGATTATGAAAAGGATAAGTATTCTTTTAGCCGCAGGGCTGTTATCACTTGCTGTAGAAGCACAAAAAGTGAATTGGAAAAAGCTGAATGAATTAAAACCCGATAAGATCCTTCTCGCCGGCGAAAGACAGCCCACAAAAGTGCTGTTGTTGGGAACTTTTCATTTCGGCTATCCAAACCTTGATGCACACAAAACAGACAGCGCTCATTATATAGATGTGCTGAGTGCGCAACGCCAGGCAGAAATAAAAGAATTGGCTGAAGTGATCAGGCGCTTCAAACCTACCAGGGTGTACATAGAAAGCAGCAACAGCGCTTACCATGACTCCTTGTACAATGAATATAAAAACAACCGATATATTCCCGGCAGAAATGAAGCGTACCAGGTGGCCTACCGAGTTGCAAAAGATATGGGTTTGAAAAAAGTGTATGCAGTTGATGCAACCAATTTCGCTACGGAGAACTATAAAAGATATACCTGGATAGATAGCTTATGGAACCTGGAGAATAATACTGATACCGTACGGGATCAGTATTGGGGGAAGCACTACAAGCAGTTTTATAACGCCGGCGATTCAATAGAAAAAAGCCTTACTATGCTGGAAAACTTTTTATTGATGGCAGAGCCGGAAACGTTGAACCGTATGCATGGCGCTTATCTCACAAGCGGGTTCAATACAGCAGGCGCTAATGGCCCTGATATGCTGGCGATGTGGTGGTACAGCCGTAACCTGAGAATATTAAACAATATCTTATCAACCAAACCAACGAGTGAAGACAGAATCATGGTTTTGTTCGGCAATGGCCATGTACCCATTCTAAAACATTGTTTTCAGTCTTCACCGGAATTTGAAGTGGTAGAGCTGAAGTCTTTGTTGAAAGGAGCTCACTGACCCCCTGAGGGGTACAGCCCCCTGTCTCCTGAAGGGGAACTTACCGAAGAGTTAAGAAAAAAACTTTTCGGTTTATTATGATCGGGTCATTAAAACTTTTATTGTAAGTGCTGATCAATTATTCTAAGACTGGCCTTAACCATCGGGTCATTTCATCAAGGCTCATATTCTTTCTTTTTGTGTAATCATCCAACTGATCTTTTTCAATTTTTCCTACACCAAAATATTTACTTTCCGGGTGAGCAAAGAACCAGCCGCAAACAGACGAAGCAGGATACATGGCCAATGATTCGGTTAAGTGAATACCGGTTGCTTCTTCGCCACCCAATAATTCGAAAAGTTTATATTTTTCTGTATGATCGGGGCAGGCAGGATAGCCAGGTGCGGGACGAATGCCCATGTATTCTTCTTTGATTAATTGCTCCGTAGTTAAATGCTCTTCACTCACATAAGCCCAGTATTCTGTGCGGGTTTTTTTATGCAACAATTCAGCAAATGCTTCTGCGAATCTATCGGCTAGAGCCTGCAGAATAATTTTATTATAATCATCCAGGTTTTCTTCAAAGCGTTTGATGTGTGGTTCAATACCCTGGATTGTTACAGAAAATGCACCGAGATAGTCGGCCTCCTGTCCCCTGGCCCCCTGTCCCCCAAAGGGGGCACTTAAATTGTTAGTTTCTGCAATAGATGGTTGTTTTTCTAAAATTGAAACTATCTGATCTTTTACTGCGGTGATATCAGTGATTACTTCATTATTCGTAAAGCGAATTACCTTGAACCCTTTTGACTCAAGCCATTTAGTCCTGACTTCATCAGCTTCCAAATTGTCTGGTAATTGATGAACGAGGCCGTCTATTTCAATAATCAATTTCCTGTCAAGGCAAACCAGATCTGCTATATATGCCCCTATGATGTGTTGTCTTCTAAATTTGTATCCGCTTAGCTTTTTTGACTTAATCTCTTCCCATAAAATTTCCTCCGCTTTTGTTGCCTTGCTGCGGTGACTAAAGGCAAATTCTTTTAGCATTGGATAAAGCATGGGGTCTGCCATTTCATAACCGAAGCCAGCGTTGGCCTCCCCTTCCCTTTGGGAAGGGGCTTCAGTAGATTCTTCCACTGAAAGATTGGCTCGTGGGGAGAGGCTTGGTCTAATAAAATCTGCCAAACTTAAATTCGGTTGGCCTGCTGCTTTTTTTATCTGCTGACGAAGGAACTCCAATTTAATCGCACTGCCGTTGTTGTGCACATGTACCGAATCCGGGGCGGTTTTATTGGCTTCCCAAAAGCCAACAACTCCCTGGGCTGTCAGCCACTTTTCATCAATGATTTTTTTAAGAAGTACTTGCGCATCATTGTATAATTTGGTAGCTTCTACACCAATAACTTCATCGGTAAGCAATGCAGGAAATTTACCATGCATTTCCCAGGCAATGAAAAATGGTTGCCAGTCTATATATTCAGCAATTTCTTCCAGTGGATAATCTCTCAAAACTTTTGTTCCGGTAAAGGAAGGCTTAACGGGAACAAAATTATCCCAGTTGATGGAGGCTCCATTTTTTTGCGCTTCGCCAAAAGGTAAATATTGTTTTACAGATTTTTTATTGCCAAAGTCAAATTTAAGCTTGTCGTATTCCGCCTTTATGCCATCAAGAAAGACAGGCTTGCTCTCTTTGTTCAACAAGCTACCGGCTACGGTTACACTACGGCTTGCATCCAACACATGTACTACGCCCAAATCATATTCTGGAGCTATTTTTACGGCAGTATGCATCCGGCTGGTAGTGGCTCCTCCAATTAGTAAAGGAATATCCATGTTCAGGCGCTTCATCTCCCGGCTAATGTGAACCATTTCATCAAGAGACGGCGTAATGAGACCGCTCAACCCGATGATGTCTACATTGTGTAATTTGGCTTCGCTCAGTATTTTATCTGAAGATACCATTACACCCAGATCTATAATGTCGTATCCATTGCATCCCAAAACAACGCCCACAATATTTTTACCAATATCATGTACATCACCTTTTACGGTGGCTAATAAAATTTTGGGGGCGCCTGCCGCTTCTTCATTAGTAGTGCCCGCTGCAATATGTGCCTGCTTCCTGTCTTCTTTTTCCTGTTCAATAAAAGGAGTAAGTACTGCCACAGCTTTTTTCATTACCCTGGCACTTTTAACCACTTGTGGCAAAAACATTTTACCTGCACCAAACAGATCACCAACGATGTTCATTCCATCCATCAATGGTCCTTCAATCACATCTAATGGCTTAGGATATTTTAATCTTGCTTCTTCTGTGTCTGCATCAATATAATCTGTAATGCCGTTTACGAGTGCATGTGCCATGCGTTTTTCCACAGCTTCCTCTCTCCATCTTTCATCTTTAATGGTTTCTTTCCCCTTGGCTTTTACAGTTTCTGCAAATTGTATTAAACTTTCTGTGGCTTCGTTATTGTCATTGTTCCTGTTAAGAATCACATCTTCGCACAGTTGCTTTAGCGTAGGTTCTATTTCATCGTACACTACCAACTGGCCGGCATTTACAATACCCATATCCATACCAGCTTTAATTGCATAGTAAAGAAAAACACTGTGTATGGCTTCTCTTACATGATCGTTGCCCCTAAAAGAAAAGGAAACATTGCTCACACCACCACTCACTTTTGTAAGCGGCATCAATGCTTTTATTTCACGGGTTGCTTCAATAAAATCTACAGCGTAGTTGCTGTGCTCTTCAATACCGGTAGCAATGGCAAATATGTTGGGGTCAAAAATGATGTCCTGTGCGGCAAAGCCTACTTGCTCTGTGAGTATCTTATAAGCCCTGTGACAAATTTCTACTTTTCTTTCTTTGGTATCTGCCTGTCCTACTTCATCAAATGCCATTACAATTACCGCAGCTCCATAACTTTTGCAGATGTGTGCTTGCTCTATAAATTTTTCTTCTCCTTCTTTCATAGAGATAGAGTTTACCACACATTTTCCCTGCACACATTTAAGGCCTGCTTCTATGATTTCAAACTTACTGCTGTCAATCATAATCGGGATCTTGGCAATATCTGGCTCTGCCTGCACAAGGTTTAAGAAGGTTGTCATGGCTTCTACACCTTCCAGCATGGCATCATCCATATTAATGTCGATGATTTGTGCGCCATTTTCCACTTGTTGCCTGGCTACAGACAATGCCTCTTCATATTGCCCATCCCTGATAAGGCGTGCAAATTTTTTGCTACCGGTTACATTGGTCCTTTCGCCCACATTTATAAAATTCGTTTCGGGGCGAACGACCAGTGGTTCTAAACCTGATAATCTTAAATACGGTTTGATGCTGTTCATTATTAATTTTTTGTAACGGCCATATTGCTTCCAACTGGCTTCATTGGTGCTGGCCTGTTTAGCAACTCACTAGCTTATTTAATTGAACTTTATTGCTCATTGATTAATTTTAAAATCTGCTTTTCCGGAAAGTACATTTTATACTTGCTTGCAAATATTTGCTTATTTCCCTTGCCCAATGTATACCTTATTGTACTTTCTTTTTTATTCTTACAAAGGATAGTTCCGATCGTTTTGTTTTCTTCTTCTGTTTTTATTTCCTCATCAAAGTAATTTACATACATCTGTATTTGGCCAAGGTCCTGGTGCTTCAGTGTGCCTATCTTAAGATCTATCAAAACAAAGCATCTTAATATTCTGTGATAAAAAACCAGGTCTATTTTATAATCGTCTCCATCCATCTTTATTCTTTTCTGTTTTTCAACGAAAAGAAAGCCTTTGCCTAATTCTAATAGAAAATGTTCCAGTTTATTAATGATAGCCTTTTCCAAATCATTTTCTGAATAGAAATCTTGCTCCTGTAAATTGAGGAACTCCAGTATATACGGGTCTTTAACTGCCTCTGACGCTGTTGCAATCACATGACCTTTTCTGCTTAGCTCCCTTACTTTTGTTTTATTCCTGCTTAATGCAAGACGTTCAAATAATGCGCTATCGTATTGTCTTTTAAGATTTCGCAGGCTCCAGTTTTCGCTGATGGCTTCCAGCTCATAAAACTTTCTTTCCAGGGTATTTTCAACATTACACAGAAAAATATAGTGTGACCATGATAGCCTGAAAGGCGACAAACTCAATTTCCGAGACAGTGTCTCGGAAATTTGCTTCGAAGATTTCCGAGACACTGTCTCGGATTTTGTATTCTTTGTAATATGCTTTAAATAAACTTCTTTATAAAGAACATAAAACTTCCGCATGTTTTCTAAATTATCTACCGAAAAGCCCTTGCCTAAAGCCTTAGTAAGTTTAGCAGATAAATTTATAAGCGTTTCTTTTGCGTAAATAGCTTTATTGCTTCCCTGCTGTTCAAATTCCACTATTGATTTTCCAACATGAAAATAGGTTTCGGTAAGCGTAGTATTGGCAACAACATACAGTTCTAGCCTGCTTTGCTGCACAAGCTTTTGAATTTGTTTAAACAGTTGTATGGTTGTGATCCTGGTCATTTTTTAAAATCTGCAGCGGCTAGCCTTTTAGCGCCTCTTCCAACATCGGTAATTCTCTTGGTTTAAATTTATTTACTTGCTGCGCAATGTGATTAATATGATCTGGTGTAGTACCACAGCAACCACCTACAATATTCAGCCAGCCATTGGCCGCCCATTCTTCTATGATGTGGGCAGTTTCATGCGGCTGCTCATCGTACTCGCCAAAAGCATTGGGCAAGCCGGCATTGGGATAGGCAGATGTAAAGCAGGCTGATATTTGTGAGAGTTCCTCAATGTGGCTTCGCATTTCGCTTGCACCCAGCGCACAGTTGAGGCCAATACTTAATGGATTGGCATGTTGTACAGAAGTATAAAATGCTTCCAGCGTTTGGCCGCTTAGGGTCCTGCCACTCGCATCCGTAATGGTTCCGCTAATCATCATGGGCAGCTCGGGCAAATTGTTTTTTCTAAAATAATTTTTAATAGCATAGATAGCCGCTTTTGCATTCAGCGTATCAAAAATGGTTTCTACCAATAAAAGATCTACGCCACCATCTACAAGGCCTTTTATTTGTTCCGTATATGCCGCAGCTACTTCATCAAATGTAACAGCCCTAAAGCCAGGGTTGTTCACATCTGGCGATAAAGACAAGGTTTTATTTAATGGGCCAATAGCTCCTGCTACCCAAGCTGTTTTGCCAGATAATTCTATGGCCTTTCTGGCGCATTGGGCAGAAGCAACATTGAGCTCATAGGCCAGAGACTGCATGTCATAATCTGCCTGTGCAATATGGGTGCTGCTAAAAGTATTGGTCTCAATAATGTCTGCACCGGCCTCCAGGTATTTAGTGTGAATAGCTTCAATAATTTGCGGCTGTGTAATACTGAGCAGATCGTTGTTGCCTTTTACATCGGTATGCCAGTCCTTAAAACGATCGCCGCGGTAATCGCTTTCTTCTAACTTATAGCGTTGAATCATAGTGCCCATGGCACCATCTATGATGAGGATACGTTTTTTGAGTTCTTCTCTAATGTTTGCCATTTCTATCTATTTAAAACAGGACCCTTGCCTGTTGCTGAACAAAGTAATATAATTCGTCATCCATTGATTAAAAGCAAGCGCCACTATTCCATTAAAACAGCACAGAAACTGGCCATCAATGCCGGGTTACAAAAAATAGAGAGACTTAGTAAACGATTTTCAGATCCGTGGAGTATGTTGGAAATGCGATTCGTTTATTAGTTCAAAATTTTTCTTCACCACAGGGCCTGAACAATAAACAAATCCTCCCTGTATGCGGCAAAACTAGCAAAATAGAGCCGTAACACAAAATGTGAGTAGCCTTGCGGGGAAGTTTACTTGATGGAGTTGATATAATTTTCTACGGGTATACGATTGCTGATGCTTTTGGCAAGCGTCATTTCATCGGCATACTCCAATTCGCCTCCAAAAGCTATACCCCTGGCAATGGTGGTGATTTTTACAGTATGCCCCTTTAATTTTCTTCCAATATAATAGATAGTAGTATCGCCCTGTATGTTTGGGTTGAGCGCAAATATTATTTCTGTTATTTCTTCGCTGCTGATGCGCTCTACGAGTGCATCAATGGTTAGTTGGTCGGGACCAATGCCGTCCAGCGGCGAAATGATGCCCCCTAATACATGGTAGAGCCCATTGAATTGTTGCGTGCTCTCAATAGCTATCACATCCCGGATGTTTTCTACCACGCAAATAGTATCGTTGCCCCTTGCCCTGTTGCTGCAGATGTTGCACAACTCAGTGTCAGAAATATTATAACACTTTTTACAGAATTTTATCTGGCTTCTCATGCTGGCAATGCTGTGGCTAAAATGGTCTACTTCTGCCACATCTTGCTTTATAAGATGTAGCACAAGGCGCAAGGCTGTTTTTTTACCAATGCCGGGGAGTTTTGCAAATTCGTTTACTGCATTTTCTAAAAGAGAAGAAGAAAAAACCATGCAGCGAAGATAATTGATAATGCACTATGCAAAAACCTGGAGTAAAATGAAGGCTGGCCTGCCGCTGCTTGATTCAGTACTGTGCCCGAACCTGCCATAAAAAAAGGTTTGCAGGTAACCCTGCAAACCTTTTATATGAGAATGGTTTATAATCTTAGGCGCTAAAGTTGAGGTTGAATGCTCTCGCCAGTTCTAATAACTCCGGTAAATTTTTCACACCTAATTTTTCAAACAGGCGGGATTTATGGGTACTCACCGTAGAAGAGTGAATAGACAAAAGGTCGGATATTTCGTTGAGCGATTTGCCATGGATGATAAGCGAAACAATCTCAAACTCTCGGGAACTTAAGCTCTCAAAGGGATTGTTCGACTTTTCGTCACCTACTTCGCCGGCTAAAATTTCTGCAAAAGCCTCGCTGATGTATTTTCTGTTGTTCAATGCAAGGTTAATGGCTTTGATGAGCTCAGAAAGCCCGGAATTTTTGGTTACAAATCCCATGGCGCCCAACTTCATAAACCGCTTGGCATACAAGTTTTCAGCACTCATAGAAAATACCAGCACTTTTACATCAGGGGTTTTAATTTTTATATTTTTCAATAGCCCTGCCGAGTCGGTGTCCGGCATTTGAACATCCATAATAATCAGATCGTACTTTCTGGCTTTTAGTTGATCCAGGGCCTCTTTTTCGTTGCTTGCTTCAAAGATTTCGCAAGGCTTAAATAATTCTAGTAAAACGGTCTTTACGCCAGACCGTACAATTTCATGATCGTCTATGAGGAGAAAATTTTTCAAAATAAAAAGGTTAAGTTAGTTGTAGGGTTGTTTAGATAAATCTACAGCAAATTACTATATTTTGATACACCGGATATTTTTATTATTCCGGACAGAAGAGCCGATTGTTACCGTTCAGCCCCTTTTTTGCAGCTTAGATTTTTACAGAAAAAAAGGGGCTGAACGGTAACTGGCAGATTTTTGGTAGTGAGTAATATGTCTTAGCGATAAATTTTAGCACCAATTGAATAACCTTAGCGCAAGTAACCATACCCTTACAAAGCAGTTCATACAATTAATTTTAGCACCAATTGAATATGCCAGCTTCTAATAAGAATCAATTATTTTCTTTTGTGATAGACCGCCAGGGGGCGGTGCTGCAGGTAAGCAGCGCTATGGCAGATTTGATGGGTTTTACACCCACAGAGTTGGCCGGCAAAACTTTTCAGCAACTATCTTCCAACGAAAGAAACTCTGTTCACCAGCCATTTATTGAATTTTCTGACCTGCAAGAAGAGCAGGTAACAGCCTGCACACTTTTTCACAAAGATGGACACGCCTTAGAGGTGACAATTCATTTTCTTGTAGTTGAAACCCCCGGAGGGTCTGCACTTATTTTTGGCCATATGGAACCAGTCGCCAATTTACAAAATGGTGAAGGGCAGGTACAGGAGGCTTCTGCTGCAGCACAATTGGAACTGCTGCTCAACTATACCGAGGAATGTTTTTTACTGGTAAATAGGGACCTGGAAATTGTTCGTTTTAATAGCCAGTTTCAGCAGGGGTATAAAAGGTTGTTAGGTAAGGAACCTGTTAAAGGTGAAAATATTCTGGATTATGACTATACCCCAGGCACCGGGCAATTGAAAGCCATTTATGCGAAGGCTTTGAACGGAGAACATGTGGTGAGCGAAATAGAGATACCCCTCCGGCACGAAGAAGGTCCTACCTATTTTTCATTGAGTTACAAGCCTGTTTGGGGTGTGGAGGGTGTTATTGATGGTGTATTTGTGTCTATTGTAGACATAACTCCGCAGAAATTAGCAGAACAGCTGCTTAGCATCAGCGAGCAACGCTTCAAGGCATTGGTGGAGCACGGAATGGATGTAGTGGTGATCTTAACTCCTGAGGGGAAGCCGATGTATGTTTCTCCGGCTGTGGAAAAAATGCTAGGCTATAGCCAGGAAGAAGGTGCCCGCCTCGATCTTTTTTCCCTCACACATCCGGATGATATTGAAAAGGTAACGCTGGTTTGGGAGCAAGTGCTGCAAAACCCGGGCGTGCCCATAGAAGGACCCACCACCCGTATTTTACATAAAAATGGTAGCTGGCGTTGGTTAAAAGATACCATCACTAATATGTTACATGTTCCGCATATAAACGGCATTGTAGATAATTTTAAAGATGTAACTGACAAGATAAATGCAGAGCAGCAGCTTTTCAAAAAGCAACAAGAACTAGAACAAACAGAAGCCAACTACCGGGAGATATTTGAAAAAGCCAATGATGGAATATTGATTTATGATATGAACACGGGCCTGTTGACAGAAGTAAACCGCAAGGCCTGCGAATTGCTGGGCTGTACTGAAAAAGATCTTATGACTTCTACACGCACACAATATGTATCTGATTATCCCGGATATGGCGTATCTGCCGCTATGGAGAAATTTAAAATGGCCGTAAAGGGAGGAACACAATTCTTTGAATGGCCTGTTAAAAGAAAAGATGGAGTAGATACCTGGCTGGAGCTGAGTTTAACCAGGGCAAGTATTGCGGGTACAGATAGGATATTGACTTTTTTTAGGGTAATTGATGCTCGAAAAAAAGCCGAACAGCAAACAGCGTTTGAAAGAAGGGACAAAGAAATTTTGATGAATAGTACCGGAGAGTTCATATGGAGCGTTGACAAAGAATTTAAACTATTGGCAGCAAATGAACCCTTTTTGGAAAGTGTGAGGAGTACCATTGGATATACACTAAAGCCCGGTCAAACAGTTTTGGTACCCAAGTTCTACACCGGAAATCTTTTAAAACTGTGGACCCGGCTTTACAAACGGGGCTTTGAGGGCCAGCGCTTTAGTGAGGAAGTATACATACCAGCTACCTGGAGTATCCCGGAGCGATGGGTAGAGGTAAGTTTTAACCCTGTTTTTTTAGAGGAAGAAGTACATTATGTTACATGCTTTGGCAGGGATATAACGGAGAACAAGCAGTACCAGCAACAGTTGCAATTCACAAATGAAAAACTCAATATTGCCCAGCAAATTGCAAAATTGGGAGTATGGGAACTTGACGTTCTAACCAATGACATTGACTGCTCTAAAGAGACTTACCTCATATTTGGCGTGGAGGAAATTGATTTTTCTAATACCCTGGAGGGATTCATCAATATGATACACCCGGAAGACAGGCGCCTGTTTCATACAGAATTTGACTATGCCTTAGAAGGAGAAAAACTTCTGAACGTAGAATTTAGGATCATTACCCCCACAGGACTTGTAAGAACAGTAGTATTGAGGGGTTCTGTGGTTTATGATGCAGCTAACAATCCTGCCCGATTTCATGGTACTGTGCAGGATATGACAGAAAGAAAATACCTCAAAGATCAGTTGGTAGCAAGCCAGCGCCAACTGGACCTAATTTATAACTCAGTAAATGATATCATTTTCCTGATAGCAGTAGAACCAAACGAGCAGTTTAGGTTTGAGTCAGTAAACCAGGCGTTGCTAAATTCTTTGAAGCTTGACAAGACAGCAGTAATAAACAAATACATCCAGGACGTAATTCCAGCCTGGCAACTACCAACGGTTTTGAAGTATTACCGGCAAGCCTTACAAACAGGAAAGACGGTTACCTGGGAGGCAAGTTCTGCCGGTACTGACAAAGCAGGAATTATCACCATCACCCCTGTGGCAAATGATGAAGGAAAATTTACACAAATCATTGGTTCAGTACACGATATTACTGAAATTAAACGCTCAGGCGAGAAATTAGCAAGCCTTAACGAAAAATTAAAACGGCAGGCAAAGGCTATGGCCGAGTCAAACCTTGAACTGGAACGCTTTGCCTATGTAGCCTCTCACGATTTGCAGGAACCCTTAAGAATGGTGAGCAGTTTTTTAAAATTGCTTGAAAAAAAGTACCAGGGGCAGCTAGACGAAACGGCGGACAAATACATACACTACGCAGTGGATGGATCGGAACGAATGAAAATGCTGATCATGGATCTGCTTGCCTATTCCAAGGTAAGTACCAGTGACGATGTTTTGACCAGCACAGATATGAATGCTGTGGTAGCAGAAGTACTGCATATATTAGCCAACAAAATAGAGGATCAGGCTGCAGCGGTAAACGTAGGCCCGCTGCCGATACTGGAAAATACCCGCCGAACACAGATGTTTCAATTACTACAGAATCTAATTGGTAATGCACTTAAGTACCACGGGCGGGAGCCACCAGTAATAGCGATTCAAGCCAGGGAGGAGGCAGATAAATGGGTATTTTCTGTAAAGGATAACGGCATTGGCTTTGAGCAAAAATTTGCCGAATCAGCATTCATCATGTTTCAACGATTGCATCACAAGTCAGATTTTGCAGGTACTGGCATAGGCCTTTCTGTTTGCAAAAAGATAGTGGAAATGCACCATGGAAATATATGGGTAGAGTCTGTGCCCAATGAAGGAAGCACTTTTTATTTTACCATAGGTAAATAACAGGTATTCTAAAAAATATGGTCAAACGGGGTTTATAATATTGCGCTGGAGGTGTTATCTTGCCCCGGCGCCCCCAAAGAAATGAGCAACTATGCAACCATCCTATAATATAAACATACTTGTAATAGAAGACAATCCGGGAGATCAGTTCCTGCTCACAGAACTGCTGAAATCCTCTGGCTTCGGAGAAGGCTTTACTTCCATTTCAAATTCGATGAAGGAAGCGCTTTTATTACTGGAACAAAATAAAGTTGATATTGTATTACTCGATCTTACCTTGCCAGACAGCTCTGGTATAGAAAGTTTCTTAGCGCTGCAGAAGTATATTCAACTGGTGCCGGTAGTGATACTTTCAGGCATGTCTGATATGAAAGTAGCACTGGATGCCATCAATTTGGGTGCACAGGATTACCTCATCAAAGGCGATTTTGATGAAAAGCTTTTGGCCAAAACAATTCTTTACAGTATCGAAAGAAGCAATAGCCTGCGTGCTCTTAAAGAAAGCAATGAAAAGTATGATTTAATAAGCAAAGCTACCAATGACATGATTTGGGATTGGGACCTTGAAACGGGAGTAGTCAATAGAAGCAAAGAAGGCTGGAAAAAAATACTCAGAGTAGAAGAAGACCATGTTCCTATTGGGGAGAATGATTGGGATTGCAGAATTCATCCGGACGATAGGGAGAGCGTAGAAATAATTAAAGAAGACCTTAATAAACAAGATAAAGATTTTTTTGAAGTAGAATGCAGGGTAAAAAGAAACGATGGAACTTATGCCTATATTCACGACCGGGGTTTTGTAATAAGAAATGAAGATGGGAAAGCAATAAAGATGATGGGTGCCACCCAGGACATTACCCAAAGAAAAGAGGCGGAGATAAAACTTGCCAACAGCGAAAAACGTTTCAGAGCCCTCATAGAAAACAGCAGTGATGGGCTCATCATTGTTGACGCTTCGGGCTCAACCCTTGATATAAGCCCATCTGCTCAACGAATATTAGAATACAGCAGGCAAGCATTCATGGAAATGGAGGGCTTTGCTCCCATACATCCGTTACACAAACAATTGGTAGCAGACCTACTGATTAACCTGGTAAAAGTGCCAGATGCCAGTGCCGCCATAGAATACCTTTACCAAAAAGGGAACGGCGAATATACCTGGATAGAATCTACTTTTCACAACCAGATGCACGAGCCCGTTGTAAATGCGATCGTTATTAATTTTAGGGATATATCCGAGAGAAAAGCAGTAGAAGAAGAGCTGAAAAAGCTTTCGCATATAGCCAGGGAAACAAGCAACTCGGTAGTTATTACCGATGCTGTAGGTAAGATACAATGGGTAAATGAGGCTTTTACAAGGATTACTGAATTCACACTGCCAGAGGTAAAAGGGAAAAAACCCGGTGATTTTTTAAAAGGTGCCGAAACTTCTCCTATAACCAACAGGTATATGCGCATTAAACTCAGTAATGCGAGGCCCTTTGAATGCGATGTAGTTAATTATACCAAATCTGGGGTAAAATACTGGATTAGAATTCAATGCCAGCCGCAATTTGACAGTGTGGGAAAACTGATTGGTTTTTTTGCAATGCAAACGGATATTACCCTGGCGAAGGAAGCCGACAACAACATTAAGTTATCGGAAGAAAAATACCGAAGTCTCTTTGATTTTAATCCGAATTCTATCATCATCTGGGACCCGGCCACTTTCCAGGTGCTGGAAGTAAACAACAAGGCTGCACAGGAATATGGATACAGCAAAGAAGAGTTTTTAAAAATGACAGTACTAGATTTCAGAGCAGCATCAGACTATAACAGGGTAAGGGCCCTGGCCAAAGCTTTCTTTGAAAACAATGCCCTCACGTACACCGCCACCCGGGAACACTTGCATAAAAGTGGAGAAATTCTTCCTATGAATTATGTTTCCCGTTGCATAAAGTACAAAGGAAAAATAGCCATTCTGGCCATGGGAAATAACATTAGAGAAAAACTGAAATTAGAAAAGGAGCTGGAAGACGAAAAACGACAAAAGCAATTTGAAATTACAGAGGCCGTAATTACCGCACAGGAAAAAGAGCGCAAAGAAATTGGCGAAGAATTGCATGACAATGTAAACCAGATTCTCGCCGGTTCGCTGCTTTACCTTGGCTTATCCCGAAAGGATATTGACAGGGACATACCCTTCCTTAGGGAAACAGAAAAACTTATCAATGCCGCTATTTTCGAACTGCGAAACCTGTCTCATTCCCTTATACCTCCGAGGCTGCCGGAATCTGAACTTTCCGAAGCGCTGGATAATATCATAAAGATTACCACAGTAACAGGCATAGCTGTATACAAAGAATTTGTACATATAGAAAAGAAACTCATTTCTCCCAAACTACAGCTGTCCATCTACCGCATTGTGCAGGAGCAGTTTGGCAATATTTTAAAACATGCCCAGGCAAAAAATATCTACCTCAGCGTTATCAACCAAAATAATGTGGTACAACTAAGTATCAAAGACGACGGAAAAGGTTTTGACACCCGCATCAAAAGTAAGGGCGTGGGGTTGATGAACATCCAGGCAAGGGCTTCCCTCTTCGATAGCAAAGTCAGTATCAAGTCTGCTGTGGGCAAAGGCTGTGAGCTGAAAATTAATTTTTCACAAGCAAACTTTCCCGCCACTGCAGAAGTGCTACACGGTGAGAAGTAAGCAATGGTTAAAACTCCAAAGTAAGATCTCGTTCATTGTCCCAATCAGCTTTAACAGCCAGTTTTTGTGGTAGGGTGATAGCTCTCTCCGGTTGGCGTTTATCAGTATAGCTTCCGGGTGTCCATACTCCATCATTATTAGCGTCCAGCAAAATGCGTATCTCATATTCGCCCGGCGCAATGCGGCTATTCTCCCACGTGGCACCTGTTAGGGGAAATACATATTTAACTGCCTGCCCGCTTATCAATTGCAAAACAGGGTTTTTAGATTGATCGTAATTTTTAAACCTGAAAATTACCCTACCATATTCGGTTACTTTTTTTGCGCTAAAGCTCAATGTATCCTTTATTGTGAGTTTGTTGCCGGCAGAATCTTCCAACGATGTGCTGTCAACAATAAGCCTGTACGCTCTGCCTGGAGACCATCCGGGGTTATACGAAAGAATTTTTCGGGTGCTATCAATAGATGGAAAACCGCCAGGTATGGCGGCATAATTGGTGTCTCTAAGAACAAGTGAGTTGCTGTCAAAAGTTTTGATGGGGTTGTTAAAGCTGAGCGACAGGCTGGTTAATAAATCCTGGTTGCCCTGGAGATTGTTTGTAAATTTTAATTTCTTTTCCAGCACCGGTTTCAACACCCGGATTACTTTATTGTCTTTGGGCGGCTCCTCGGCATAGGCATGCAGCATTACCTGCCTGCTGCTGTCGCCGGGTTGCACAGCACTCTCATAAAAAGCAAACAACTCAGATTTGCTGTTGTAGTTCTTACTTCCATCATCATCTTTTAAAGCATAAACTTTGAAACTTGTAGGGGGCAGGTTTTCAAAAAGAAAACTACCATCGCCTTTTAAGCGGGCCATATAATCTGGCTTTAATTTTTGCACAGCGGTATCATTAGTATTGCGGTAAAGCAACACACTGATGGTGCTATCGGGCAAGCCGGTTTCTGCCAGCATTACTTTGCCTGCCAGGCTAAGGCTGTCAATGGTATTGCCGGTAGAAAAAACATAGGTGAAATTGGGGTATATGTTGCCTTCGTTGATATCCCTGATGGCGTTGCCAAACTGGATGCTGTAAGTAGTGTTAGGCAGCAGGCTATCTCTAAGCCTGATGCTGATGTTTTTTAAACTGCTATTAATTATCGGATTGCTCTTGGGGAGAGGAGAAATAAGTAGGTTGTTTTGAAGTTCCTGCAATTCCACATATTCATCAAAAGTTAAAGTGATCCTGTTGCCACGAAAGTTAAGCGCTTTTAAACCGGGGGCAGCTCTTACCAATACCGGCGCAAGTGAGTCCCGTGTGCCACCAGTGGGAGCTCCTATCTGGGCGCAGCCTGCACCAAAAAATACAGAAATATACAACGATAGAAAAATGCCAACACCAGCAACTATTTTATTTTTCATGCAATTTTTTATTGCCGGCAAAGCAAGACTTAAACTTGCTCTACCTTATTTGCGTGAAGGTAAGCAATGGCACTTAACTGCAACAAAGAGGTGATGCAAAGAAATGCAAAGATTGAAATGCTAATCTGGCCTTAGAGCGCAACTCGCTGTAAAGTTCCATGCTTATTACTCTTCTTCTTCAAGGTCGTGCAGTGCCACGGCCAGTTTGTTATCTTTTACAAAATTGCACCAATGGCATTCCTCTTTTCCGCAACCGGTATAAAAATCCCGTGCTTGAATTTTATTCCAAACTTCGGTAATCTGATGTTTTACGGTTTCAGTATCTGGCGGACTAATAATAATTTTTACTTTTCGGTATTCTTTTTTCTTGTCGGGCTCTACAAAATCAAATTCAGTACTTATTACCCTCCAATCTTTCTGGGTGTAGTTATCAATTAAAATTTTATAAAAAACTGCCTGCCTCCAATAATCGCCGCCGTTGTGATACTTATCGCCGGGGCCTTTCATTTTTGGCAAAGCGTTGTCTACATTGCCACTTTTATAATCTACTACATTTATCTCCTTACCATTGAATTCAAGTTTGTCAAGCTTGCCTTTTAAAGGAACGCCATTAACTACTACACCTGTAATATTTCTTTCTATTGCCACAATCTTATTCCAGGATTGCACATATTTTTCGTAATACTGAGGCAACACAATGGCACCTTGTTCCATTCTCCGGTCAAATTCTTCTTGTGTAAAATTCTCCCTGTGCTTGTGTAAATATTTGCTAAAATCTGCAACCATTTCTTTGCTGGACGGAAAACTTTTGTTTTCATCTGCGAGCATTTTAGTGAATAGCTTTTCAAGCGAATGGTGAATGGCACTCCCAAATTCCAGGGTTTCACTTTTACCAGCGGGAATACGAATTAGATTTTTATAATAGAAACCAAGTGGGCAGTCCAGGTAGGAACTTAGTGCCGTTACGTTCATTGTAAATTTTTCCAACAGCGTGGTAATAAATTCTTCTTCCGTTTTTTCAATTTCAGGGGCCTTTGCGGCAAACTGCAGCTCTTGAAATTTCATCATCTCGGCTTCGGGCAACGTTACTTTACCTACCGGTAATTCATGGCCTGCTAATATTTCTGCCAGGAACATGGAGGGCTCCATCTCTTTTCCATCATTTTTAAATTTAGCATAGGAAATATGAAGATGTTTTTCTGCCCGGGTAAGTGCCACATAAAACAATCGCCTCAATTCTTCTTCCTCACTTCCTTTGGCCAGTGAAGAAAACATAGTGTCCGGGATTTTATAACCTTTAAATGGGTTCTTTTTTTTCTCCCAGGAAGAAGCGTTGATGCCGGCAAAAAAAACATATTCAAATTCCAATCCCTTACTTCCATGAGCCGTTAATAAGTTCACACCTTTCTCGCTGCCCGATACCTGTGAAAGAGGCAATTTGATATCCTCTTTTTCCATCAGGTTGATAATTTTTATAAGCGCATCTAAACTTAAAAAAGGATTTCGGGCCGTTTCTTCTTTTATAAAATCGAAAAGTTTTGTGAGCAACTGCATGAGCACGACTTTATCCTGGCTCTGCATGATGTAGGTGAGAACACCTGCTTTGTGTATAATTTTTTCAAACAGCTGTTGCAGTGTCACATTGGACACATCGGCAATTAATTGCTCAAAGGCAGCACTAAATTTTTTTAAAGCTTCGTTAATACCGGTATCAAATAAATCTTTTGCCGGAGCATTGGCTTTATCGTACAATAATTTTCTGATAGATGCCTGTTCGCCATTGTAATTTCTCTTATTGGAATCAACTGTGAGCCTGGCAATTTCAATTGGGGGAACACTGTAAAAATCATAGTGTAGTATCTCAAACAACATCTTATCGCCGCCATAGGGTATATCATGCTCGGCATCTAAGTACCGCAAAATGCTGATTAGTTTTTTTACGAAAGGATGCCCTAAAATATTAAAGGATCGTTTGCTGAAAACGGGTATGTTTTTCAGGCGCAGGTAGTTTCCAATCTCTTCTCCATATTTATTTTCTTTATAGATGATGGCAATTTTTCCCGGTACTTTTCCTTGTTCAAGCAAACCTTCAATTTCGTTTGTTATTCCAGCCATCTCATCTTTAACTGAATTATATTCGGTAATAACCGGGAAATGCAGCATTGATTTGAGGGATTCCCGGGAAGATATAAGATCCTTGCTCAAGCCCGGCATTTGACCAATGAGGCGTTCAGCATTTTTTGTGATGAGTGTTTTTGATACGTCTAGTATCGGCTGAGTACTCCTGTAATTATTCGTCAGCACAATTATTTTTATTCCATCTTCATATTGGTTTTTAAAGCCTATCATATTTTCAACGTTAGCGCCCTGAAAACGAAAAATACTTTGATCATCGTCTCCCACAACAAATACATTGGGCATGTCCCAGTAATTGATTAGCAAGGCCACTAATTTGTTTTGGGTACCACTTGTATCCTGAAACTCGTCTATTAAAATATATTGAAAGCGTTCCTGGTAGTCTGATAATACCTGCGGATTTTCTTCAAATACCTTTATCACCCAGTTGATCATATCGTCAAAGTCGTACAGATTCTTTGCACGCATTAGTTGCTGGAAATTATCGAACTCATTTACAGCCGCCCGCAGTTTTTCTGCACGTTCTATTTCTTCATCAATCTTATCCTGCTTAATGTCGCCAGCATTAAACTGCTTGTATTTTCTTTTGTACACAAACTCATCTCTTAACGGCAAATCTTTTATATAGGCATCTATTCGTTCATTGGTAAAGGCCGGGGTCCATCCTTCACGTTTCATCGTACTAAACAAACCCCGCAGGTTGTTTATCTCAAAATACACGTCGCCGCGGTAGCGTTTAAGGAGATGCTCTTTTTTAAAATTATCTATAAGGCTTTTAAATAGTTCTATACTCTCCAATTCCGATAAAGCATCTAAAGAATTTTTATCAAACAACGAAAGATTGTCCTGTATTACATCATTACAAAAAGCATGAAAAGTGTAGATGTTTACTTTGTAGGCATCGGCGCCTATGAACTGTTGCAGGCGGCGGCGCATGGCTATGGCGCCCGCATCAGTATACGTAAGGCACAAAATATTTTCCGGCAGGGCATCGGTATCCAATAAAATTTTTCCAATCCGTGCAGCCAGTATTTGAGTTTTTCCGGTGCCCGGTCCTGCTATCACCATTACCGGGCCTTCAATGGTATCTACGGCTGTGCGTTGCTGGGGGTTGAGTTGGTTATAGGCTTCTGTAAATTTATTTTGAAGGGTTTCTTTGTATGACTGCATGTGTTTTTAATAAAGGTTTGTGTGCCTTGTCAAGAATAGGCTGGCTCAAAATTAACCGTTTACTTGCCAGCAATTGTCACAAATTGAGGATGATTAAAGGTACATTGCCGACTATATATAAAACAAAAGGCTTTGTTTTTTGTTATGAAACTATAGATAAAATTATGAGTAAAGTTTACAGCCTCAAAACCGTACAATTCCTGCCCATTACCTTAGAGGCAGCCTGGGATTTTTTTAGCAGCCCCGCCAATTTAAAAGAAATAACGCCGGACAATCTTGGGTTTAATATTGTTTCCAAATATCATGGAGATAAAATGTATCCCGGTCAGGTTATAGAGTACACCGTGCGGCCCGTGTTAAACATTCCTCTTTATTGGATGACGGAGATTACGCATGTGGAGCACTTTAAATATTTTGTGGACGAACAACGTTTTGGTCCTTATAGCATGTGGCACCACCAACATCATTTCAAAGAAGTACCCGGCGGTGTTGAAATGACAGACATCGTGCATTACAAACTGCCTTTTTGGTTTTTGGGAGATATTGCCAACAGCTTATTTGTAAAAAGCCAATTGAAAGAAATATTTGATTACCGCTTTGCTGCGGTGAACAAAATGTACAACATTCCCCTGATTTCAAATGCCCCCTCTAACTCCCCCGAAGGGGAAATGGCCCCCTCTAGCTCCCCCGAAGGGGGAGAACCATCTCTGCGAGTATTAAACGCCTTATAAAAAAGAAGCCATCACTTAAAATGATGGCTTCTTTTTTATCATAAACGCTCATTTGATTAACTTCTCATTCGGCCTTTTCCGCTCCGGTAGTTCTCCCCCTTTGGGGGAGCTAGAGGGGGCTTCTTTTCCGCTCCGGTAGTTCTCCCCCTTCGGGGGAGCTAGAGGGGGCTTCTTTTCCGCTCCGGTAGTTCTCCCCCTTTGGGGGAGCTAGAGGGGGCTTCTTTTCCGCTCCGGTAGTTCTCCCCCTTTGGGGGCTTCTTCGGGGGAGCCAGAGGGGGCTTTACCCCGGCATCCTCGTTATATATTTTTCAATTTGTTTTATCTGGTCTACTATCTGCGGCGTAGTAGGTTTAAACCCTTTTGCTTTTTTAAAATATTCTTTTGCCACCCTAAATTCTCTTTTGTTCATCATAATAGAACACAACTGCAGGTAGGCAGCAGCGTTGTTTTCATTGTCTGGTAGGCCTGCCCTAATAGCCTGGCGGATGTAGGCTTCACCCTCTTTCATATTCCCTTTTTGCATAGCCAGCATACCCAGTTGCAGTTTGTTAGGACCTTCAGCTTGTTTGGTAAGAGCACCGCCGCCAAGCGAGAGACTTTTTTTCATGTGCTTTTCTGCCTCGTCAAAATTCTGATCTACCATGGCCAGGTTGCCCTTCAGCGTATAATAAACGGAACGCATCGGTTTAATGAGCAGGCCCGGAAACATAATACCATCCACCACTTTTTTTGCGCCTTCCATATCTCCGGCTTCCATGTGAGACTGTACCAAACGCATGGGCCCCAACAAAAAATGGCCAACAATTAAAACGGCTGCCAGCAAATACAATATAAACGAAGGCCAGAAGCTGGTTTGATAATTTACAAAAACTGCCAAGGCAAGCAAGACTATACCCAACCACAAACGGTATTTAATGATAATATTCATCCACTTCATACAAAAAAATTAGGGCGCAAAGATAGGAATTAGGGTTTAAGGATGGCGGTTAAAGCGATGGCTGGGTTGAGCTCTTTTAAAAAAAGTACTATTCTTGTTTTAACATTGGGAGAAAAACCTACTTTTGCCGTCCTGAAATAATTATCCGGCGTTGCCTTTTTAATCATTTCAGGAAAGCTTGTCCCGTAGTTCAATGGATAGAATACCTGCCTGCCGGCAGGCAGGGAAGTTTCCAAAACTTTAGATCCAAGTTCCTGCCCACCGGCAAGCAGGGGTTCTGAAGCGACACATATGATAACGGTATATGCGATAAGGAGCGAAGTAAATGGTGACATATATGTAGGTATTTCGAAAGATGCGGATCTTCGTTTGAAACAGCATAATTCAGGGAAGAACAGTTATACCAAGGGATTAAAACCCTGGACAACATTGTATAGAGAATTGCAACCCGATTGGGAGGCTGCAAGAAAAAGAGAAAAATATTTGAAATCAGGAGTTGGAAAGGAATTCCTGAAATCTTTGGTCCCGTAGTTCAATGGATAGAATACCTGCCTGCCGGCAGGCAGGGAAGTTTCCAAAACTTTAGATCCAAGTTCCTGCCCACCGGCAAGCAGGGGTTCTGAAGCGACACATATGATAACGGT
>JBBSJJ010000037.1:0-33082 GCA_038257335.1 Chitinophagales bacterium | reverse complement strand
TTCGTCAGTTCATCATTTTGTCCGCAGCTTCCTTCAGATTTGTGGTCACCCACAACACCCTTGCTTTGGACTAACGATTCCCGTTGGATGGCTCGTTCAAGACTTTAACTTTAAAGAACTATCGCATGCATGGCGCACATAAAAAAGACCCCACCAAAAGGCAGGGTCTTGTAATCCAAACAATCCATAAAAACAGCGTTTCCTACTACAGGATAATTTTTGAATTGTCTAAATCTTTTCTGGACCAGGTAATAGTCAAAAAAATGCTATCACAGCATTTTAAACATTTACTTAATTCGGTCGTCCGGAAAATGGATGGTAATGGGTAATGTGTGCATCATGTATGGGTGGTTTAAGAAATAAGCTTTTGTTACAGATACAATAACGCAGAAAGAAAGATAGTAGTATGCAGCTTTTAATTATTGAGCCCAGAAGTTATCCACAAGCACTATTAGTGAGCTTTACAAACGCAGCATATGCAGTACCACAGGGGCTGTGCTGCCCCAGGGGGCCAGTTCCATGGTGGGCAGATCTTTTTTTGTGAAGCGCCATTCCCTGTTTAAAAATTTGAAAGAGGGTGGTACGCTGGGCTGATCTATCTGAATGGTGAGTTTTCCAAAATCGTCGTTGCACTTCCAGGTGCCGGTATACGTAACACCGTTGTTGATGGCCGTCATAGGACCATCGTAATAGGTATTTTTCAATAATTTAAATATCCAGCCGTTGTAACGGGCGGTGCTGTCGGCACCATTGTCTGTGGCAAGAGATACCTTAAAATCCCGGTTCAGAACATTTGCTTCAAAATATTTTTTATAAAGGTCTTCGGTGGGTGTAATGCCAATTTTATCGCAGCCCTGGAGTACCAACATTGTGAGTGCCATGCAAAGCGCAATCACAAACCGCCACTTGTAGATGAAGCTCAAAAAATTAGAATGTTTCATAGATGCCCTGGTATTTTTTGGTAGCATAATTTATAAAAAAGCTGCTATCTGGCAGGCTGCCTGTAGCCATCTTGCAGAGTTCGCCCGAATTATAATAACGACCGGACTTGTAAATATGTTGTTGCAACCAGCTTACCACTGGTTCAACTCTACCTGCCGCCAAGCCTTCCTCTAAAGACGGATTTTGTTGCTGAATAGCTGCATAGAACTGTGCCGCATACAAACTACCAATACTATAAGTGGCAAAATAGCCAAAACTGCCATGGCTCCAGTGCACATCCTGAAGGCAACCTTGCTTATCATTTGGCACTTTTACGCCCAGGTATTGCTGGTACAACTCAGCCCAGATAGCTGGAATATCTTTTGCAACAATGGAACCTTCTATGAGTTGCTTCTCAATTTCGTAGCGAATCATCACATGAAAATGATAGGTAACTTCATCTGCCTCTGTGCGGATAAGGGAAGGCTGCACTTTATTGATGCCTTTGTAAAACTGTTGTAAACTGATGTTTTGAAATTGTGCAGGAAAAATTGTTTGCAGGAGTTGAAAATTGTGGTTCCAAAATGGTAACCCCCTGCCTATGCAGTTTTCCCATAAACGGCTCTGGCTTTCATGAATGCTCAGGCTGCAGTATTCTCCCAGGGGCAGTCCATACTCGTCCGCTGGCAGACCTTGTTCATACAAGGCGTGGCCTCCCTCGTGTATGCAACTCCAGAGCATATTGGCAAAATCGTTCTCGTCTATTCTTGTGGTTACCCTCACATCGTCAGCGTTAAAGCTGGTGGTAAAGGGGTGTTCGCTCATGTCCTGGCGGCCGGCTTCAAAATCAAAGTTCATGCGTCTTAGTATTTCTATGCCCAATTCCCATTGCTTGTCTTTGGTAAATTGCTGCCGCAGGAAGCTATTATCTACTGTTGGTGCCGACTGTATCTTTGCAAGAAGCTCTGTTAGCTGCGGCTTCAGGGAAGTGAACAAGGCATCTGTAGTGGCTACGGTTAGGCCTCTGTCATAATCATTCATCAGCGCATTGTAGGGATGTGCTTCAAACCCTAAAAGATCGGCCTCCTGCTTTTTTAGTTCTATAATGCTGTGCAATGGTGGTTCAAAGACAGCAAAAGAATTTTTCTTGCGGGCCTGTATCCACGCATGAAAACTTTTGTTTACCGCCTCGCTCATTTGCCGTACAAATGCAGAAGGTAGTTTTTTACTTTTTCCGTAATCGTACCAGCTCAATTCTACATTTCTTTTTTCGGTTGCAGATAATTCATCTTTTGAAAGTAGCTCCTGCAGCAGGCTCCCCAGTTTTTCGTCTATAAATTTTTCGTGGGCCAGTTCATTGAGCGTGGCAATTTGTTGCCCCCGTATATCGCCCCCCTTTGCAGGAAGGTATGTTTCCTGGTCCCATTGCAATATGGCCGATGCATATTTTACATCGGCAATTTTTTGCATCTTTGTTTTATACTCGCCGTAAAGATTTTTGGTGCTCATAATTATAAATGACCTCTAAATGAAAGTTCAAGATATTATAAGTTTATTAGAAAATGTGGCTGCACCCTCTCTGCAGGAAGATTATGATAATGCCGGCCTCATCACCGGGCAAAAGGACTGGGATTGCAGCGGAGTGCTGGTAACGCTGGATTGCACAGAAGAGGTAGTAAAAGAAGCTATCGCCAAAAAGTGCAATCTTATTATTGCTCACCACCCTATTGTTTTTAAAGGATTAAAAACTATCACTGGCAAAAACTATGTGGAGCAAACAATCATCACTGCCATTAAAAATGATATTGCCATTTATGCTATTCATACCAACCTGGATAATGTAATAGATGGCGTAAACGGTAAAATTGCCGACATGCTGGGTTTGGTAAAAAGGCAAATACTGTCTCCTAAAAGTAACCTGTTGCAAAAGCTGGCAGTTTATGTGCCGCAGGCCGGTAAAGAAAAATTGATGAATGCGCTGTTTGCTGCGGGCGCTGGTAATATTGGCAATTATAGCGAATGTAGTTTTGTATCTGCGGGAGAAGGAAGTTTTAAAGCTGGGCAAAACAGCCAGCCGGTTATTGGAAATATTGGAGAACGTCATATTGAGCAAGAGGTAAAAGTGGAAGTAATTTTTCCCCACTGGTTAGGGAACCGGGTAACGCAGGCTATGAAAGCCAATCATCCCTACGAAGAAGTGGCCTATGATATTTACAACCTGGCCAACAATTATCAAAATACGGGCAGTGGTTTGATGGGTGAACTGGAACCGGCTATGGATGAACAGGAATTTTTAGGCAGGTTGCAAGAAATATTCAATATACCTGTTATTAAACACACTGCATTAACCGGCAAACCTCTTAAAAAAATAGCCCTTTGCGGCGGGGCTGGCAGCTTTTTAACAGGGGCAGCCATAGCTGCCGGCGCAGATATATACATTAGTGCTGATATAAAGTACCATGAATTTTTTGACGCAGAGTCAAAACTGCTTTTGGCAGATATAGGCCACTATGAAAGCGAGCAGTTTACAATAGACCTGCTGTTTGATCTTTTGCAGGAAAAATTCCCTAACTTTGCCGTCCTTAAAACGGGCGTAAATACCAACCCGGTGCAGTACTTCACCCGCAAAGCTGATTAAAGAATCAGCAGTACAAGAGAGTGACACAACGCTGCTGAGGAAGGATTTTAAGCTTGTAAACAAAAAAATAATTAAATACTATGGCTTCAGTTAAAGAGTTTTCGGTAGAGGAAAAATTATCTTCCCTGGTTCGCTTACAAAAAATTGACAGCAAGCAGGATGAGATCCAGATCTTAAAGGGCGAGCTACCTATGGAAGTAAAAGACCTTGAAGACGAGATTGAAGGTTTGCATGCACGCCAAACTCGTGTGGAAGAGGAAATAAATGGTATTACTGAATTTATGGATCAGAAGAGAGCGATCATAAAGGAAGCCCAGGAACTGATTAAAAAATACGAAAAGCAAAGCGAGAACGTAAAAAATAACCGGGAGTTTGAAGCTATCAACAAAGAAATTGAGATGCAGCAGCTGGAAGAAAAGCTAGCTGAAAAACACATCAAAGACGCCAATGAAGAAGTAGCCGAGAAAGCCAAGCAACTTGATTTTGCTAAAAAAGCGGTGACTACTAAAGAGTCTAACTTAAATGGTAAAAAAGCTGAACTGGAAAAGATCATCAGCGAAACAGAAAAAGAAGAGAAACATTACGATAAAGAAGCAGCGAGTGCAAGAGATCATGTAGATGAGCGTTTGTTACTGAGTTACGATCGCATTCGTAAAAACTACCGCAATGGCCTTGCAGTAGTACCGGTAGAGAGAGATAGCTGTGGTGGTTGTTTTCACGCTATACCCCCGCAAAAACAAAGTGAAATTAAATTGCGCAAGAAGCTGATGGTTTGCGAAAACTGTGGACGGATTTTGGTGGATGCCGAATTGAATGATGCTGTTGAGGTAAAATAATTTAGCTTCTAAAAATTTTATAAACCCATTCTTTTACGGATGGGTTTTTTATTTGTTATAGACCAGGAGCTGTTATAACAGCTTCTTCCTTTTCTTTTTCTCAGGATAGATCTTCTGCACTTTATCCAACAACTGCAGGAACTCGCTTTGCAGGTAATTGCTTTTATCTGCTGCAGCAGCGGCTACGGCCATTACCGAACCCCAATCTGTGTTGATGTATTTAGATTCTTTTAATTTTAGACCAAACATAGCTACCGCAGTGGCAAACTGAAGCTCGTGGTGAACCTCGTTAAATGCCGCATAATTTGCTTTCACAGGGTGGCTGATGGTTTTGTGGGAGGTATCGGCGCACATGCTGTATTGTAAGGAAAGTGATGCAAGGTCATTTGCAAGCGGAGAACCAAGGGTCAATAAATTCTGTTGTGTTGGCACAATTTGAAAGATTGCCAGGGTACTATTACCACTGCCAATATCGCCTCCACTGATCTTGCTTTGCTGATCTGCAATGGCCTCTTTCTTATTATCAAAACCTATGAGCCTGTACTCCTTTACCATTGATGGATTGAAACGCACATCCATAAACACATCATCTGCCACGGCGTAAAAAGTTTGCGTCAATTCTTTAACAAGTACTTTTTCTGCTTCCTTGATATCATCCAGGTAAGCATAATTACCGTTCCCTTTTTTGGCGAGCGTTTGAAGTTTCGAGTCCTTAAAATTTCCCATACCCACACCGAGGCAGGTTAAAAATACCCCGGTTTGCCGCATGTCGGTTATTAATTCATCCATGGCCTTTTCTGAAGTTTCGCCCACATTAAAATCTCCGTCTGTGGCTAAAATAACCCTGTTGTTTCCGCCCTTAATAAATGTAGACTCTGCCAGTTTGTAAGCTGTGCGAATAGCGGATTCGCCAGGCGTACCGCCCGATGCGGTGAGTTGTTCAATAGATTTAATAATCGTATCCTTGTTGGCACCACTGGTAGGTTGTAACCACACCGCCACCGTACCTCCATACACAACAATAGAAACCTGGTCTATGGGCCGAAGATTATTGACCAGCACCTGGAAAGCAGCTTTTAACAAGGGCAACCTATTGGGCATATCCATACTACCAGAAACATCTATTAAGAAAACAAAGTTGGCCGGTGGCACTTTGGCAAGGTCAAGTTTTTTGGCACTTACGTTTAAAAAAAGCAACTGTTCCCTGGGGTTCCACGGGCAGGATGTTAACTGGCTGCTAATGTGAAAATGTTCGTTCTTTACGGGTTCCTTATATTGAAGATTGAAATAATTAATGAGTTCTTCTATCCTAACCGCATCTGGAGGAACAGCACTTTTCATATTGATAAACCGTCTTACATTGCTGTAGGATGCTTTGTCTACATCTAAAGAAAAACCGGTGTTAGGGTAACTGCCTGCATTTACAAACTCATTTTCTACCAACTGAAAATAGGTTTCGTCGCTAAAAAAATGATTGAACCTGGAGGACTGTGAGGGGTTACTGGTAACAGAGAGTAGCTTTTGTTTGTTCCTGGTTGCCTGGTCGGCGGAAGTATGTAAAACCACTTTTTGCCAAACATCAGATTTTACCCGAATTGTTTTGGACTCGTAACCTTCCATGGTAAAACTGAGAGAATCATACTCATTGATTACGGTAAAACCAAAGCTACCCTGCATGCCAGAATGAAACAATGACCGGGTGGAATGAACAAAAATCTTAACCCCGGACAGCGGTTTATTTTTTTCATCTTTGATGTCACCCCGCAGATAGAACTGGCCGCAGCATGGTAAAATCAATAAAAGGGTGAAGCAATATGTGGCAATTTTTTTCAAGCAACTATGATTAAACGAAGTGGCAGATCTTCTAACATAGACAAGTGTAACGACCCGAATGCTGCCGTTAGTCTTCTACCAACCGATAAATTTCGGCCAAATTACGGGCTACTCCATCATAATCTAAACCATAACCCAACAAAAATTTGTTAGGCACTTCAAAACCAAGGTAGTCTATTTTTATAGGATACACCAAGGCTGTAGGTTTGTGCAAAAGCGCCACGATCTTTAAGGAGGCTGGGTGTTGGTCATGCAGTTGTGGCAAAAACTCATTGAGCGTTTTGCCCGTGTCTACAATGTCTTCTAAAATAATAACATGCCTGTCTTTTAAAGACTCATCCAGACCAATGGAGGTTATAACGTGGCCACTACTGCGGGTACCTTTATAGGATGCCAGCTTTATGAAACATATCTCCGGGTCGCAATCCAGCTCTTTAAAAAGGTCGGAAGCAAACATAAAAGACCCATTCAAAATGGCGATAAACAATGGCTGCTTGCCGGCATAATCCCGGTTGATCTCGTTTCCCAGTCTTTTAACTTGCTCATCAATTTGTGCTGCCGTTAAATAGGGAACAAATTTTTTATCTTTTACCTGTATAGAAAGCATGCCGTTTATTTTGCTATGATTAATTGTTGACCCATTTTAAGATCATTGCCATCAAGTTGGTTCCATTCTTTTATGTCGTCTATACTAACGTTGTATTTCCTGGCAATGCTGTACAGGCCTTCTTTAGGTTGTACTTCGTGTATCTTTTGTACGCTTACACTTGCAGCCTGTGTCACGCTGGCAGAAAGGCCGGGCCTCAAATTTATTATGCTGCCAGTTTTTACAACGTCCCGCAGCCCCATGTTGTTATACTGGGCCAGCATGGCTAGCTGCACACCATTGTTTTGAGCAATACTGTGCAGCGTTTCATTTTGAAGCGCAGTATAGGTATCCCTGTTTCCTTCTTTGTGTTTGCGCTCCAGGTATATCCACTGATCTTCGTCTAACAGTCCGTCTTTTTCAAGATCGTTGTACTCAAGTAGTTTTACAAGCGCTAGATCATTTTCTGTGGCAAGGGCCAACAGCGATTTCCCCTTGAAGACCATCACTGCATTTAATTTATTGAAATATTGATTACTGCTATTTTTCCTGTTAGAGAAAAGCTTTTTAAAAACATTGGGTTCTTTTACGATCACTGCATTACCTGTTTCGGAGTTTCCGGGCAAGCTTTTGGCGGGTGTGGGCGCTGCACTTGCAATCATAACATCCGAAGCTGCGCTAAGAGGGCCTGTTTCAAAATTGTATTGCTGCAGGTTGTATTTTTCTATATTGCTGATAAGTATTTCAGGGTACCGTGGGTTGGTGGCATAGCCGGCTCTTTTTAAACCGTAGGCCCACCCTTTGTAATCGGTAGAGGCCAACTTAAACAACGATGCATAACGGGATGTATTGTAGAGATAGTTGCTATGATCAGCATAGCTCTCTTCTGCAGTATTGTATTTGCGAAAACACTCATCCGGTGCATCATCTGTATGAGAAACAGACATCCCCGTCCAGGTGCTTTTGCATTTAATACCAAAATGATTGTTAGATTTTTTAACGAGGTCGCTGTTGCCACTTTCTGTTTCTAAAATTCCCTGGGCCAAAATGATAGAAGCTGGTACACCCAATCTCTTCATCTGCGCAATAGCTGCATCTTTATAAGTTGCTACATAATCCTGCACGGATATTCGCTGTGCCGATACATTTGCTATGCTAAAAAATAGTACTATGCCTATGAAAATTCTTAACATACCTGTCATAATTTTTTAATTAATAAAAGACCATCTCTCACGGTAAGCATTACCTGCTGTACTCTTTGGTCGTTTTTTACATGCTCATTAAAAGCATGAATGGCAGTGGCGTTTTTGCCTTTTATTTCTTCTTGCAATACCTGCCCATGAAACAATACATTGTCGGCTATCATCCAGCCGCCTTTTTTTAGCCGGGGCAAAGTTAATTCGTAATAATTAATATAGTTCACTTTATCGGCATCAATAAAAACCAGGTCCCATTCTTCTTGCAAGGTTGGCACAATCGTTATTGCATCTCCCAGATGCAATTGTATTGACTTTGCATAACCAGATGCTTCAAAATATTGTTGGGCTGTAGCGGCATCTTCGGCTCTAAGTTCGATGGTATGAAGCATTCCGTTTTCTTTTAACCCTTGTGCAAGACATAACGCACTAAAGCCAGTAAAAGTGCCTATTTCAAGTATTTTCTCAGGCCTTAACATTTCACTCACAAATTGAAGCACTCTACCCTGCAAACTGCCACTGAGCATGTGAGCATGTGGATGGGCTGCTTGCGTTTGCTCCTCTATTTGCATCAGCAATGGGGGCAATAAAGATGAAAAATTAAGCGCATATTGCTCTGCTTTTTCGTTTACCAATTGCATAATTAGTTGGTTTGACCCGCCTGTTTTTTGGAAATCATTAACAAACCCAGGAAGGTGATAATCCCGTTGATCAGTATAAGTTCGGTGCCAATGCTATAGCCGTTAAAAATATTTTGAGAGATATTCTCCAGGCCAAGTTGCATATGCAATTTCTTCTCATACCATACAGGGTTGCTCAACATATCTAATACAAGTGCCAGCAAAGGAGCGATGATGCATACTACCCAAAGTAGCTTATCATTCAAGCTTCGTTTGGTTAGTATGCCAAAGGCAAACAAACCAAGCAGGGGGCCATAAGTAATGCCTGCAAATTTTAAAATGAAGTCGATGATAAGTTTGTCATTGATAAACTTAAACACCAGCACAAGGAGAAAGAACAAAACAGCAAAACTAAAATGCACTTTTAACCTCGTACGTTTTTTTCCCTTTTCATCGGCTGGCTTTTTATTGATGCCGAGTATGTCTATACAAAAACAAGAAGTAAGCGAAGTAATGGCACCATCTACACTAGGGAAGAGTGCAGAAATAAGGGCAATGATAAAAAGCACTCCTATGGTTCCGCTAAAAGCATCGCTGAGGGCAATAGAGGGAAACAGATCATCTGGCGCAGCCGATATACCATTGGCGTTAGCATACAAATACAACAACCCTCCCAGAAAAAGAAACATAAAGTTTACAACCATGATGATGGCTGTAAAAGTCATCATGTTCTTTTGTGAGTCTTTCAAATTTTTAACGCTGATGTTCTTTTGCATCATCTCCTGGTCAAGCCCTGTCATAGCAATGGTAATAAACATGCCGCCCAATATATGCTTACCAAAATAAGATCCGGACTTAATATCCGGATTAAAAATCTGGGTATAACCTTTATCTGATAGCAAAGAAAGCGCCCCGGAAAAATCGGTACCCAATGCTTTGATGATAACAATAGTACATACAATGAGACCAATGAGCATACCGGAAGTTTGCAAAGTATCTGTATAAATAATTGTTTTAACGCCACCCTCGAAAGTGTACAGTAAGATCATAACCAGTATCACAAGCGTAGTAACTATAAAAGGAACACCTAATTTATCAAGGATAAATATTTGTAGAATATTGATCACCAGGTAAAGTCGTGCTGTGGCTCCTACCGATCTTGACAAAATAAAAAAGGAAGCGCCTGCTTTGTGTGCTTTAACGCCAAAGCGTTGCTCCAGGTAGGTGTAGATGCTGGTTAGGTTGAGGCGGTAATATAAAGGAAGTAAGATAAAAGCGATGGCAATGTAGCCCAGGAAATACCCAAGCACTACCTGGAAGTAAAAGAAGTTAGAAGTGCCTACACCACCCGGTACACTTACAAAAGTTACCCCACTCAGCGAAGTACCAATCATTCCAAAAGCAACCAGCATCCAGTTACTCTTTTTATTGCCAATAAAAAAAGATTCGTTGTTAGAACCCCTGGAAGTATACCAGGCCACCGCCAACAAAATAATAAAGTAACCGATCACAAATGAAAACAAGACGGCTGGAGACATATGGAATATTTAAAGTAATTATTAAATCGGGTAATAATTTTTGAAGATAAAGAAAATTGCTTCCCTTTGCGCTTAAAATAATATTATGGATATAAAAGCTGTGGACGTTTTTTGCGGAAGCAAGGCTGGTAAGAACCCCATTTTTGAAGCACATACAACCGAGCTTGGCTACTTGCTTGCAGAAAAAAATATTACAATTATTTACGGCGGTGGAAACAAAGGCCTGATGGCTGCTGTAGCAAATGCAGCTCTTACAAAAAATGGAAAAGTAGTGGGCATTATTCCAAAAGCTTTATCTGAATTTGAACACCAGCACGATGGCTTGAGTGAATTGCATATTGTAGATAATATGCACATGCGCAAGCAAATGTTGTATGAAAAATGCGATGCTGCCATCATACTCCCCGGTGGCTATGGCACGCTGGATGAAGTGTTTGAAATCTTAACATGGAACCAGCTCCGCATTCACAACAAAAAGATTTTTATTCTGAACAGCGCCGGGTTTTACGATAACATGATAGCGCACATCAGGAAAATGTACGAGGAGGGATTTTTGTACAGCGACCCTTATGAGTCTATGACTATTTTGAACGAACCAGCCGAGATTCTCTCATATCTTTAAAAATCGCTTTTACCGCCGTCAAATAACCCAATATTGTAACCCACCCTAAACACGGGTATTACACGATTGTTATTGTCAGTATAGGGAGAGTTCGGTTGCCGCAGCACATCAAATAAAACTGACACGTAATAAAAGGTTTTACCATGATCCCGACCGTTTGCATAACCGGCTCCTACAAGTAAACTGTTCGGTTCAAACCGTTGCTTTTCTGCAGGCTGGCCAGAGCCTGATGGGTAAATATATTTATAACTAATAAAGTTGTGTTCGTACTGTGCCTGGGCGAATAGAAATTTTACAGGAAATATACGTACAAAAGCACCGGGCCCTAAAATGTTCTGCCTAAGTTTGTCTCCATTAAACTGATTGTCTCTTTGAGAAATATAGCTCACATTCATGGATACGGCCACATCTATAAACTTGTTGATGTTATACCCAAAGTAGGGGCTCACACCCAGAGAAGTAGTGCCGTTAAAGAACGATACATTGAGGTTGCCACCCGCAAACAGGTTTTCTTTTTTAAACCCTCTTTTAGGCTCTTCTTTTTCTTCTTTTTGAGCAAGGGCAGTGAGTTGTAAAAAACTCAGCAGCATCCATATGCTTAGGGTCTTTTTCATAAAAAATATTTTAGGCAGCATCAAATATTTTTCCGCTGTTAAGAATGTTGTTAGGGTCAAATGCTTTTTTGATACCCCGCATTAACTCCAGCTGTGTGTTATCAAAAACGATATCCATGTATTCTTTTTGAATGAGGCCAATGCCGTGCTCTCCACTGATGGTGCCTCCTAAACTTTTTACCAGCGCAAAGAGTGCCTTCAAAGCAGGAATCACCTCGGGATTGTTCAAACTAAATATGCTTCCTTCTTTTTTAATACGCACATGGAGGTTGCCATCGCCCGCATGGCCATAACATACTGCCGAAAAATCGTACTGTATCCCAAGCTCTTTAACTCCCTTTATCAACGCCGGCAATTCTGCCCGCGGCACCACGGTGTCTTCCTCAATGGTGTAGCCGGCGAGCTTTACTGCTTCTGCCACCCTGCGTCTCAATTTCCACAGCTCTGCTTTCTGCTGGGCGTCATCGGCAAAAAATACTTCTCCACAGTCGTAGTTTGACAGGAGTTCTGCAATGGCTTCCATGTCTGCCATCAACACATTCATATCGTTGCCATCTACTTCTATAATGAGGTGGGCAGCAGTATCGTCCGTCACCGGCACGGCGGTGCTGTCTACAAAACTGCTTACAATTCTCAGGGCATCTATTTCTACCAATTCTAAAGCGCTCGGCGTAAAACCAGCTCTGAATATGGCACTCACGGCCTCCCCGGCCTTTTCAAGATCTTTGAATGGAACCAACATCAGCAAATCGTACTTGGGATGCGGCAGCAATTTTAATACAATTTTGGTGACGAGCCCCAGGGTTCCTTCACTGCCTACCATTAGCTGTGTAAGATTGTAACCGGTGGAATTTTTCAACACATTGGCTCCGGTCCAGATGATTTCTCCCGTAGGTAAAACCACCTGCAGGTTCAGCACATAATCTTTCACTACACCATATTTTACAGCTTTTGGGCCACCACTATTTTCTGCAATGTTGCCACCTATAAAACAGCTACCCCTGCTGCTCGGGTCGGGCGGGTAAAACAACCCTTTTTCTTTCACCGCATTCTGCAACACTTCTGTTATTACTCCAGGCTCTGTAGTAACCTGCAAATTTCTTTCGTCAATATCGTATGAGTTCATGCGCTCAAATGATACCAATACACCTCCCAAATGCGGGAGTGCGCCACCGCTCAGGCCGGTACCGGCACCCCTTGGCGTAACAGGAATTTTCTGATCGTTGCAAATCTTCATTACTTCACTCAGCTCCTCTGCCGTGCGTGGCTTTACAACTATATCTGGCAAAAAATGCAGGTTCTCAGTTTCATCGTGAGCATAGTTATTTAAACTTTCCTCATCAGTAAAAACAAACTCAGCTCCAAGGATATTCCTAAAAGTCTCTAGCTGTACCATGAATTTTTGCGTGCTATCTATAACTGGCATTTACTTTTTTTGGTAAAAGTCGGAAAAAAAAGACCTCGTCAAGTTCTTTGATGAACTTTTTAAGATTTAAAACTTGGGGCACATAGATTGTCGGCCAGTGCTCTGCGGATAAAACCCTTTTTTCACCAGGGTAAATTCAGTGGCACCGCGGTAGTTATTAAAGTTTTTGAGTGTAGATACGGTTGCATCATAACTAAAGGTAAAACGAAGATTATTGAGTTCGAAGCCTAGCATAGGTATGGCAGCATCTTTATGACGGTAATATAAACCTGCTATCAGTTGCTTCTCGCCGGCCTCAGTTAAATTATAATTTGCCAACACCCCTCCTGCTAGTTCTGTGGCTTTGGCCTGGGTGGCGAAATAAACATTGGGACTGATAATTACTTTTTCGTGCACTTTTAAAACTGCATTTAAAAAGCCAATATGCCTCATTGGTATGATGCCCGTCTCCGAATTGTCTCCGTAAAAAGTCTCCCGTGGTTTGTTCACGTGGTGAATAGAATAGCCAGCATTGATGTAAACATTTTCATGCGGAAAATAAGCGTAATTCATTCCTACCTGCATATCAAAATAGCTTACGTTATTGTTGAGCGGTATGCCCGCTGTAGGAATATTGCTGTCAAAAAATTTACCATCAAACTGGTCAGGAAACTTAAGACCGCTGGGATCAATTCTCTTATTGGCCCAGCCGAGATTAAAACCGGCGCTCACCAGGCTGCTGTTTCCAAGCATTTGGTGATAGGCTACTGATCCGTTTATTTTTGTAGAGCGAAGACTACCGCTGCCAGCCACGTCACTTAGCACGACTCCTCCCAAGCCCAGCCAACCATTCTCCAGGCGATCCCTGAATACTTGCGCATCGCCGGAGATACTCATCGTTTTATAAGGCACAGTAAGGATAGAACTATATTGGTTGCGGTACTGCGCACCAAGCCTGTAATCTGCATCGGGTATAAAACCTGTATTGGCGGGGTTAGTGGTTAAGGGTGAATTGAAAAATTGAGAAAAATGCAAATCCTGGGCATGGGAACTCATTGCTATTGAGCAGCAGCCTATCAATCCGGTTATCACTTTTATGTACATCATCTTTTTCCTCCTTTTTATTTACCTAAGCAATGTTATATCACCTGTTTTTCTAAGTTTTTTGCCATCAGAAAATTCTGCATCAAGCGTGTAAGTATACACATCCATGGGTTGCAGTTTACCTTTGAAAGTTCCGTTCCATCCAATACTCCTGCTAGCGGATTCAAAAATTAGCTGGCCCCAGCGGTTATATATCTTCCAACTCATTTTAGTGATGCCAAAACCTTCTACTTTAATGATAGAGTTTCGTCCTTCCTGGGAGGGTGTAAAGGCGTTGGGCACATCTAACAATGGAATTACAATCACGGTTACCGGTAACGAAAAAGTATCTGTGCAACCGGCTGCATTAAATGCTATCAACCCGGCAGTGTAAGTTCCCGTGGCATTGTATTGATGAGTAGGGTTGGCCAAAGTAGAAGTTTCTCCATCCCCGAAATTCCACAGGTAACGGGAGGCTCCTATGGAGGTATTTGTAAAATTAACCGGTGTGTTTTCAATAGGCGGGTTAGGCAACCAGGTAAAGGATGCAGTGGGTTTTGCAGATACCGTGATGGTAAAAAATGCCGAAGTGTCCGTCCGGTTGCAAGTGCTGGTATCATTGGCAATTAACCTTACCTGGTAAGTACCAGGGTTGGCATACAAATGCGTCGGGCTTGGGTCGGTAGATGTAGTGCCATCGCCAAATTGCCACAAGAAATCTGTACCAGCCAGCGAAGAATTTTCGAATACTGCGGTATATGGCGCACATCCCAAAGCAGGCGTTGTAAACTGTGCCTTCACCAATGGATTCAAGCGAATAACTTGTTCCGTAGAATCAGGTGCATTACAAAAAGAAGTATCAATCACAAACAACTTAACCCTGTAAGTACCCGGAGCGGCGTAGGTATGCTGCCGCGGTGGATTGAACCCTACTGTATCTCTTGGGGAGCCATCGCCATAGTCCCATACAAAAGTGCGTGGGCCAAAGCTGCCCACATTGGCAACGCTACTGTTATTAAATTGAACAGTCAGGCTTTCACAGGGGGGAATCTTGGCAAAAGTAAACCCTGGTGTGACCCTGTTGTTACCCACCCGTATAGTAATGAAAGCAGTATCCCGGATGTTACAAGTTGTACTATCTTCTGCAATCAATCTCACCACAAAATTACCGACGGTTTGAAAGGTATGCGATAGGGCTGGGTTCTTAGTTATCTGATCCGGGCTGCCATCGCCAAAACTCCAATAATATGTTTTCCCTTTTAACAGAGTATCCTTGAAATCGACGGTGAGTGGAACACAACCACTCGTATCATTTACTACCTTATTAATGGAAGCCTGCAGGCCCGCATTTACCCCGGCAAAATCCATTTCTATTTTGATGGCCGCCTGGTTACAATTAGAGCTTCCGTTGGTAGGAGACCAGGACCCCGGTGTGGTAGGAAAAACAGCTCCACCAGTGCAATTCGCACAAATAGCCTGGTAAATAACGCCATTATCGTCAAAGCGGCTGGTACCACCATCCACATGATCTCCCAAGGCTCCGTTCTGCCCAAAATGAGAACCAAACAACTGGCTGGTTGCATTTTTTTCCAACACAAAAAAGTAAAAATCTTTTCCGTCCGGTGCTGGAATACCCGTTAGTGGATTCACTGCTGGCAGACCGGTAGTAGTACCCGTTGTATAAGATTGCTGCACGTTAATGCCGCCACCCCAACCGGAAACATATACATTCTCGCAACGATCTACCAGGAAGGCTATGGGTGAGATATTAGGCACAGTAGAATTGGTGCCAAAAACGGTGGAATAAACATAAGCCGAAAGATCGGGTTGCAGTTTACTTATAAATTGCTTGGCATTATTGCTTCCGAAAACGTTGCTGAATGCTGCATTGAAAACAGTCCAGTTGCCGGTGGTAGTCCCCATTACATAAGGGAAACCCGAGCGATCGAACTTGAGGCCATAAATAAGGTCTATGCCTGCAGTTCCCAGGTAAGTGGTTCTTATAATGGCACTTCCATCATTTCTCAACTGGGTAATAAATCCATCGGCAATACCCGAAGCAAAGGCCGGTTGAATAACGCCGTTTTTATTACCAGGCAAATTGGTACTGGCTGTAGCTCCCGCTACAAAAAGGTCGCCGGTTACAGGATTGATATTGGTTACAAAACATGCATCATCCCCATTACCGCCAAAGTACGTGCTGAACAAACGGGTGGTAAGTGAGGCATTAAATTTAAGAATCACGCCATCCTGCGCTCCCCCGTTAGTTGACTGTACAGCGCTTTGCAGGGGGAAATCGTCAGACTGGGTGCAGGAAACCAGGTACACATTGTTTGCCCCATCTAATATGATTTCACTACGGGCATCATCACCGTAGTTTCTCCGCAGACTTACTGCCGAGGGCGTAACACTGGGTGTTGTATATTTTGGTCGAATATTTACGCCATCATCTTTTGTACCTCCAATTCTCACAGAACCCAGCAGTAGTGTACCGGCACTATTAAGTTTAGATATAATAATGTCGAATCCTCCGCCCGCACCAATGGGGCCGGCAAAACCTCTTAAGGGATAATTGGGAGAGTTGGTTCTGCCGGCAATGAACAGGTTGCCTTGCGCATCTGTTATCATACTATGCGGTTGCTCATTGCCAGAGCCGCCCAGGTAAGTTGCATACAAACGGTTGCTTCCATTGGGACTAAACTTAAAAATTGCAATGTCGTAGCCAGAAAAACCACCCTCGGTGGTGCCACCTCCATAAGTTTGCTGAAATGCTCCCGGAGAAACCCTGTACCCCGTACCAAACGCAATACCGCCGGCATAAAAACTACCATCTGGCCCGGGCGTGGCAGTGTAACCCCAGTTATCTACTGTACTGCCGGTAAAGGTTGAAAAAATAATAGAAGGATCAATTACTAAGGTAGCTGCAGGATCGTAATTACCTACTTTAAAGGTCACGACATTGTTCTTTACCACGAATTTGCAATCCACTTCCTGGCGTTTACCGGTTTCAGATTGATAAGTGTAGGGATACAATTCTTTCACTTCGCCCACGGATGTAGATATGATGAGTTCTTTATCCT
This sequence comes from Chitinophagales bacterium, assembly GCA_038257335.1. Lineage (GTDB taxonomy): Bacteria > Bacteroidota > Bacteroidia > Chitinophagales > Chitinophagaceae > Ferruginibacter. The sequence continues at coordinate 16,110 of JBBSJJ010000037.1, read as the reverse complement.
TAATGGTTACTTCGGGGCCGGCATATTGCATGGCAATAAAATCGGGGTTACCGCCAGGTTTTACAATAAAATCATATTTCAGTTTCCCCCCGTCACTGTAGTAGCGGATATCGATATTGGGATAAATATTCTTATAGGTGATGGCCGTGTGAATGCTGCAATCGCTTGCCCATTTGCTGGGATCATTACCCATGTAGTAGTTGTTGTGTGTAGGAAGTTTCTTATCTGGCTGCGGCACTACATTTGCGGATGCGCCCAAAAATTTAACTTTGTAAGCAAAGGAATGTATTACGGGATCCTTATCACCTGGAGCAGTTCTGGCCTGGGCACCTTTAGCATCTTCCTCTCCATGCCCATGTATGCTGGCCGAAAAACGCTGTATGTCATCAGGCTTGTGCAGTACTACAGTGAAGCCTTTATCTTCCAGGAAGAAAGCACCGGTTTTAAAATCACCCTTGTATTGAACGTTGGAGTGCCACTGGCCTTTATTTTGTACAAACTCCATCTGAGCACAAACAACAACAGGCATTGCCATAAAAGCAATACCTGCCAAGGCATATAAAAATATTATGGTAAGCTTTCTCAAGTATTTTATTTATTTACAATTTAGATATAATAAACGTTATTCTCTACCATATGGTTGCCAAGAAGTTTAGTTTAAAGAGTATTTAACGTATTACGAATTGCCGCTAAGCAATTTTGCCCCACCCGGTTTTTTGTTTTTGCTGCTGCAAATAATTTTTAATGAGCAAATGTTCAGCCATACTCAGGTCGGGATCTGTTTCCAATATTTTTACAACTTCCGTTCTTGCAACTTCCAGCATTGCTTTGTCTAATACAATACTTGCGAGCCTGAAGTTCAACGCCCCGCTTTGCCTGGTACCTTCTATTTCTCCGGGCCCTCTTATCTCCAAATCTTTTTCTGCAATCTTGAAGCCGTCGTTGGTGGCTACCATAATTTTCAGCCGCTCTCTTGCATCCCGGGATACTTTGTTGCCCGTGAGCAAAATGCAAAAACTTTTGTCGGCACCCCGCCCCACCCGGCCCCTCAGCTGGTGCAACTGCGACAAACCAAATTTCTCTGAACTTTCGATAACCATCACAGTTGCGTTGGGAACGTTTACCCCCACTTCAATTACGGTAGTGCTCACCATGATGTTGGTATCGCCACTTACAAAGCGTTGCATATTGGCTTCTTTTAATTTAGGATCCATTTTACCGTGCACCATACTTATCCAATAAGAAGGCTCCGGAAAAAATGACTTGACTTCCTCAAAACCTTTCATGAGGTTTTCATAATCCATCTTGCTGCTTTCTTCTATCAACGGATAAATGATATATGCCTGGCGACCGGCTTTTACTTCATCTTTTATAAAATCCATTACCTGCGGGCGTGCCGTTTCGTTGCGGTGCGTAGTGCTGATGGGCTTTCTGCCGGGGGGCAACTCATCCATCACGCTATAATCAAGATCTCCGTATGCAGTGAGTGCGAGGGTGCGGGGAATGGGTGTTGCCGTCATAACCAACACATGTGGAGGCAGGCTGTTTTTTTTCCAAAGCTGTGCTCTTTGTGCTACGCCAAACTTGTGCTGCTCATCTACCACTGCAAACCCGAGATTGGCAAACTGTACCTTATCTTCTATCACCGCATGTGTGCCCAATAAAATATGGATGGACCCATCTGCGCAGCCCTGCAGTATGAGTTTTCTTTGCTTAGCCGTGGTAGAACCTGTAAGAATTTGCACATTTACAGGTAAATCTTTTAAATATTCTTTGAGGCTTATGTAGTGCTGTTGAGCCAAAATTTCTGTAGGCGCCATCAGGGTACTTTGAAACTCGTTGTCGGCTGCTATCAGCATACTCAGCAAGGCTACCATGGTTTTACCACTGCCTACATCTCCCTGCAGCAGGCGGTTCATTTGCTTGCCGCTACCCGTATCTTTCCTTATTTCTTTTAAAACCCTTTTTTGTGCATTGGTAAGCTCAAAGGGCAAATTGTTGTTGTAAAAATCGTTGAAGAGGCTGCCCACTTTATCAAAAGTCCAGCCCTTGCTAAAGCGATGCCGCTGCAGCTTTATAAGATGCACCCGCATTTGACCAAAAAACAATTCTTCAAATTTCAGCCGGCGCAATGCCTGGTCGTAATGTTTTGCTGATGCCGGAAAATGAATCTGCTTGTTTGCATCGTACCGGCTCATTAACTTATAAGTAGTACAAATAGTTTCAGGCAGGTTTTCCGAAAGGTCCCTGGGAAATAACTTTTGCAGCATTTCAAAAGTAAACTTTGCCAGTACGCTTCCATTGAGTCCCCTGGCCTTTAGTTTTTCTGTAGACGGATAAATAGGTTCCAGGTGTTCTTTGCCCGTGGCTTTTTGAGGGGTAAAGGCCTCAAAATCGGGATGCGAAATTTGTGGCGTGCCCATAAAAAATCCAAGCCTGCCAAATACCAGGTAGGTGTGGCCCTCCATCAACGACTTTTGCACCCAGTTGATTCCCTGGAACCAAACCAACTCTATAATACCGGTGCTGTCTTTCAATTTCCCCACGAGGCGCTGGCCTCTTCCTTGCCCCATGAGCTGCAAACTCTGCAGTGTGCCGCCCACATAGGCGTATTCATCCTGCGGGCCAAGCAGGGATATTTTGCCCACATTGGTTTTGTCAATGTGCCGCAAGGGATAATGTTCCAGTAGATCTTTGAAGGTATGAATGTTCAGTTCTTTGCGAAGCATTTCGCCCCGCTGCGCAGATATACCGGTGAGGTATTCTACCGGGCTGGATAATATATGAGTGGGGCTGCTGATACTATTCTTTTTACAAATATATCTTAAGCGCTGTTAGTATTGTTACAGGATAGAATGCAAAAGTTTAGAAAAGAAGGCGTTGCTTACTGTGCGGAGGAAATTAGCAAGGCGTTGGAAAAAACTTTAGCTACACACACAAAAAAGGCGCTGCATGTTACTGCAGCGCCCTGGTTAAAATGAGTTCATAAATTATTTGTGCCTGCTACTGCCTTTGTTGTAAAAGGTTCTGCGGTTAGGAGGCCTGATGCCACCTGTAGATGCCGGGCTGTAGGCGGGTTGCTCACCCAGGCTTTCGGGTACAGCAATTTTAGGAACATCTTTTCCTATCAATCTTTCAATTGCATAAAATTTTCTTTGCTCCTTCACGCTCACCAGGGTATAGGCACTTCCTTCGGCTTCTGCACGGGCCGTGCGCCCAATGCGGTGTACATAATCTTCGCCATCATGTGGCACATCAAAATTTATTACAAGGTCAATGTTGTCTATGTCTATACCACGACTTAAAATATCTGTGGCTACTAATACCGGCAAGCGGCCACTCTTATATTGTATCAAAATGTCTTCCCTGCTATCCTGCTCCAGGTCGCTGTGTATTTCGCCGGCGTTGATGCCATTGCGTTTCAGATCCCGGGTAAGTTGCTTAACGTTTAACTTACTACTGCAGAAAACCAATACCGTTTTAAAATTCTTTTCCTTCAGCAGGTGCACAATCAGGGGAATTTTTTGCGGCTCGTAAACAAGGTATGCCTGCTGCACAATTTTTTCCGGTGGCTTGCTGATAGAAATATTGATCTCTTCCGGCTCATGCAAAATCTTTTTAGCCAAAGACCTGATTTTTGGTGGCATGGTTGCGGAAAATAAAAGGTTTTGTCTTTTTTTGGGTAGATGGTCAATGATGAACATGATGTCATCAAAAAATCCCATATCCAGCATCCTGTCTGCTTCATCCAGCACCAGGTATTGCAGATGATCTAGTTTTACGTAGCCCATTTTTATATGGCTCATCATTTTGCCGGGCGTGCACACTACAAAATCAGCTCCCATACTCAGGGCCTTTTTTTCCTGCACAAACGCATTACCATCGCCCCCACCGTAAACGGCAATGGAACTTACGGACGTGAAGTAACTGAGGCCTTCCAGGTGCTGGGCAATTTGTATGGCCAGTTCCCGTGTGGGCACAATCACCAATGAAGTGATGGCGTTCGGATCATTTTTACCCGTTAATATTTTATGGATAAGGGGGAGCAAAAAAGCCGCGGTCTTGCCCGTGCCAGTTTGCGCCGAAGCGATAATATCTTTTCCCTGTAATATGAGTGGGATTACCTGCTCCTGCACTGGTGTGGCTTCTTCGTAATTAGAGGCCTCAATTCCTTCCATTAAGCGCCCGTCAAATTCAAATTCTGTAAACTTCAAAATATATCTGTTGTATTAATTTGGCTAAAGGTAAGTTATGTAAGCAACTTCACGAATTTTAACCAACTTTAGCTCAAAGATGCACGAATTATTGTGAGCTACGGAAGATCGCCCTGCCAACTTACCGCCGGCCAACCCACGCAAAGCGGCAGGTGTACATGCTGCTGTTTACTCCAATTGACACCGGGGTTGCATACCTTTGCTATTCTTAAAACAACAAATCAATGGTTAAAACAGGTGAGTATAATACGCTGAAAGTACTGAGGCAGGTAGATTTTGGATTTTATTTGGATGATGGTGCCGAAGGTATTTTACTACCCAAAAGATTTGTACCCGCCAACCTGAACCCTGGAGATGAACTAAAAGTATTTGTGTACCACGATAGCGACGACCGCCTGATAGCTACTACGCAAAAGCCGCTGGGCATCCTGGGCGATATCGTAAAACTAAGGGCTGTGAGTGTAACAGGCCTGGGAGCTTTTATGGATTGGGGCCTTATGAAAGACCTCTTTGTTGCCAAATCTCAACAGCTTACGGGTATGCTGCCCAATGGAGAATACCTCGTAAAAATTTACAGAGACGAGCAAACCAACCGCATAGCCGCCACAGAAAGATTTGACAACACCTTATGCAATGATGTGCTTACCGTAAAAACGTTGGATGTGGTAGACATGATCGTTTACCGCCGCACAGATATTGGTTATGTGGTCATCATCAACAACCAACACACCGGCGTACTGCACCACAATGAGATATACCGCAGCATTGGTGTGGGCGATAAATTTGAAGGTTTTATTAAAAAAATTTACCCTGATAATAAAATAGATGTGGCCGCTGGCAAGCCAGGCTACCAACGGGTAGAAGATGAAGCCGGCAAAATACTTAGGCTGCTACAGGAAAACGACGGGTACCTACCCTACTATGACAAGTCTGACCCGGAAGAGATTTACGAATTTTTTGGAATGAGTAAGAAGACTTTTAAGATGACGGTGGGCAATTTGTTCAAGCAAAAGAAAATAAGTTTGGAGAAAACGGGGATTAGGCTGATGTAGGATTTTTGATGTGTGATTTTTGATGTATGATGTATGATTTTTGATGTAGGATTTTTGATGTAGGATGTATGATGTATGATTTGTGATGTCGGATTGTTGATGTAGGATTTGTGATGTGTGATTTTTGATAGTTGATGTATGATGTATGATGTATGATTTGTGATGTCGGATTTTTGATGTAGGATTTGTGATGTGTGATTTTTGATGGTTGATGTATGATATAGGATTTGTGATGTGTGATTTTTGATGGTTGATGTATGATGTATGATTTGTGATGTCGGATTGTTGATGTAGGATTTTTGATGTGTGATTTTTGATGGTTGATTTCTCACACATCTTCTTTTCTTATCCAGGATGCTTTAAGGGCATACCAAATCTTTTTACAATGCCTGTAAAATATAAAAACTATAAGCAGGTAATACCATGTGCTCACTTCCACTGCCGAGCATAAAATATTCCTCCCGCAGGTAATCGTACAATCTCACAGGTGCAGGACCATGTTGCTTAAAAGCGTTCCAGGTGAGCAGGGCTGGTTCTTTGCTAAAATTAAACAGGCAATATAATTTTTCTTCTTCCAGTGTGCGCAGGTAGCCTGCCACATGAATGTTAAATGGCGAGAGCCAGGTGAGATTTTTATGATCGCCTACAACAGCCAGCTTCTTACGTAAGTTGATTAATTGTTGTGTTCCGGAAAATATTTTTTGCTCTACCGTACCAGTTACTTCTATCCTTTCGTTTTTATCCCAGTCTATTACAGGCCGGTGCATCCACCGGTTGTCGTAACTTTTTGCCGTGTCATCTAAAAAGGAGTAATCGTTGGTATAACCCACTTCATCGCCATAAAACAACATGGGTATGCCTCCTATAAAAAGGCTGTGAGCCTGCATGAGCAGAATTTTTTGTATTGCTATTTCTATGGCAGCAGCATCGTTTTGTTCCTGCGCCCATTCTAAACCACAGAGTGAAGCCAGTGTGCCGCTAATGCGGGCATCCTGCGTTACAGGATTTACGGAAAACAGGGCTCCCTTTGCGGGAGAATCAGGACGGATACCTGCATAATATTCCATCAGGAATTTTCTGTGTTCGTAAGGATTGAAGCCTGCACTTTCAATCATATAATCATCATAGCCCAAGCCAATATCATCGTGACAGCGGGTATAGGTGATCCAGGAAGTTCCATAAGGTTTTTGCAGCAGCTCATGTTGGGCAGCAAGCATTACCCTTGTATCTCCCGTAGCCAGGGCATCCCATTGCAATGCCATTTGCGTGGCGTTGTAAGCAAAATCACATTCCTTTGCTGTGAACAAACCGTTTCCAAAATATTTTAATATTTCCTTCGGCGCCACAATGGCTTCTCCTAAAATGGCCATGCCGGGTGTGGCCACCTGCACACATTGTTTAATGAGGCGGAGAATGGTATGCGCCTTGGGAAGATTCTGGCAAGTAGTTCCTTTTTCTTTCCAGATAAAAGCAGGCGCATCAATTCTTAAAATATCTACGCCGAGGTTGGCATAAAAAAAGACGGTGTCCAACATATCTGTAAATACAGCCGGGTTGGAATAATTAAGATCCCATTGGTAATTGTGAAAAACAGTCATCACCCACTTCTTACATGCTGCATTCCAGGTAAAATTTCCGGGAGCACTTTCCGGAAATATGTCTGGCATGTTTTTACCAAATTCCTTTACGTAGCTACTATCGTCACTCATGTAATAATAATCCTGGTAACGGGCATCGCCCTTTTTTGCCTTCATGGCCCAGGCATGCTGATGAGAAGTGTGATTTAAAACAATGTCCATCATCAGGTACATTTTTTCTTTACCCATCTTCTTTTGTAACAACTTTAAATCTTCCAAACTACCGAAACGCTCGTCTACTTTTCTAAAATCAGAAACGGCATATCCTCCATCGCTTTCGCCTGCCGGACTCTGCATTAGAGGCATCAGGTGCAAAAGATTCACCCCAAGTTTTTTAAAATATTCCAGCTTGCCTGCAAGGTTAGCAATAGTACCACAAAAGCGATCTACATAAAGGCTCATGCCCACCAGCTGGTTGCTTAAAAACCAGGCACCGGCTGTTTCCTTTTCTTCATCTTTATTTTTTGCAGTGCTGCTTCGTTTTTTATATGCGTTGATAATGGTTTCCAGCAGGCTCGTAAAATTGGCACCAGCATGCTTACCATAGAGTTCATGGTAAAGAAAATGGATGGTGGAAGTATTAGCCACCAATCTTGTAAAAAATAAATTATCTACCCCGGCAATATCAACGCCTTTATTCTTAAGACAATTATTTACTTCCTGGTGCACCTGGTGATTGTACATACTATCCTTCCTTTTTATAGTTGATATCGTTACTAAAATATTTGAAAGCCTCCATGGCATCATGAACTCACAGGCACAGGTACCCACAGGTTTTAATGCCCACCGCCAACAGGCATCAACATTTCGCCTGAAGGTTTTTCTGTTTTTATCAAGAGCGTTAATAAAGCTGCAATTAAAAGAAAGACCCCGGCAAATAAAATTGCATTGCCTGGATTGTTGTTTAAAAAGTTTTTGAGAATAAAACCAAAGGTGGTTGTTTGAATAAACATGGGAATTACAATCATCATATTTATAATGCCCATGTAAACACCATATCTTTCTTTAGGAATTTTACTTACCACCATCAGGTAAGGTATGCCCATCATACTGGCCCAGCCAATACCAAAACCGGTGATGGCAGGGAATAGCAAATATTTATTTTCTATAAAAGGAAAAAAGAGTAACCCAATACCGGCTAACAGCAGGCAACCAAAATGCACAAGCTTGGGCGAATACTTTTTTGCAAACCATACCAGGCCAAAGGCACATAGAAAAGTTACAATATTGTACCAGCCATTTACCAACCCCGTCCAGCTCACTGCTTTTTCGTAGAGCTCGCTGTTTTGTTGTGGCGTAGTTTTCCACACGGAGAGTGCAATACTTTTAGAAGAGTTTTGCCAGTAACAAAACAATGCATACCACTGAAACAAATATACCAGGGCCAGTTGCCACATCACTTTGGGCATGTCTAAAATGGCATCGATGATTTCAATATTCTGGGCAAATAATATTTTTATGGTTCTTTGTCCCCTCGCATAATTCAACACTTTTCTAAACAGCCCTTTTGAAAATAGAGCAGGTATTATTAACAACACAATTACCAAATAGGCTACCACTGTGCTAAGTATTGAAAGAAAAAACTGCACGACCGGGTGTGGCATTCCTTTATTACTTTCTCTTAATGTGTGCAACTCCTCGTTGGTTGGAGGAATCTCGGGCGTCGTTTTAATACTCCATAAAATAGAACCGATAGAACACACAGCACCCAGGAAAAAGGATGCAAAAACCCAGGTGGGCAACTTACCCGTTTTGCCAATAAAAATCAGCGGAAATATAAACAACGAAACGTTGGCCAGTGTTTGCCCAAATCCTGTAAAAAAACTTTGCGCCTGAAAGCCGGTAGCCTGTTGCGATGGATCTAATTTATCTGCAATAAAAGCACGGTAAGGTTCCATGGCGGTATTGTTGCCGGCATCCAATACCCATAACAAACCAGCCGCCATCCACAAGGCACTGCTAAAAGGAAATAAGAACAAGGCGATGCTGCAAACCATGGCCCCAATAAAAAAATAGGGTGTTCTCCTTCCAAATTTAGGATGCCAGGTTTTATCGCTCAAAGCACCAATAATGGGTTGAATAATTAAGCCGGTAAGGGGACCTGCTAAATTGAGCCAGGGAATTTCATCGGGTTTAGCCCCCAGGAAATCGTAGATAGGATTTACAGCGCTTTGTTGCAAGCCGAAACTATATTGAATGCCAAAGAAACCAACATTCATATTGATAATCTGCCAGAAACTCATGTGAGGCTTGCGAAGGGTCATAAGCAATCGTTGTTTATCATTTGAATATATGACAAATAGAACTCTGGTTTGGGCGCAAACGTTTGTGGGGGATAAGAAAAGAATTGGAGAACGCTTTACTTTTTCAAAACAGGAAGACAAAAGCAGTTGCAAAAAGTAATCACCAAATGCTGACGTTTACCCGCAGCAATCATCTGCCTATTTTTCACCAGCTATTTCTTTCAAAGCCAGGTACACACCGTTCGTCCAGCCAAAGCCATCCTGGGAGTTGTATTCACCACCACCGGCTTCTTTTGTGAGATCCTCAACATTGTATTTTTCCATCATCTTGCCGGTGGCCGCATACACTTTATCATTTAGAGAAAGCCATCGTTGTGCAATATCCTTTGCCATTGCTTGCTGGCCATATTTTCTCAAACCGCTTACAGCCATCCACTGCAAGGGTGCCCAGCCATTGGGAGCATCCCATTGCTGACTGGACTCATGTAACGTTGTAACCAAGCCACCTGGCTTCAAAAATTTCTTTTCAAGAACAGTTGCCAGTTGACTGGCTTGCTCTTGTGTTGCGATGTTGCAAAATAACGGTACTATACCCGCCAGTGTTAAAGACTGCTTTTGTTTTTTTTCTTCCCAATCATAATCAACATAAAAACTTTCGGCTGTGTTCCAGCAGTATTTATGCAATGCCAGTTTTCTTTTTTCTGCCAGCAGCTTGTACTCCGTAAACTTGTCTTTATTGCCTGCTGATTCATGCGCTTCGGCAATTGTATCTTCCAAATGATGCAACAAACAATTAAGATCTACAGGGATGATAGAAGTTGTGTGTATAGTTGCAAAAGTTGTATCATCTTTAAACCAACGACTGCTGTAGTCCCAACCCGATTCGGCGCCTGCTCTGAGGTTCCGGAACAATTGTGAAGCTGGTTGCGAAGATTGTGTTTCGAGTTCTACATCTTCCCGGTAAGATTCTGGTCTTGCATTGTCGTGCTCATCCCAATAGCGGTTTAGCAATTCACCATCGGGCATTTTTACAACATGAAATATTGCATTCTTATTTTCATTCAAATCTGCAGCGCCTTTCATCCAAAAAGAATATTCAGCTTCCAATGCTGGCAAATAACCTGGCAGAACATCTTTACCTTTTACAGATGCCAACAATTGTATCATGAATGAATAAAAAGGCGGTTGGGATCGACCTAAAAAATAAGTACGATTACCATTCGGTATATAACCTACAGATTGTACGAGGTAAGAAAAATTGTCTACCATGTTCTCTAATAAACCAGTCAAGCCTGAAGCTTTCAGACCCAGCATGGTAAAATAACTATCCCAATAATAGATCTCCCCGAAACGGCCACCGGGAACCACGTAAGGATGAGGCAATGGTATTAATGAACCCTTTTTTTCATCGGGCTGCCGGGTGAGCAGCGGCCATAATTGTTGAATATGTTGTGCCGCTGTTTTAATACTATCCGCCTGGAAATTCGACGCAAATACTTGCGGCATTTCAAAGCAGGAATTTACAAACTCTTTCAAATTGAAACCAGGCTCATCCTTCTCCTGCTTATACCGTTCAAGAATAACAGTTGTTGATATTTTCGGCACACAGTCTACAAATGTTTTGCCATCTTCAAAAACCTGGCTCATCTGTACATCCTTAAACAAGGGACTGAGTTCGAAGATTTCCTGCTGCATCTTTTTTATTTTTAATGAGATGGATTAGCTGTAATAGCGTTGTTGGCCACGGCCTTTTTCTGCAATCTTTTAAAAAAGAAAAGCAGTACAATAAGGATGGCTATAGGAATGAGTGAAAAGTAAAAAGCAGTCTGGCCGCCGTAAGCATCAAAAATATTACCGGTGATGATAGAGCCGGTGGTACCACCTAAGGCAGAGAATACCACGATTAAGCCAGACATAGACGCATGCTTGTGAGCAGGCAGGTTGCTAAGTATAACCGAGTTTATAGCCGGGTAAACAGGCGCTAGAAATAATCCGATTAGTGGGAACAAAAAAGCAACAAGGGGCACATCGGCAAGGCTGTTGATATTTAAGCCTGTGATATCTTTTGTAAGCGGCACAGTAATAATAACAATTAATGCAGCAGCCAATAAACAACCTAATAGCACAATCAGCCAATCTATTTTTCGCAAAACAATACCGGCCAAAAACCTACCCAGGGCAATGGACGCACTCAGGATGCTGGCCATTTGTATACTCAGGCTGGTAGATAATTTCAGCACATCTTTGTTGAAAGTAGGCAGCCAGCTCATGATACTCTGTTCTATGAGTACATAAAAAAATGCGCAGAAAATAAATACCAGTACCAGCGGCAGGATAATCAACCGGAGCATTTCTACAAAACTATCTACACCAGATTTCCCTTGTTCCGCAGCCTTGATGCCACTCTCATCTAACTTGGTAGAAAGCAACAACAAAAAGGCCATGATAGCCAGGCCACCAAGAATATAATAGGCGTTAAACCAGGTGGTAGACTTGGGATTATCATTGTCTACAAAAGCGCCGAATAAAAAGTAACCTGCGAGTATGCCCACCATAAAAAAGGACTCCAGGAAATTCATCAGGCTCAAATGCTCTTTTTCGCTTTTAGTTACCAGCCCTATGGTAGATAGGACTGATACTTTTATGAGTGCAAAGCCAATGCCTGCCGATGCAAACAATAACTTGGTCATCAAAAAACTATTGACAGAAGGAATGATTAAACACATAACGGCAACAAGGGCCAGCGCCATAAGCATCGTCGTTTTATACCCAATCCTGCTTACATAAGAGGCTATTAAAAAAGAAGTGATGGCTATACTCAAATCTTTAAATGCTTCGAGCACGCTGGCAGATCCTTTGGAGATATCGAAATTATTTTGCACCTGCAGGATAACTGTTCCTACGCTATTAAGCAGTATAGCAAATACAAAATAATTAAGAAAAAGCGAAAGCTTGATTTTAAAATGTGGCATGGCGCTAATTAAGATAAGTTCAAATATACCTTTATGAATTATTAATTCCAAAGTTTACGTCAGATAGAATCACCTCTTACCAGCATAGATTCTACGCTAACCGATTGGGGAATATCCTCATGTTTTAAGGAGCCCAACATTTGTGCAAATGCAAGTTTGCCTAATTTAGAACCACTCGTTTCAACATAAGTCACTACAGGATTATACATGGTTGGTATAAACCCGTTGCTGATACTAACGACCGCAATTTCTGAGGGAACTTTTAAATTGAGTTCATGGATTGCTTTCATTACCCCGATAAGAATGAGGTCTCCCATGCAAAAGATTACATCAGGTGGCTTATCAGACGTTAAGGCAGCTAAGGCAACTTCCCTGGAAACCACGCTGTTCTCCGGAAAGCCTATAGCTATAGGAGTTTGAGGAGATAATGTTTTAAATGTGCCCATAAAAGATTGCTGGCGAATTTTGGAAATACTAAGATTAGGATGCCCAAATAAAGCCAACACATTTTTTTTATCCTTTTCAATGATCACTTCCGCTGCCATTCTTGCTGCTACTTCATCTGCCATGCACACCGTATAAAATCCATTTTCTTCGGGAACCCTATCATAGAAGATAACAGGTATATCCATGCTGATTAATTTGGTATACGGCGACATATCTTCTGTGCCTATAGAAAGCGCTACAAACAAACCCATCACTCCATTTCTACGAAAAATATCCACTATCGATCTTTCCACTTTCACATCATCTCTTGATTGCATTATTAAAACAGTGTATCCATAACGGCTGGCTTGTTCTTCTACGGCTGCAATAAATGAATCGTAAAAAAAATTGTCAATCATGGGTACGAGTATGCCCAACACATTGCTTTTTTGTGTACGAAGTTGCACAGCATGGCTGTTGGGTTCGTACTCCATCACTTCTGCCAGCTCTCTTACCCTAATTTTGGTTGCTTCAGAAATATCGGGATGGTTCTTTAAAGCACGGGAAACTGTAGAGATACTGATTCCCAGCGTCTGCGAAAGTTTTTTTAAAGTGCTTTTCTGCATGAATAAATAATTGAAATAAAAATTGTGCAGGGTAAAGATATTTTTTTCAACTGATAAAACATGTAGGTGCATTCAAAGCTGCATTTTACATCACAATAAGTTTTCTAAACCCCGAAGGGCAAATTAAAGAAGGAGTAAATCTGGATACTTCCAACTGACAACCGAATAAAGAGGTTGTCTCAAAAGTGCTGGTTTCACACAAAGTAACAAAGAAGGCAAAGCGACAACGATTGGCTTGCAAACGAATTTTCTTCGGTGACTTTGTTTGTCTTTGCGCTGTTGACGTGGAAGCGAAACTTTTTATTCTGCCCCATCACCACGACCTCTTAATACAGCATAACTCCCCACTTTGTTTCCGGTGGTGAGACCCACTTCACAATCGCTTCTAAAATGTATGGCGCCATAGAGCCGGGAATCGGAAGCTTCTCTTGCCATAGCAGCAAATTGGGAAGCTTTACCGGGAACGATATAACCAAGTACTGTACTGGCTGCGCCACTAAAAGTGCTGTGTCCACTTATGTAAGCAGGAAAATTGGGCACACCAATATCAGTTTTAATTCGGGTATCCACCTGCATTGGCCGTGGATTAAAATAAAAATATTTTGCATCCCAGCATACGATACCAGCATCCATCAAACTCATATTGAGCAAGGCCATATTTCTAGCCCACCTGGCCTCGCTAAAATTTAAAGTTACAAATTCGTTAGCAGCTATATAATTCCAATGACCTGGCGGGGTATAAGTACCAACACCGTCTGACCAAAAGGTAGCAATTCTCTGTTGCTCCCTGGTAAGTTTTTGCTGAATCTGGTAAATTTCTTCTGTTTCTTTTTTAAACTTTTCAGAACCTGTGCCCGGTGGAGCCGGTGGGCGGATGGCAGTAACCATGGTTAAGGAATCGAACAACCAGCTTTTTACGTTACCAAATAACGGTAGCATGCAGGGCCTTGACGGTGCCTCCAGGCTTCTCCAGGGAGTTTCACCTCTTGCCATACAATCTGTTTCCAGTTTGGCCCAAATGGTGGGATTGCCAACTGCCACTCCTGCCCTATCTCCTCTTGCCCGGGCAATGAATTTTGTGGCAACTAACTTGCCCAGGGCTTCACCAGCTTCTACATCGCTGCGCACATTTGCCCCGGAAATTAATCTTGCTCTTTTGTGTTCTTCTGCTTTTTGGTTTATAAAATCCTGGTCTCCGGGGAATAATAATTTTAATAACTCCACGGAAGCTCCCATCACTACTGCATCTTCGCTGGGGTAAGAGGGCAAGGGAGACTTTGGCAACAGCGTTTTTATATTTGCACCCACCACAAAAGGAGCTGCACGGTTAAACTGGGTTTTGTAAAAGTAACCCGCCACGCAAGCATCATATTGCGCAGCACTTAAGTATGCATAAGCTCTGGAAGCGTATGGAGGATTTGAAAACGGAAACGTGGGATAGGCCAGGGGGTTTCCGGCATTCGGTATAGGGTAAGTTCCATCTGCATTTTGGTACGGCGGAATATTGTGTTTTGCCACCAGCTCCCGCATAATCTCGTTCCAGCGCAACACAGCGCCTGCCCCCCAATAATTTACCAGTGCCCGTTCCTGTGGGCTGATATCATTCTGAAAACTTTTTATTTCATTTAATTGCACCACATAATCTGGCGAAGTAGTAGCAATGGGTACAGCACAAGCGAACTCGCCGGCTGAAGCTAATAAAATTGGTTTCCAGGTGCCGGCATTGGCATCTGCTTTTAAAGGATTAAGAGCAGGATACAACAGGTTGTTCTCCAGGATATCTTTTGAACAGGAGTTCAACAATGAAACCCCTGCGAGTATGAGAAGGTATAAAAATATATTTTTCATCCTTGTGTTTTTAATTGCCCAAAACCTGGATTTTGAGCGGTCATTAAATTTTATAATCTAGTTACCTCTTTTTGTTTTTTACTTACATCCAAAATATAAAATACACCGCCGCCGTAACTGGTGCTTTGCCCAACATTTCTACCGGCCACCGTAGTGTTTACATCCGCAACAAAGGAAAGTCCGTTTACAAAATCTGAATCATATTTTAGATGAATACCCAGTTGAGTCGCATTCATTTTATTGCTCACAAAAGGCATATTATTTTTGGTAATGTCAAAGCCGCCCAATGTTGTCCATTTAGATGCGATAGCTTCTACGATCCAGGTGCTGCTGCGGTAACCTGCTCTAAGATTAACAAGAGTTGCATCGGGCATTTTAACTTCATCGGTATAATGCATTTCGGTGGTGTAATAGGTATTCTTATCCAACGTAACATTGTTTCTGAAATTATAAGTACCGGAGGCTGTTGCAAACCAGTTACCCATTTCATAATCAGCCATCAATCTTATTATGGCTGTTTTACTCTGCATACCAATAGACAGGGGTAGTAAGTCTGCGCTGTAATTGAAAACCGGCGTGGAATATCCTCCAATCAAGACTCCCTTTAAATTCCCTTTGCCAATTGCTTTTTCTTTGGCCACCCATTTTACAAATAGAGATAAATCCTGCAGGCCTTTTTGCCCTTTCATAGTACCAGCACTTGCCTCGGTTTTAATATAAGGTAAACCGAAAAGTACGTTGAGCTTATCGGTTACGCCAAAGTTTCCCATTATCATTGCGGTTCTTGTACTTACTGTGCCAAGGTTGGCATTGTCTCTTTTATCGGTTCCTTCCCAATAATTTTTCCAACTGCTGTACCCAACCGTAGCGCCCACACAAAAATAATTAGGCTGCATCATGATACCATCCATATCTGTTTGTGCTGAAGCTGTATGCACGGTGAGGCTACAGCAAATGATCAGTTTGAATATCTTTTTCATAAATTTTAATTGTGGCATTTTTGGTTTGAATAACAAACAAATTATTTTTCCAATTTCAATTTATTAATGATGTATGAGCTTACTTTGTTGCCATACTCCTTACTTACCACGC
>JBBSJJ010000036.1:0-34460 GCA_038257335.1 Chitinophagales bacterium | reverse complement strand
ATTGAATTTAAAGCCAGCATACAAAACCTGGCAGCTGCCGAAGCTTTGTTGCTATCCCTCCATCCTTTTTTTAAGGGTGAAGATGAGCAGACCGACACTTATTTTAATGTATCTACCGGCCGGCTCAAATTGAGAGAAGGAGCCATCGAAAATGCGTTGATTTGGTATGAAAGGCCTGATGAAGCTGGTAGCAAACAATCGCAGGTGTTGCTACACAAACACCCAAGAGACCAGGCCCTGAAAGAGATGCTGGTAAAACTGCACGGCGTAAAAGTAGTGGTGCAAAAAACCAGGCGCATTTACTTTATAGAGAATGTAAAATTTCATTTTGATGAAGTGCAGGGTTTGGGGAAATTTATGGAGGTGGAGGCCATTGACGAAACAGGTGGACTGGGGCTGGAAAAAATTCAGCAACAGTGCGATCATTATGCCCAGCTTTTTAATATTAGCCCGGCAGATTTTATTGCCGTTTCGTACAGCGATCTCTTGCTAAAAAAATGAAACATGTCAACTCATTTTCCCGTTTTAAAAACTTCCCGGTTATTGCTTCGTGAAATTCTGCCTGCAGATATTCACTTTGTATTCAAAGGATTGTCCGACGCCCTGGTCATCCGGCATTTTGGTGTTTCCTACAGCAGCCTGGAAGCTACCGAAGAGCAAATGAAATGGTATGCAGATATGATTAAGAACGATACCGGCCGCTGCTGGGCTATCTGCAGTGCAGATAACCATATTTTTTATGGCGTGTGTACGCTCAATTTTTGGAAGAAAGAACACCGCTGTGCAGAAACCGGGTATTGGATCCTGCCTGCTTATTGGGGTAAAGGCATTGTACCGGAAGCGATGCGGGCAATCATTGTCTATGGCTTTAACGAAATGAATCTACACCGAATTTCGGCAGAAGTAGAAGACGATAACCAGGCAAGTATTGCTGTAATGCATAAACTCGGATTCGGCTACGAAGGCACCCGCAAAGAATGCGAAATAAAAGAAGGTCGATACATTAATTTGCAGCAATATGCCCTGTTACTGCCCGAGCATTAAATCTATTGTGACGGATATTTTTTACGCAAACATCTGCGCTCTGATGCTATTGATGTAATTTAACCGCAATTAAAAAATCATGGATACAAATACAGAACTAAAACTAGCCGTGCTCATTGACGCAGACAATGTGCCTTATTCCAATATAAAAGGAATGCTGGAAGAAATTGCCCGTTATGGCACGCCTACTTTTAAAAGAATTTATGGCGACTGGACCAAGCCTACACTGAGTGGATGGAAAACCGTATTGCTGGAAAATGCCATTACGCCTGTACAACAATACAGCTACACCAGTGGTAAAAATTCTTCTGACTCCGCCCTCATTATAGATGCAATGGATATCCTTTACACAGGCCACATAGATGGTTTTTGCATCATTAGCAGCGATAGTGACTTTACCCGCCTGGCCACGAGGCTGCGGGAAGCTGGTAAAAAAGTATTTGGTATTGGAGAAAAGAAAACACCTTATGCTTTTATAGCAGCCTGCAACAAATTTATTTTTATAGAAATACTGCAGAAGGAAACCAAAGAGGACATAATAAATAAACCATCAGCAAAAAAAGCAGGCAAAAAAAAGCCGGAGGCGCCCGGGATGAATGCCGACCTGCAAAAATTAATTATCACCAGCATCAACGATTTGGCAGAAGAGGATGGCTGGGTATTTCTCAGCACCATTGGCAATCATATCATCAAAAAGGAGCCCTCTTTCGATCCCCGGAACTATGGCTTTAAAAAATTACTAGACATCATTAAAAATATTCCTGCTATAGAAATGGAAGAAAGAACGACTGGCAAAAACAGCGTTGCTCATTTATGGGTGCGGGTCAAATAATCAAGATCGGTGTTTTACAAATACATTATGGTCTTTCTATTTTTACAATAAAACAAAGAGCACTTTGCCGAAACGAATTCTCCAATCTTTCATGCCTTATTTTGAACTCAGCTTTTGGGTACTAGGACTGGTGAGCCTCGCCTTGATGAACCCCCTGGCCGATGCACATTTTTCTCTTTGCTTTTTTAAATGGTTGGGCATTGGCTTCTGCCCTGGCTGTGGTTTGGGGCATGCTATAACCTGGGTGTTCCATGGCAACTTGCAGGAATCTTTTAAGGCACACCCCGGGGGCATTTTTGCGCTAACGGTTATTGTGTGCAGAATTTTTTTATTAGCAAAAACAAAATGGCTTTTTTTAACCTTTATAAAACAATCAAATGCAATCAACATTCAACAGCAGCGGGATAAACCCGACCCTAATGAGTTTATTATATGATACCACGCCAGAGGAACTCATACAGATAGATGCCCATACCAAAGGATTTTCTGATGAACAACTACGGCAGTTCGTGATGATTTACCGCACTAAAAGAAAAGATGAGCAAACCATCTTATTGTGCTGCCTGCTGGGCCTCATCTTTTTTGCCGGCATTCATCGTTTTGTGATGGGGCAAATTGGTATGGGCATACTATACATCTTAACAGGAGGTTTATGTTTTGTGGGAACCATTGTAGATGCCATCAACCACAAACAGCTAACGTTAGAATTTAATGAGAGAATGATAGTGGAAACTTTAACAATGATGAACATGATGCAGAAATAGCAGGAATCGAGAACTTATGATTTGTGATGTCTGATTTAGGATGTCTGATCAAGGATTTGTGTGCTGTGTTGATGACGTATGATATATTATGTAGCCTGGTCGGAGCAGGGGCCGGGCACGCCTCACTTATCAGGATTCAACTTAAAACCCTATCTTCGCCGCAGTTCATTATTTCAGCGGCATTATCAGCCAGTATTATTCTCCGAAATAGATGCCCCAACGGCATACTCGTTTTTTAATGATGAAGCAAGCTTCATTCCCGCACTAAATTTTAAAAAATACAAATTGTTATTTACAGACTTAAACATCATTAAGCCCATATTAGATGCGCTTAACGAAGAAGGCTATACCAAGCCTACACCCATCCAGGAATCAGCCATACCGCATGTATTGCTACAAAAAGACCTGTTGGGCTGTGCCCAAACCGGCACCGGTAAAACAGCGGCTTTTGCCATCCCTATGCTGCAATTGTTGGCCAAGCCAAAGGCCATGGCAAGCAGTGGTGTAAGGCCCATTCGTGCCCTTATACTAACGCCTACCCGTGAACTTGCTATCCAGATACAGGAAAGTTTCAATGCCTACGGCAGACACTTGCGCTTAAAAAATCTCGTGCTTTTTGGGGGTGTAAACCAGGGGCCACAGGTAGATGCCCTCAGAAGAGGGGTTGACGTACTCGTGGCCACTCCCGGCCGCCTGTTAGATTTGTGCAGCCAGGGTTTTGTGAGATTAAATGAGGTAGAAATTTTTGTATTGGATGAAGCAGATCGTATGTTGGATATGGGCTTTGTGCACGACGTAAAAAGAATCATCACCAAAATACCGGCAAAAAGGCAAACCCTTTTCTTTTCTGCGACCATGCCACCCGAAATTCAATCGCTGGCAAACAGTATTTTAAATGAACCCGTAAAGGTTACCGTAACGCCGCCAGCAACCACTGCCAATACCATTGAGCAATGGTTATATTATGTAGAGAAAGATAATAAGAGGGCTTTGTTGGAACATATCTTAAAAGACCAGGACATTGAAACTGCTCTTGTGTTTACCCGAACCAAACACGGCGCAGATAAAGTGGTGAAAGACCTTCATAAAATTGGTATAAGTGCCGAAGCTATTCATGGTAATAAATCACAAAATGCACGGCAACGTGCGCTAAGCAATTTTAAAAATCGCAGCACACGAATATTGGTGGCAACAGATATTGCCGCACGTGGTATTGACATCGACGATCTCACGCATGTGATCAACTACGAGATTCCTGAAATTCCTGAAACCTATGTGCACCGTATTGGTCGTACCGGCCGGGCAGGATCCAACGGTATCTCTTTTACCTTTTGCGAAGCAGAAGAAACAGCAGATTTAAGAGATATTCAAAAGTTGATTGGTAAAGCCATTCCATTACAAGCTCACCATCCTTACCATACTACTTTTACACAAATATTGAGCAGGCCGCCGCAAGGGCAAAACAGGCAACAGCGCCCTCAACGCAGTGGTCAAGGGCACTCACAGGCTGGTAACCGTAAGCCACAACCGAGACATTCCGGCGCTGGTGGAGATAGAAAAAAAGTGGGAAGAAGAGAATTTTAGAAGTAAATCTTTATAATAAAAAAGGCACAGCTATCGAAAGATAGTCTGTGCTTTTTTTATATTCAACCTGTAATCTGAGGTCGCTCGGGACCCTGTCGGCGGTTGAAAACCCCGACAGCGGTTGAGTGAAACCTTGCTGTAAACTGCCATTAATTTGGGCTAGCCGTTAACCCTGCGGCGGTTACAAACCCCGACAGCGGTTAAGTGATATCCGACAAACCGCCGACAGTGCTTTAAGCAGCTGTGGGGGTAGTTATTCAAATATTATTTTCTCGTTTATCTGCACGCCCTCGTAGGCAATGTTCAACACATACAAGGTCTGAATGCTAAACAAGGCTGGTACTTTAAAGCTGATGGTTCTGTTACCCCTTGGATTGATTTGGTTGTAAAAAAGTTTTTCGCCCCTGGTACCATAAATGGTGAGGGCAACATTTTCATTTACACTACTTAAAAACTCAACATTGATCTTGTAGTTCGTAACAGGGTTGGGATATACCCTCACGTGCTGGTATCGGCGGCTCTTCAGTTTTACAATGGGAGAGTATGTTGGCACCCCTTGTTTGCTGATGCCCTTGATACGGTAAAAAATTTCAGGAGAAGGGAGGCCAATCTCTTTGTAAACATATTTTTGCTGGATGTTGTCTGTTGCATTGTTGACTGTGCTTACTGGCTGAAAATTTATCCCATCCAAAGAACGCTGTATAATAAAGTTGTGAAAACGGTCATTGGCATACACTTCAAAATCAAGTTTTACCCATTCATTTTCCCAGCCTGCCAGCAGGTTTATTCCATCCTGGGCCAACACGGCGCTATTAAAAATAGGAATGGTGGTATACACCCCATTCAATACTGTTTGAGATTCTGTTGAGCTCATGCACAACCAGTCTTGCATAACAGATGCATACAATTGCCTGAAGTCGTACTGAAGGGGCACTTGCGTATTTCCATTGGAAGTGGCTGGCAATACAGGAGAGCTTCCTGTTACACCGCCATTTACACCGGCACCAAAGAAAATTACCGGCGCACCCGAGCCATGATCGGTACCGGCGCTGGCATTGCTTATCACCCGCCGGCCAAATTCACTAAATGTCATACCGGTTACCTTATCCGCTTTGTTCATCAGCGTGATATCATTTTGAAAGGCAGCTATGGCAACAGAAAGTTTGGAGAGACTACTAGCATGGGCACCGGTAGTTGTATCGCCCAGCACCACCTGGTTTACATGCGTATCAAAACTGTCTGGATGATTCACAATGTATACGGTAGTGGCAAGGCCACCACCAATAAGGCGGGCTACAATTTTTAACTGGTTAGAAAGCGTATTGCCCGTAGCAGGATACATAGCTGATAATGTTGCCTGCGCATTATAAGCCGCTCCTATCCTGGCTGAGTAAGCATTGCTCTGGTCCTTCATCATGCGTAAAAACGTGAGTTCGGTGCCGTGATCATTTACGGGAGCAGGCGCCGGAGAAGCGGTAGCCACATTTACCAATGCCGCCGGGTTGGGTGCATTGTAAGCCATATTTATATTGGGACCTTGCAAAGCAAGCGGCATGGCTCCGCCAATTTGAATGGCCACAGGGTCTGGGTTGGTAGCATTCGGATAACCATCCGGAAAACCAGGGTAGGTAGCATCTAACTGCCTGCCCAACCAACCCGTATCGGGCGTTGGCAAAGTACTGGCTCCTGTGAACCAAATATCCTGTGCCTGAAAATGACTAAAGTTAGGATTGGGATAAGATACACCTTGTACGAGGTTTACCTTGCCTTCGTTAAACAAATCTCTCAAGCCCGTCATGGCTGGGTGAAGACCAGTAGTGGTGGTACCGCTCAAGGGTAACACCGATGCGGTGGGCAGCATGAGTGTAGGCCTGGCGCTGTTCAGTTCTGTGTAACGATCCAGGGGAATCACCATGTTCAGCCCATCGTTGCCGCCATTCATTTGTATGACCACTAAAATTTTTCCGCAGTTGGCTGCAGGGGCGGTGAGGGCTTGCAAAAATGGATGAAGGGCAGCATCGCCAGCAAATACAGGAATACCCTTTATCATGAATGGCACAGAGAAAAGTGCGGAATTCCCTAAAAATTTTCTACGGTTCATACAGTGTATTTTATAAGCTTACATCAATTGAAATTCTGCCAACTGAAGAAAAGTGGTGAGCAAAGAATTGAGCCTCGTTCTCACCAGGTTGGTATTGGTTGTGGTAGGCGATGCTAAATAATTGTTCCAGGCCGTCGTCCAGTAATTATTAGTGATTTGCCCGTTTAACAGGGTAGCAATCTTTGTTTCTGATTTGTAAGCGGTGGGCAGATCTAACGAAAAAAAGTAGGGTATCATTTCGTTGATCAATAAATCGGGGTCCTGTATGATCGCATTGGGAAACTGTTGTATAAATGCTATCGCATCTATTTTTATAGAAGTTGTTCCCTGTGTAAAACCCGTGATAAGCATCGTAACGAATGTTGCCCGCCTTTGTATGGAATTAGAGTTTATCCAGTTTTGGTAAAAAGTAGGATCCTGGTAATAAGCTTTCCAGCCAGAAACGGTGGGTACCAGCCCAAGGCCTTGCTCCAGGTTATTGTTGGCATAATTCTGAAAATAATTCCAGATCACATATTGATTGTACACTTGCGTAGCACTGGCTGCGGGTGTGGTATTCACTTTAAATGTGCGTAGTAACCCGGCTATGTAATCTACCGGGCTTTTGATCATCACACCCCTGTTGGCCACATCATAAAAATGCTGGCTCTTTAGGAGGGTTCTAATAACGGGTGCAATCTCCCAGTTATTGCTTACCAGCAGCGTTGCCATGGGCGCAATTACATTGGCTTCTATGTTGGCATCAATATCATAATACACAAAGAAGCGGTAAAGTCTGCGGCTGATGTATTTAGCAATGGTGGTTTGTTGTTGTGTAAAAAGCAGGTCGAATAAAATATCAAATTCATTGGCGCCATTTACACCAGTTTGATTGTTGATGGTACTGTTGCCAAAGTTGGAAGAAAAAGTTTTGTTTGTTTGATTGTGATAACTCGCATTGAAAGCGCTCATAAGCGGATAGGCAGCATTAAAGCTAGCCACTCTCCAACCCGATAATACTTTGGCAGCCGCCTGCACATCAGCCTCTGTATAATTTTGGGTAGGCACTTTGCCGAGGGTAAACAGTTCCAGCAACTCCCTGGCAAAATTCTCGTTGGGTGCCGATGCGGTACTGAACTGGTTGCCCAGGTAAACCAACATAGCAGGTGTTTTAGCAATGCTTTTTACAAGGGTTTTAAAATTACCCAGGGCATTGTTGCGCAAGAGGTTCATATAATCGTGGCAAGTAGTGGCGGAGTTGTTGCGTTGGTCCCGTACTTCATCAAAATTAATTGGTATGAAATGATACCAAAAACTCATCATCTTTTCCCGGATGGTTGAAGGTTCGTTTAACATCAAACCCCAATGCCAGGCTATGAGGCTCTGCTGCCGGTAGTTGTTGTTGGAGGGATCGCTAGGGTTCACATAAGTAAGGTTGTTGCTGGTCCAGCTTTCTCCTAGCAATATGCCCCCACTATCAGGTAACAAAGACTGGTAAAAATTGAGGGGCGTGGGAGATGGCAGGTTGATCGGTGAGAGGGTAAGTAAATTATCTACCGCACTGCCCATGTTAGTTGCCAACAGCGCATCCAGTTCTGTTTTTTTAACCCCATAACCTACACGGCGCAACAGGTAACTCGCTTCCCATACCGTCCAGCCACCAGTATAAGGTGCCAGGCCGCTGGTAATATTTCCTATCCTTTCCACCTGTGGTTCATCTATAACGGGTATGGCTACCCGTTCGCTGTACTGCCTGTTTCCCAGCGACTTCCGGGAATATTTTTTAAACAGCGGATCGGTATCGTCTGGACCATTTTCTACTGTAGAGGCCGTTTTTTGCCCAAGGAGGTTTCTAAGAAACTCTTTCCTTTTTAGTTTTTCTTGTGCCATAAATTAAAAACGATTGGGTATTGTGAATATTGCTATGTAAATAATTAAATGCTTGCCGGTATATAAGTTTCAATTATGAATGGTAAGAAATGGTTGGGTAAGCCAGGGAAGACTTACTGCCGATTAAATATAGGTATAATCCTCAATCGAACAAACTCATCTGGAAAGGTTTGACGCTACTAGGTGTAGAGCTTCGCATGGTGGCTGCATCCTGCGAGAGGCTGTATAATTCGGTGGCCTGGTAGCGGGAGGCTACAATGATTTTGGTATGGGTAGTATGGGTTTCAAAAAGGCGCTGCACCAGGGCGGGGTCATTATTGTCTTTAGATAAATGTGAGAGCAATAAGTGACTCATAAAACCAGGGCGATGGTTGGTAAAAATATCAAGGGCCTGTGCATTAGATAAATGACCAAGACCGCCACGAATTCGGTTTTTTAAATAAAAGGGGTAGCGCCCGTTCTCCAGCATCTCTTCATCGTAATTAGATTCGAGAAAAGCTGCATGGCAGCGGTTGAAATGTTGTGTAACGTTGGAGCAGGCTGCGCCAATATCTGTAAACACCCCCACGGTTAACCCGTTTCCACAAATGGTAAAACTGTGCGGGTCTTCTGCATCATGCTTTTTGGTAAAAGCATTGATGATGAGACTGCCTACCTGCACACTGCTATCGGCTGTAAGCCACCGCAAAGCTGCCGGGGAAAGAGATAAGCCGGATTTTTGGTAGGTTTTCTTGCTAATAAAAACCGGTAGGTTATATTTTGCGGCTATTGCTGGCAGGCCTTTGATGTGGTCGCCGTGCTCATGCGAAATAAAGATTGCTTTTACTTTCTGCATTGCAAGACCAAGAGATTGCATGCGCTTTTCGGTTTCCTTGCAACTAATGCCGGTATCTACCAATACTGCTTCCTGGTTGTTTGCTATATAATAACAATTGCCATTGCTGCCAGAATTAAGAGAAGTAAAAGATAAACCCATTGCCTTGCAAAGAAAATCAATTTTTGCAACAGCACTGGTAGTATCGGCGGCAATCAACCAAAATTTATACACATGAAAAAAATTGTACAAAAACGGATAGTTTCACACGAGGAAACAAAGTTTACAAAGTTGCAACTATTAACTATCAACCGGCTTCCTAGTAAACTTTGTTTTCATTTGCGTCCTTGGTGCGAAATGTCTTCTATATCGAACCAGTCTCTTCTTTTTACAGGAAAATAATTTTCTGCGTTAGTTGTTCGTTGTTTTTGCTACCGGTAATGCGTAGGATGTACATGCCTCCCGGCAAGGAAAGTGGCCGGGGCAATTCAACTAATTGGATGCCTGTAACATTTACATTTTTTTGAAGCACCTGTTGGTTTGCCAGGTTGTATAAATTAATCAAATAACTATTGGTACCGGTTTGATGTAACTGAATGCTTAAGCGGTCTGTTGCCGGGTTGGGGAAAACAGTGTAATCAAAACTGGTGGTTTTCTTTCTCAACATTACTATATTGCTGTAAGTAAAAGCGCCATCCTTGTCTAACATTTTCAATCGATAATAATTGGCGCCCGCCCCGGGAGCCGCATCAGTAAACTGGTATTGTTGCAATGCGGTGCTGCCCCTGGCGGCCTGGCGGCCGATGGTTGTAAAAGGTTTTCCTGTTATTTGGCGTTCTACAATATATTCCTGCAGGTTTTGTTCCTGCGTAGTTTTCCAATTCAATAGATGCACACTGTCTTGCTGCCTGCCTTTAAACTCCTGCAGGTTTACGGGCAATACAATATAGCAGGAACCTGTGAGCCTGTGTTGGTAGGTACGTTTAATGCATCCCTGGTTTACATCCAGGTAACACACATACACACCCGTATCTGAAGGAGTAAGGTTGGGAATATGCAAGCCAGGTGTGCTACCTACAAACACACTGTCTGTTGCCGGCAATGATGGTTTTTTATACCATGCATAGTTGGCATTGATGATGGTATCTACATTAAGTGTGGTGGGGTAAAACATGCAGTTGGAACTTGCAGAAATTCCATAACTCGTTAAGGGTAAAATACTCGCATCTCCCAAAGTGGCGTTGCCACAGGCATCCAGCGCTCTTAAACGTATGAGCGAATAAGTGGAACCATTGCTTATAGTAAAAATAGAACTTGATTGTGTGGCCGAAACAATGCTGGGCGTACTGGGCACACTGCCAATAATCTGGTAGGTAAAAGGTCCCACACCACTGCTGGCTACAGCACTCACACTAAAACCTCCTTCATCACATTGATAGGCAGACGAGCGGTTGAGGTTGGGAAACTGGTAAGCAAAAATGGTAACGGTATCATACACATAGCGATTGCAGGTATTTTCGCTGGTACGCAAAATATAAACACCCGGACCGATATCTGTAAATGTATGTACTCCCGCCGAAACGGTATTGGGCACCAGCGGGCTGCCATAGGCCACATTATCTTTTTTGGTGATTCTTACGGTGGTTGTACCCATGTTGGCACTCACGGTCATGGCAATATTGCCCGATCCATTTGCCCAGGATGCGCCAGGGCATTTCGGAATTACCTGGGTAGAAAAAGTGAAATAACTGGCAATGGCTCCGGTGGTAGCAGAGTCCTTTTTTCCGCACCTGTCCTCTGCAACTATTTTGTAAAAGGCTCCTGCAGTTACGCCGGGTATGCTATCTATGGTAATAGGGCCAGATGAAAAACTACCGTTGAAAAAGAGGTTTCCGGCAGGATTAAAAATGTTAATGCTCACCGGAAAATTGGCGCCGGATAAGGTCAGTGTAAATTTAGCAAAATTAAAAGAACAGGATTTGCTGGCAGTAGCAAGCAGGCTCACCGGCGTTGGCATTTTTGTAAAGCAGCGGGTAATTGTTGTGTCGTAACAACCATCTGTTATCCGGATGCAGTAATTGCCATAAGGTATGCTTATAAACTCGCCAGTGTTGTTGCAGTAAAGCAAGCTATCACTAGCGTTATACAGACAATACTGAGGGGCGGTAAGATTCGTTTGCCCGGTAACGTTAGCCGTAAAACTATCACAACCTGGCTTGCTCATTGCTACGTTGGCATCAACCGACGGCACAGGTGGGCTTTCTCTAAAACACAGTACCAGCAAGGTATCCGGGCAGTCATTCCGCAGTTTTACACAGTAACTTCCGTAAGGCAACCCCGCAAACAGGCCAGTTGAGTTACAAGCCAGCAAGCTATCTGCAGCATTGAACAAACAATATTGTGGACGAATAATGCCGGAGCTGCGCACACTCGCATCAAAAGTGGAACAGTACTTTGTTACGTTCACCTGCAGCGTGTTGGTAATAGTAGGGCGACCCACTGTAAAACATCTTACAATGGTAGTGTCGTAGCATGAGTCGTACACGTTTACACAGTAGCTGCCCAGTTGCAGGCTGTCAAAAATGCCGGTGCTGTTACACACAATCAGCACGCCCGCAGAATCATATAAACAGTACAGGGCATTGAATAAACTGTCGCTGCCCACTAAAATGCCAAAGTTGCGGCAGTTTACATAAGATGGAATTATAGGCTGAACAATAGGGATTGGTCTCGATGCTTTGAAACACCTCGTAAGCGTAGTATCTCTGCAATTGTCTTTTACCTGGATGCAGTAACTGCCGTACGCAAGATTGCTAAACACTCCGCTGCTATTGCACACAATAAGAGTATTGCTGCTGTCGTATAAACAATATTCGGGATTGGTAAGCCCGGTTTGCCCGGTGATGGTAGCCGTAAAGCTGTTGCAGGATTTTTGGCTGATTAAAACGTTGGCTCCTACAGAAATGGGTGGCGGTGTTGCAAGGAAACATCTGCGAATAGTTGTATTGGCACAACTATCGTAGGCGTTAATGCAATAGTTGCCATAAGGTAAGTTTTGAAAAACGCCGGTGGTATTGCAGGCCACCTGGTTGTTGTTGCTATCCAACAAACAAAATTGTCCATTTATAAAATTCCTGATATCTCTAAGCGAGGCGGTAAATGTGCTGCAGGTTTTGTTGCTCAGCAGCACGGTGGCGCCAACAGTAGGAGCCAGGTACACATTTACAGCGGCGCTTTTAATAATACCGCAAGTATCTTTTGCCAATACAGTAAAGGTATTGCCCGCAGACAATGGGAAAGTAAAATAAGGGCTGGCCGACCAGATCGTATCTCCCGGTGCCCTCACAATGCCATACATAAAGCCTGGTATACCACCTACAATACTGCTGTTGCCCCGGCTATCGGTAACTTTTATATGGCCCGTGGCTTCATAACAAGATGTTTTTGTAAAAGGGTAGGCAACCAATGACCAGGTGTAATTGTTTAGCGTAATCTGCCTTGTTTGAATACCGCCACAGGAATCTGTAAGCCTGATGGCATAATTGCCTGCCGATAAATTGGTAAAGTTTCCTGTGCTGTTACTGGTGCCCACACCCATGGGCGAAGGTGCCACAATGGTATAAGTAAAAGGGTCCCTGCCAAACACCTGGTTGGCTAAAGCTATGCTGCCGTTGCTACCATTGTTGCAGGTGATATCTGTTTTGGTAAGTGTAAAACGGGGATCCTGGTAACTGCCCATTACCATCACATTATTGATGGTAAAAGTGCAGTTGCTAATGATATCATTTACCTGCACTGTATAGGTGCCGGCTGCTAAACCTGTAATGGAATCGGTGCTGGTGTAGTTGGTGTTTACGGGGCCCAGTGTACGGTATTTGTAAGAACCCGAACCGCCGGTGGCTTTAATTTTAATAGAACCCGTGGCTGCACAACGGCTTTCATAGCCCACACTCGTAGCCGCAAGGTTGTTGCAATTTTGAGAAAATCCCTTAAAAGGAACCAGGCACAACACAACACAAAATTGATAAAAAAAGTAAAGTTTTTTCATAGACACAGTTTTGATAGAGCTTAGGGGGCTCTGAAACGGGTGGATACAAACCTTTTAAAAATTTAAAAGGTTCGGTTCTTTGGTAGGGTTCCTGTGCTATGGTACTAACGATGATCTAGCTTGTTTATTTTAGGAGGTGACATGAATTTATACGCCGTATTATTCTACAAAAATTTAGTAAGAATACTTAAAGGCAAGAGCAGTTGATAATTAGGAGTTTATTGCGGGAGTAACTTTCGTTAAAAAACGGATTTTTTGTCTTTTTGTAGAAGTTGAAAGTGGCCAATTTTCATTTGACAATTTACTGGGAGGATTTGTCACTTTGGTTATAGAACGCTTGTTTTGAAACAGCAGTAGAAATTTGGAAGTCTGCCATGTTCAGACTTGAATAACCAACTAAAGCTTACTTGTAAAACAACTACCTAAAACCAGCCCCGTCTTTTAAATACAATGATCATCCACACAGGAATAATGAGCATGATGCCTACAGAAATGTAAAAACCCCACTCGTTGTGCAGGAGCGGGAGGCGGTCAAAGTTCATCCCAAAAATGCCTCCGATAACCGTGGCGGGCGCCAGCAGGCAGGTTACAATAGCCATTACCTTCATCACCTCATTGAGCCGGAGGTTTACGTTACTGAGGTATAGGTCTTGCAGGTTCATCATCATATCCCGATAGTTGTCTGCAAGATCATGTGCCTGCACAATATGGTCGTACACATCTTTAAAATATTTTTCGGTGCGTTCTTCTATCAAATCGCTTTCGCTGCGCAAAATGCCATTTACCAATTCTCTTACGGGGCTTACATTTCTTTTTAAAACGATCATTTCTTTGCGCAGCATATTTATTTTGGCCAGGCTCCTGTTATTGGGATGGCGGATAATTTCTTCTTCCAGCATCTCTATCCGATCGCCCAGTTTTTCCATCACCAAATAGTAGTTATCTACAATCATATCTATGAGGCTGTAGAATAAAAAATCCGGGGCCGACATACGCACTTTGCTACCATATATTTTTAATTTGTCTCTTACGGGGTCAAACAGATCTCGGCTGGCATCTTCCTGGAAGCTGATTACAAAATTTCTTCCCAGGATGATACTCACTTGTTCCGTTTCTACAGAAGAGTTGGCTTCGTTGAAGTAGAGCATATTTAACAAGCAAAAAAGCAGGCCGTTGATATCGTCTGTTTTTGGCCGTTGGCCAACGCTTAAAATATCTTCTACAATGAGCGGGTGGATACCAAAATGCTCACATAACTTTTCTACATCTTCTTTGCGAAGCCCATCTACATTGATCCAGGTATTGGATTCAGTTTTTAAAAAAGAAAAACAATCTTTTACATTTTTAAGCGTAAAGGTTTCTGCTTTATCATTATTGTATTCAAAAACTTTGATAGAGGTAACCGCTGTGGTACGCTCTGGTATAATCGTAGGGTTCACATTCAGTACTTTTTGGGTACGAAGCAACTCCATCGGGTTCAAGATATATTCTAAATATTTTTTTGCAGACATGGCGATTGTTGTAGGAGTAAAAGTAAGTAATAATAGCACAGATGGAAAAAGTAAACGGCGGTAATGGCATAAAAAAACGCCGTGTAAGTTACACGGCGTACCTATGATTTTACAGCATGTTTAAAATGCTGCACTTTTAGGAAACCTCGGAAAAGGAATCACATCCCTGATGTTGGTCATACCGGTTACAAACAGCACCAGCCTTTCAAAACCCAGCCCAAAGCCTGCATGCGGGCAGCTTCCAAATCGCCTGGTGTCGAGGTACCAATCCAACTCCTCTGCAGGAATATTCAACTCTTTCATTCTTTCTAACAGCTTATCCATCCGCTCTTCTCTTTGTGAGCCCCCCACAATTTCTCCTATGCCAGGTGCTAAAATATCCATAGCTGCTACTGTTTTGCCATCATCGTTTTGCCGCATGTAAAAAGACTTAATGTCTTTGGGATAATCAGTTAATATAACCGGCTTTTTAAAATGCTTTTCTACCAGGTAGCGCTCGTGCTCACTTTGAAGATCTACGCCCCAACCTTCTACCAGGTATTGAAACTTCTTCTTTTTGTTATGGTTGCTCTCTCTTAATATTTCAATGGCCTCGGTGTAGGTAATGCGTTCAAAATCGTTTTTCACTACAAACTCCAATTTTTCTATCAGGCCCATTTCGCTGCGCTCTAGCTGCGGCTTCAATTTTTCCTCCTCGGCCAGGCGTTGGGCTAAAAAGTCAAGGTCTTCTTTGTTATGCTCCATGGCATAAGCAATAATGTATTTGATGAAATCTTCCGCCAGGTTCATGTTGTCTTCCAAATCGGCAAACGCCACTTCGGGTTCTATCATCCAGAACTCGGCCAGGTGGCGGGTGGTGTTGCTGTTCTCTGCTCTAAACGTGGGGCCAAATGTATAAATATCGCTAAAGGCCATGGCTGCCAATTCCCCTTCTAATTGCCCGCTCACAGTAAGGTTGGTGCTGCGGCCAAAAAAGTCTTCTTTAAAATTGATGCTGCCATCTTCATTTTTAGGCGCTGTACCATCTAGTGGTAAGGTTGTTACCTGGAACATCTCGCCGGCACCCTCTGCATCGCTGCCAGTTATGATGGGTGTGTGCATGTAAACAAAACCACGATCATTGTAAAACTTGTGTATGGCAAAAGCCAGCGAATGTCTGACTCTAAATATAGCTCCAAAAGTATTGGTGCGAAAACGCAGGTGGGCAATTTCTCTTAAGAATTCCAGGCTGTGTTTTTTGGGTTGCAGCGGAAATTTTTCTGCGTCGCTATCGCCGAGAATTTCTATAGAGCTTGCTTGCAATTCTACCTTTTGGCCTTTGCCTAAAGATGGTATTACGGTTCCCACGGCCTTTATGCATGCTCCGGTAGTAATGCGTTTTAAAGTGGCCTCATCTAAAAGGCCTAGGGAAGCCATTACCTGTAAATTATTATTGGTGCTGCCATCGTTGAGGGCTATAAACTGGTTGTTGCGAAAAGTGCGCACCCAACCCATTACGGTGGCTTCGTAGCCGGTAGCTTCGTTTTGCAGCAATGCTTTTATCTTAATACGCTTATTGAACATAGAAAAAAATTAATGGGGGCAAAGATAGAAATACCCACGCACAGATGGTGCGTGCTATCTGGCGATTGTAAGTAATATTTAAGGGTATATCCGACTCTTACAAAATTTCCCAAACGTTGTTGTGAATGTTAGCAGCTATCTTACTGGTGGGCACATCATTCTCGTCGCCGCCAAAAGGGTCTTCAATTTCTTCGGCAATTAATTCTAAACTGGCCAGTACATAAAATACAAATGCAACCACGGGTATCACATAATATCCCATACTAAAAACATAGCCAAAGGGCAGCGTCATCACATAGATGAAAATAAACTTTTTAATAAAAACGCTGTAGGAAAAAGGAATAGGAGTATTCTTGATTCTTTCGCAGCCGCCACATATATCTGTAAAGGCTTGCAGCTCGGTGTTTAAATAATATAGGTGCTCGGGCTGAAGCAGGCCATCTTTTTGCAACTGGTGAACCCGCTGGTACATTAAGAGGGCCAGCTGGTTGGGCACATGTTTATCTTCTTCTATATTTTTTAAATAGTGTGCGTGCTCTTTGTCTTCAAACAAAGCCAATCTTGTTTTTTCTTTGTGCAGGTGGTTGTGCAATGCCTGGGCATAAGCCGGAATTATTTTTTTAAAAAATGACCGGTGTTCGCTTTCGTCTTTCGGTAAAAGTGCCGACATTTTGAGGGCAAAATTACGGCTGTTGTTAGTGAGGGCACCCCATAGTTTCCTGCCATCCCACCACCTATCATAGGCCGTGTTGGTTCTAAACACCAGTAACATTGAGATAGCAAAACCCAGCAAGCCGTGCATCATTGGAATGTTTTTCACTTTACTCACTTCACTCAGTTGCCAATACTCTAGCTCCAGCCAGGCAATGATGCCGCTATAGAGACATATGGCAATTATCAATGGCCCGAGTTTGCGAAAAGTATCTGCTTTGTGAAACCTAAAAATAAAAGTGAACCACTCTTTGGGATTGTAGGATATCATTGGATGGGTTTGTATTTCTCAAAGTTTTTCCTGTTCCAGGTGCCAGGCTGCACATGGCTTCCTTCCTTGAGTTGAATGTTTACATACTTAATTCCCGGCACAGCCGTAAGGTTCAACACCACATCTGCCACATATATCTCTGCACCGGTGCTGCCCATCTGGTTGCCGAGGTATTGACTGTCTTTTATTTCCGTGTAAATAGTGTCTCCGCTTATTTTTACCTTTTCCAGCAAAACTTGTTCATTCATTTCGTTGATACCTTTAATAAGGCTATCTGCATCCAGGATCTCTGGCTTAAAGTTTCTATTGTACTCCCTGGTATAATCTGGCGAAGTCTTCCACACAAATAATTCAGATTCAGGGTTACTTCCTGGTACGAATGGTACGCGGGCTAAGCTGTCGGGATAGCTGTCTAGGTTGTCTTGCTCTTTTGGTGCTTCTTTTGCCTTGTTGTTGCAGGCCAGCAAGCTGAGCATAAAACATAAACAAATTATTTTTTTCATGTGTGAGTAGTTATGAAGATAAAAAATAGCCTATTTAGAATTCTGCTTGCAAATATCAGCAGAAGCGCAGAAAATCCTTCCTAATTTTGTTGGCCGATGAAATTAAAGGATATAGTTTATAGAATCACCCACTGGGAAACATGGCATCATCATGCTAAATACATTCCTCTTTCGCCTGTATGGATTTGGTATTGTATACGTTCTGGCACCCCCTGGTTTTTTACCTCCAGTAATCCCACCCTCACTTTTGGGGGTTTTGAGGGAGAGGGCAAAAAAGAAATGTATGAACAACTGCCGCCGGGATCTTACCCACATACTATTTACATTGAGCCGGGCATTCTGTTTTCTGATGTAGAACAACAAGTAAAGGCAGGAGGTTTTAGTTACCCCTTTATAGCAAAACCCAATGTGGGCATGATGGGTTTTATGGTGCGTAAGATCAACAATGCCGAACAATTAAAATTATACCACCAGGCTATTCCTATCGAATATATTATACAGACCCTGGTGGATTTTCCTTTAGAAGTATCTGCATTTTATTACCGCATGCCCAATCAACAAAAAGGCATTTTATCTGGCCTGCTCAAAAAGCAGCCAACTTATGTTGTAGGGGACGGGGTTACGGCTCTTAACGAATTGATCAAACAAAACGAGCAGGTCCGTTTTAAACAGGAAGAATTTTTGAGCAGGCACGAATCGCAACTGCAAAAGGTTTTTCCTCTGGGAGAAGTTTTTCATCTTTCGGTAAGTAGCAACAGAAGCCAGGCTGGCATTTTAGAAGGAATAGATAGTGAAATAGATTATAAACTTAGAAAGCTGCTGGACGATTGGAGCCATTACTCCGGCCAATTTTATTACGGCAGGTACGATATTAAATGTGCTTCTATAGATTCCCTGAAAGAAGGAAAAGATTTTTACATTTTAGAATTCAATGGTGCAGGTGCCGGCATTCAACATATTGCAGGTAACAATTACTCAGTGTTTACCGCCTGGAAGATTATTTTACATCACTGGAAGATGTTGTACGAGATTGCTCGTTACAATGCCAAACATGGGGTTAAGTATTGGGAATTTAAAAAGGGTAGCGAGCACTTAAAAGCAGCAAAAAAGAATCTTAACCTTCTTAAAAAAATGGATGCTTCTTTCCCGTCGTTTTAATGCATGGGTAAAATTTTTAAAGGGCTTGTGTTTTAGGGAACAGAAATTGCAATTCAGTCTTGTATTAAACATTTGTACATCCCTTTTACCACACTTAAAAATTAATTTCATGAAACAGTTTTCAACAAATATTTTATTACTGGCTTTTTCGTTTTTGCTGGTTACCTGTGCCCGCAACCCGGTTACGGGTAAACGCCAGGTAGTGCTGATGAGTGAGGCGCAGGAAATAGCCATGGGCCAGGAAGCTGACCCCCAGATAGTAGCCCAATTCGGGCTGTATGATGACAAAGCCTTGCAGGCTTTTATTACAGAAAAAGGTAAGGCCATGGCTGCCATCTCGCACAGGCCGCAACTTAATTACGAGTTTAAAGTAGTGGACTCTGAAGTTCTAAATGCCTTTGCCGTACCTGGCGGTTATGTGTACTTTACCAGGGGTATCATGGCGCATTTTAACAACGAAGCAGAGTTTGCCGGAGTTTTAGGCCATGAGATAGGTCACATAACAGCCCGCCACACGGTAGTGCAACAAAGCAAGCAGCTGTTTGGGCAACTAGGTTTAATAGCCGGTATTATCCTAAAGCCAGAGTTGGGGCAGTTTGCCGAGCAGGCATCGCAAGGGCTGGGTTTGCTATTTTTAAAATTTGGTCGTGATGCAGAAAGAGAAAGTGATAGACTGGGAGTAGAGTATTCTTCCAAAATAAATTACGACGCTACAGAAATGGCGGGCTTCTTTAACACACTGGCCCGCCAGGGTGCCGCTTCAGGCGCCCAGGATTTGCCAGACTTTTTGTCTACGCATCCTAACCCAGGTGACAGGAACACAACCGTGGCCAAATTAGCCAAAGAGTGGAAACAATCTCTTAACCTTACCAACCCCCAGGTGAACCGTGACAGTTATTTAAGAAGAATTGATGGATTGATCATTGGTGCAGACCCTCGGCAGGGCTATTTAGAAAACAACGTGTTCTACCACCCGGAACTAAAATTTCAATTCAATGTACCTCAGTCATGGAGATATCAGAATACTCCCCAAAGGGTGCAAATGGCTCCACAGGATGGACAGGCTCTGATGTTTTTAACACATGCTCCCGGAAAAACTTTGCAGGAAGCCGGGCAGACACTTTTACAACAAAATAATTTGCAGGTGATAGAAAGCAGAGAGGTAAATGTAAATGGTTTGCAGGCCCTATCTATATTAGCAGATGTAAAAACAGCTCCTCAGCAACAGCAGCAGCAACAACAGCAGCAGGCTCCCGTAAGAACTTTGTCTTATCTTATAAATGATGGGGGCGTTATCTATTTAATTCTGGGTGCAGCCCCGGCAAATACTTTTGGCAATTATGCTCAATATTTCAGCAATACCATGGAGAGCTTTAGAAAGCTAACTGACCAGGCTAAGATTGGTAAAAAGCCTGAAAGAGTAAGAATAAAAACCATTACCGGTAATACTACCCTGGAGCAGGCTTTGCGCAGCTTTAAAATGCCCGAAAAAAGATTGGAAGAGTTGGCCATACTTAACGGTATGCAGCGCAATGCTCAGTTAAGTAAAGGCACGCTGATTAAGGTTATTGATTATTGATCCAAAGAATGGTACGGCACACAAAAGCCGGGAATAATATCCTGGCTTTTGCTTTTGTTGGGTTAATGAAAATTCAAATGCCTAACAACTTCCCAGGGCCCACCAAATAATTAGAAATACAACTATGGTACTGAGGCACCCGCCGCCTAATTTTTTAGCACCATAACCGGCTATTAAACCTCTTACTAATTTGTTCATTGTTTAAAAATTTATTTTGAAATGTAGTATAAAAAATATCGTGCCGAATATATTTTCTTCACAATGTAATCAGGATTGGATAAGTTTTATACATTTACAAAAAAACACCCTATTATGAAGTTATTTGTAGCCGGCCTTCCGTACGACCTTGATGATGCAGAGCTGGAAGAAATATTTGAGAAATTTGGAACTGTGACTTCGGCTAAAGTAGCTATTGACAGGGAAACGGGCAAAAGCCGTGCATTTGGTTTTGTGGAAATGCCCGATAGGGCAGAAGGTACCGATGCTATGGAAAGTATGAATGGCATTTCGCTGGGTAAGAAACCTTTGGTAATTAAAGAAGCTGAAGAACGGAGTGGGCCTCCATCAGGTGGTGGCAATCGTGGCGGCGGTAATAGCGGCGGCGGCAACCGGGACTTTAATGACAGGAGCCGGGGGCGTTATTAAGATTTCTGGTTAAACTATATAGCAACGGGATAAACTTGGTTTATCCCGTTTGCATTTTTAAGATCTTATTACAGGCTTCTTATACACCGGTACCGTACTGCAGGGCTCCCCGTACATAATACTTTTGGCCACCGGACGTAGCATCTTCGTAATTTCAATATAGGCAGATTCGGTAATGGGCAATTCTCCGCATCCCTTTATTACCACCCGTTGATCTGCAAATTCTGCCACATTTAGCAAACTGATATTCTTTAAGAGGGCGGCTTTTACCGCTTCTTCTTCATTGCCAAAAATTACCTGTGAAGCTACTGGTTGCAAAACGCTGGCTGCAAGCATATATGCCCAAATAGGAATGATGGCATCGGCACTGCAGGTAAGCGCTACTATTTTATTCTCGTAGCTGGCAAGATCAATCGTCTTCAATGCTTCCCTAAAATCTTTTTCTTTCAAAATCAAACCCATGAATAGGTAGTCTTTCATATCAAAAATCTGTATGCCTTGCCGTGGGAAGTAATCTTCCAGGTTCAAGGATACGATCCCGCTTTCGGACACTTTATTTACGAAGGTTTCACTCATACAGCAAATTTAAAACAAAAAAGCCGGCCCCATGATTGGATGCCGGCTCTTGAGTTATCGTTTTAAGGAAATCTTTAGAACATTTTACTGCGGTTATCCTTTATGGTAGCTTGTTTTCTCAAGCCTTCGTACCAGTTATTAGTTTGGCTGCGCAGGGCGGCGGTTTTGCTAGCTGCTTGCTGAGCCAGCATTTCGGGAGCATCAGCGGGTTTAGTGTTGATGCTATTTACCTTTACTACATACACGGCACTTGTGCCTGCAAACGCAGGTGTTGCCTTAGCCTGGAAAGCTTTGTTAAAAGCAGCTCCCAGCAATTTGGGTTCTATACCAATACCATTTATTATTTGTGCATTGTAAGTAAGAGAGGAATCAGCTCCTGCTGTTTGCACCTGTTTGCTGTAGGCTGCGGCTGCAGTTTCTAATGTTGGGTTAGCACCTAACTTGGCTTTGATAATAGCGGCCTTTTTATCTTTTATAATGATAGATTCTGCACCACTGCGGGCTGTTTCTGCATCTTGCACTCCTTCATCCAAAACTTTGTCTACCACCGCTACCACAAAATCATTACCGATGCTGAATGGCTCGCTCACATCGCCCTTTTTTGCATCAAATGCCCAACGCACGAGTGAACGTGCATCCTGCAAACTTCCAACACTGAAATCATTTTCTTTAATGGGTGTAGGGTTTTGCACCAAACTCAAACCATTGGTGGCTGTAAATTTTGAAAGTTCTTTTGCATCTTTAACTGCAGAAGCTTTAGTTGCCTGTAAGCTGGCCGCATTAACCGTTAAATCGCTGGGTGTAATTTCTTTTGCTACAAATGCAATTTTGTAAGCCGGGTTAAAATTCTTTTGATTGGTGATTTCAATTACATGGTATCCATATTGTGTTTGTATCACTTCTCTTGATCCTACTGGTTTTGAAAAGGTGAAATCGTTGAACTCAGGTACCATTTTACCAAATTCAAATGTGCCAAGTTCACCACCCTGGTCTTTGCTACCGTCAGAAGAATATTTTGCGGCTAATGCTGCAAAATTTGCTCCGCCTTTGATAGCGGTTAAAATACTATCCGCTAATCTTTTTGCTGAAGAATCGCTGTTGATGGCTTCACCAGTTTGCGGGTTCATGGTTGGTATTAATATATGACGTGCAGTAACACTGTCGGGCAATGGTTTGCTACCAAGCATTTTTGCAACTACATAAGCGCCGCCATCTACATAAGGTCCATAAATAGCACCCACCGGTAATTTTGCAATGCTGTCGGTCTGGCTTGATTGTATTCTTGCTTTAGGCAAATAAACATCCTGGAAATCTATAATAGAAGTATTCCTTGCAACAAATGCGGCTGCGTTGGTATCTGCACTAAAAGCTGTTTTGATATCTTGCACCAACATTCTAGCCTTGGCACTATCTTCCCTGCTAGGCAATTGGCTGAAGGTTACATAAGATATCATTCTGCCAGCGTCCTGCTTAAATAATTCTTTGTGCTTTTTTACGTAGGTATTAATGTCTGCATCAGTAACTTTTACAGCACTATCAGAGATTTCGCTGTAAGGAATAGCCACATAGGATATTTCAGCAAAATTTTTGCTGTCTGCACTTTCTTTTTCCTGCATCCATTTTGGGTAGTAAGCGCCGGCAGTTACCAGGCTGCTATATTTAGCAACTATAGCAGATAGTTTTAATGGGCTAATTACTTCGCTATTCACTTGTTCCCTTTGTTCGCCCTTTAGTTTTTTAATATTCCGCAAGGCTTCTTGTGCTTTGGCTACATCTAATTGTCCGGTTGCCGGATCGCTCATGCCTTGTTGTTGCATGAATGGGTTGGCAGGGTCGCTACTTAATAATATAGCAGACAATTCTGCCGGAGTTAAATTGATACCAAGCTTTTCTGCTTCTGCATAAAATATTCTCTCTGCTACAATCTGGTTCCACACCTGGTCTCTTAGTTGATTAACTTTAATTCCATTGGGACGTTGGCCGGTTCTTTGCTCTTCCTGTAACTCAGCCTGGTTCATCCGTTTGTTAAACTCACCTATTTCTATGGTCTCTCCATTTACCTTTCCTAAACTCTGTGTGTTAGAACCAAAGAGCTGGTTGTTACCTTGTTTAGAATCCATTAAAATAAAACCAATAAGGCAGAGTACAATAACCGTTACTGTAATGGCTGCACCTTTATCACGAATGTTTTGAATAATTTGCATCAGATTTTTAAATTAAATTTGGACGGCAAAAATAGGGGAAAAATGGATATTAACACTTAATATGTACGCTGTGGATAAACATTGCATTGCTAAGCCTATATTTAGTTTCAGGCATAGAAGGGCACAAATAAAAACGGGTTGATTTTTTGGAGGATTTCGCATTATCCACAGGCATTGTTTGCAACCCCGTTTAACTGTTGATAACCGAAGGTTTTAAAATTTTGAGCTGTTGATAATTAGATGGTAAAAAGGAGACGTTTGGAAGGTAGAGGCGGAATGAGGGTATTGCACCCATTTTATGCGGATACAATTAACAGGTTTCAAAAATAAATGTTGCGTATTATTATCACCATCATTTTTTATTAACAAGCTTGAATATAAAAAGCTCCAATGTTTGAAAGCACCTACCAGATTGAAGAATAGCATGTTTATTCATTAATTTAATAATGTTAATAGCGTGTTAGTGAAAGTGGATAATTCAAAACTTTTAATTTTGCAAGAGTTTTAAAAAGTGATATTTCCACATATTAACAGCCCTAATAGTAATAAGGTTTATATAAATAAGTAGTATTAATACATATTATGATAGATATACACAGTGAAATAATTAAAAAATCTGTAGAAGAAAAAGGCTTCCTCGATTTAGAGTTGGACCCAACACTTGACTTGTTTGCGGAAATAGAAAAACTCAAAAAAGAAAAAAATGCGGTGATACTGGCGCACTACTACCAGGAGCCGGATATACAAGATGTGGCAGACTACATTGGGGATAGCCTAGGGCTTGCACAGAATGCTGCTACCACCAGTGCAGATATTATTGTTTTTGCCGGTGTGCATTTCATGGCTGAAACTGCTAAAATTTTAAACCCTGGCAAAAAGGTATTGTTGCCCGATCTAAAAGCTGGCTGTTCGCTGAGTGATTCTGCTCCTCCACCATTGTTCAAAGCTTTTAAAGACAAACACCCACATCACCTGGTGATTACCTACATCAACTGCAGTGCTGGCATGAAGGCGCTGAGCGATATCATCTGCACGAGCAGTAATGCCCAGAAGATTGTAGAAAGCCTGCCGGTTGACCAACCCATTATTTTTGCGCCAGATAGAAACCTTGGGGCTTACATCAACAAACAGACGGGGCGAAACATGCTGTTGTGGAACGGTGCCTGCATGGTGCACGAAATTTTTAGCCTCGAAAAAATAACCAAACTAAAGATTCGACATCCAAAAGCAAAATTGATTGCTCATCCTGAGTGTGAAGAAGCTGTACTAGCCATTGCAGACTATATAGGCAGCACTACAGGACTTTTAAAGTTTTCTCAGACAGATGCCAGCCAGGAATTTATTGTGGCCACAGAAGCCGGTATACTACACCAGATGCAAAAGGCTAATCCAACAAAAACTTTTATACCGGCACCACCCAACAATGCATGCGCTTGCAACGATTGTCCTTATATGAAATTAAATACATTGGAAAAATTATACTTGTGTTTAAAATATGAAATTCCTGAAATTGAAATGGAAGAAGAATTAAGATTAGCTGCGAGGAAACCCATTGACCGCATGCTTGAAATAAGTGCCCGCTATAGTTTATAATCAAATATTTTTATCATTATTAAATTTCTAATTTATAAAATGTCAATTCCTTCTGTAGATCTTTCGGATTTTTTAAGCAACGATTCCAATAGAAAAGCTGCCTTTGTTCGTTCTTTAGGAAAAGCCTACGAAGACGTAGGTTTTGTAGCAGTTAAAAATCATGGCATTGCCGACGAATTAATTTCCGACCTCTATGAGCATGTGCAACAATTCTTTTCTCTTCCACTTGAGCAAAAAAATAAATATGAAATACCGGGCCTGGCTGGGCAACGGGGTTACACCAGTTTTGGAAAAGAACATGCCAAGGGGAGTGACGCACCCGATTTAAAAGAGTTTTTTCAGTATGGGCAAATACCTAGAGATAATTTTGAAGAAGAAGAATATCCAGACAACGTAATGGTTGCACAGGTTGCTGCTTTCAACGAAACTTTTGAAGCCTCTTACCGGGCTTTTGAAAAGTCTGGAACAGCGCTTATGCAGGCCATTGCTTTGTACCTTGAGCTGGAAGAGGACTACTTTGATAATTTTATTTACAACGGAAATTCAATACTACGGGCAATACATTATCCCCCCATCACCGAAACACCTAAGAGCGCCATCCGGGCTGAGCAACACGAAGACATCAATCTAATAACTTTGTTGGTAGGAGCGTCTGCAGATGGATTGGAAATTTTGACTAAGAAAAATGAATGGGTAGGAGTTACTTCTTTGCCAGAGCAAATTGTGGTAAATGTGGGAGATATGTTGCAAAGGCTTACCAACAACCAGTTGCGCAGTACAACCCACCGGGTGGTAAATCCCCGACAGGATTTGTGGCATACCAGTAGGTTTTCTATTCCATTTTTTTTACACCCAAAAGGTAGCATGAGTTTAAAGTGCTTGCAAAGCTGTGTAGATAATCAGCACCCGAAAGCCTACGACGATGCTAGTGCCGGGGAGTATCTGAATGAGCGACTGAGAGAAATTGGATTGAAAAAATAAGGGTCGTTATCAACGGCCTTTGATCAGCTAACCAGCCTTTTTTATTGACTATTTTAAGACATATACCTTTTTTAAAAGCAGTTTTTCTTTACAGCCTTACTGCATTCGGGGGTCCACAGGGACACCTTGGGATGATGTTTAAGACTTTTGTGTATAAAAGAAGAGATGTAACCGAAGCAGAACTGATAGAATACAATTCTTTCTGCCAGATGTTGCCCGGAGCCTCCAGCACCCAAACCTTGACACTCATTGGTTATAAGCGTGGTGGTGTGGTGCTTGCTGTTATTACTTTGATCTTATGGTTGTTGCCTGCCTGCATTTTAATGGGGGCATTTTCTTTCCTGCTAACGGTGTACCCTGGTCACAATTTAACTGCTGGTTTATTAAAGTTTATAGAACCAATGGCTATTGGTTTCTTAATTTATGCCGCTGTGAGGGCATTTATCATTTCAATTAAAAATTTTATCACGCAAATGATCATGCTTGTTTCTATGATTGTTTGCTTTTTGTTATTCAAGGCTCCCTGGGTTTTTCCATTAGTACTGGTGGCTGGTGGCATTGTTACCAATCTTAGTGATAAGCGTATTCAAAAAAAAGAAGATATTAAGCCCAGGCAAATAAAATGGACCAACATATGGTTATTTGTGCTAGTATTTATACTGGCGGGAATTTTTAGTGAGGTTGCCCGCAAACAACAATGGGAGCACAAAAAGGCTTTTAACCTCTTTGAAAATTTTTACAGGTTTGGCAGTATTGTATTCGGAGGAAGTGACGTATTACTTCCGCTTATGTTAGATCAGTATGTAGCGAGGCCAGCGTCCCCAAGGGTTAAAGAGAAAAATCCAAACAGTATAAAGATTGAACGAAGTGATTTGTTGACAGGCTATGGAGTAGTACGAGCCATACCTGGACCGGTTTTTTCTGTGGCTACTTTTACTGGTGGCATGGCGTTGAAAGAGGAGGGTTATAGGATGCAATTGTTAGGATGTATTATTGCAACCGTTGCTATTTTTTTACCGAGCGCTTTATTAGTATTATTTTTTTACCCGGTGTGGCAATACCTTAAAAAGTACGTGGTTGTTTACCGAGCTTTGGAAGGTATCAATGCAGTGGTAGTGGGCTTTATGTGGGCTGGTGCATTGTATTTGCTAAGAGGTATGCCCCTTAGAAATATGGATTTGAATATGCTCCTAAGCTTTACCGTTATCTGTGCTACTTTTATTGTATTGAAATACACAAAGGTGCATGCCCCACTCATCGTGCTGGGCTGCCTTTTGCTAGGATGGATTCTCTAATGATGAAGCATAATAATTTTGAGCTTCGATCTCTTTTTTAACCTGGTCTGGTACCAGGTACCTTATTGATTTTTTCTCCCGGAGGAGTGTACGAATATGGGTACTGGAAATTTCCAGAAGTGGAGCTTCGAGGATTTTTAAGCTAACTTCTTTTTTTTGTTCTACTTCAAACCCAGGGCGCATATAGATAATGATAGGGTAGTCTGTAAGAATTGCGTCCGCATTTTTCCATTTGTGAATATTTTGAAACCCATCGCTTCCCATTATGATAGCAAACTTTTGCTTAGGGTATTTTTCCTGCAGGTAAGATAGCGTGGTAATGGTGTATGAAGGTTTGGGTAATTTAAATTCAATATTACTGGCCTTCATTTTTGACTCCCCGTCTATAGCTATTTTAACCAGGTTCAGCCTATGATTTTGATTAAGTAAAGTGTTGGAATTTTTAAAAGGGTTCTGTGGGGACACTACAAACCAAACTTCATCTGCAGCACCAGAGTTTAGGATATGGTTTGCGATTATTAAGTGGCCATTGTGCACCGGGTTGAAGGAACCAAAATACAAACCTATTAACATATATAAAATATATTATATTTCTTCTACTAATATTTGATCTGCCTCATTCAAACGTAAGCTTAATTGGTATCCTGCAACCGTTATTGAAATAGGATCTTTAAATGGGGCAATCTGATCTACGGTTATCCTTTCACCAGGCACGCAGCCCATTTCCATTAGTTTCAAGAATATGTCGTCACTTTCAAAAGAATGGATAACCACCGATTTCCCAATTTTTATTTCTGATAATTTTTTGTACATAATCCTT
Source organism: Chitinophagales bacterium (assembly GCA_038257335.1). Classification (GTDB taxonomy): domain Bacteria; phylum Bacteroidota; class Bacteroidia; order Chitinophagales; family Chitinophagaceae; genus Ferruginibacter. Next base: position 5,994 of record JBBSJJ010000036.1, on the reverse strand, counting down.
TTTCTATTCTTCAATCGATAGTGCCGCAAAGGTAGCTTATTACAAAAGGCAGTAATTTCGATTTAAGAAATATAACAAATGAAAATCAGTTTTAATTTTCTCAAAAAAGTAACCTTGGCTAATCGCACTCATTTGCGGGGGTTTATTGTGAGAATGTTTGAAATGGAAAAGCATAAAGCTGCTCAAATAAACTTTATATTTTGTTCAGACGATTTCCTGCTGGATATTAACCGGACGTATTTGAAGCATGATTATTACACAGATATTATCACTTTTAATCTATCGGCGGAAGGAAGCAATTCTATTGATGGAGAAATTTACATCAGTGTAGATACTGTGAAGGATAACGCAGCTAGGTTCAAAAATTCTTTAAATAAGGAACTACATAGGGTGATGTTCCATGGCATTCTACACCTGATAGGATACGATGATAAAACGACTATGCATCAGGATATTATGACCCAAAAAGAGGATTTCTACCTACAACTCTACTTTGACCTGCCATAACAAATTCGTTGTGCCTACAAGGCTGGTTAAGTCAATATTTACAATATACTTTCCCTTCGTTCCACGTGGAACTTATGCGTTCCTTAAGAACTTAGAATGTTCCACGTGGAGCCTCGGTAGTTTAACTTATGATCTAGTATTTATTTAATCAAAAACAGTACAGTTTAATACCTTTACGCCATGTTCGAAAAATATGATGTAATAGTAGTGGGGGCAGGTCACGCTGGGTGTGAAGCAGCGGCAGCAGCAGCTAATCTTGGAAGTAAAGTGCTTTTAATCACCATGAATATGCAGACTATTGCTCAAATGAGTTGTAACCCTGCTATGGGAGGAATTGCGAAAGGGCAGATAGTGAGGGAGATAGACGCCTTGGGTGGCTATAGCGGGATGGTATCAGATAAAAGCATGATCCAGTTTAGGATGTTAAACCGCTCTAAAGGCCCGGCAATGTGGAGTCCAAGGGTCCAAAGCGACAGGATGATGTTTGCTAATACCTGGAGAGAGATGTTAGAGGCTACTCCAAACGTGGACTTTTACCAGGATATGGTAAATAGCTTGATCATTGAAGATGGAATTGCACAAGGTGTTGTTACGGGTATGGGTCATCGAATCAAGGCTTCAACCGTAGTACTCACCAACGGAACATTCCTTAATGGTGTTATTCATATAGGTGAAAAAAATTTTGGCGGAGGTAGGGTAGCTGAAAAAGCTGCTACAGGAATTACCGAACAGCTGGTAAGTCTAGGCTTTGAAACCGATCGGTTAAAGACCGGCACACCGCCACGGGTTGATGGAAGAAGTCTGGACTACTCAAAGATGGAGGAGCAAAAGGGAGATGAAGAAATAGTAGGATTTAGTTATTTACAAAAGCCAAGCCTTCAACCTGGCCAACAGCGCAGCTGCTGGATTACCTATACCAATCAAGAGGTTCATGATTTATTAAAGACTGGGTTCGAGAGCAGCCCTATGTACCAGGGACGTATCCAGGGGACTGGCCCCAGGTATTGCCCGAGCATTGAAGATAAGATCAATCGTTTTGCAGAAAGGGACAGACACCAACTGTTTGTAGAACCAGAAGGGTGGAATACGATCGAAATATATGTAAACGGATTTTCTACATCGTTGCCTGAAGATGTTCAACTGAAAGCATTACGGAAAGTGCCCGGCTTCGAAAACTGTAAGATGTTTAGACCGGGTTACGCTATTGAATATGATTTCTTTCCGCCCACCCAGCTTACCCATAGTCTTGAGACAAAGCGTATAAGGAATCTATTCTTTGCGGGCCAAATCAACGGTACAACTGGTTATGAAGAAGCTGCTTGCCAGGGTTTAATGGCTGGAATAAATGCGCACCAGGCTTGTATACGCCAGGATGCACTTATTTTAAAAAGAAGCGAAGCCTATATTGGAGTATTAATAGATGACCTGATTAATAAAGGAACCGATGAACCCTATCGTATGTTCACAAGCAGGGCTGAGTTTCGCACACTACTTAGGCAGGATAATGCAGATATGCGACTGACTGAAATCAGTTATCGCCTTGGCTTGGCCAGCCAACAAAGAATGGATAGAGTAATTGAAAAGAGAGCCGCTGTTGAACGCATTAAAAGTATACTCACAGACTTTCCAATAGAGCCAACCGAGTCTAAAGTGTATCTCACAGCTATTGGATCCGCTTTGTTGACCTTTAGACAAAAAGCAGCACAGTTGCTACTAAGACCAGGAGTTGAGTTAAAAGCCTTGGCCGCTGCACTTCCCACCCTTGAGGGGTTGTTGGAATCTTTCGATAAGGAAGAATTAGAAGAAGCCGAGATTCAAATAAAATATCATTCCTATATTGAGAAAGAAAAAGAATTGGTTAGTAAAATGAGCCAATTGGAGGATTTGAAAATACCAAGCAATTTTAATTATGAAAAGCTTCAATCTCTAAGTAATGAAGCGAGGCAAAAGTTTATTAAGATTCAGCCAAAAACATTGGGACAAGCTTCCCGCATCTCTGGCGTGAACCCGAGCGATGTTCAAATATTAATGTTGTACATGGGTAGATAAATTATATTAATAATAAATATGAATAAAAAGGTTTTTTTCCAGGATCATCAAAAAAAAGAAGTATTTAAAGAAGTTGAGGAATATATCTCAACCTTGGTAAGAATTCAAACAAAGGATATGTCCCGCCCCTGGGGAGGCTTTTTTGTGATAGAAGAGGCTGACGCAGAGCGATTTATAGAAAATTTCTTTCCTAATTTAACGAGCCGTGACCTTAGCATTTCGGGCAAACTAAGCCCAAAAATCTTACTTGTGGAGCCTGGTAAAAAACTTAGTTGGCAGTATCATCACCGCCGGGCAGAAATTTGGAAATTGATAAGTGGAAGGGTAGGTGTTATTAAAAGCGATGACGATGCAGAAAAAGATCTGGTTGTCCTGGAGCTGGGTGATACTATCAATTTACAACAAGGTGAAAGGCATCGCCTGATAGGGCTGGACACATGGGGTATTGTTGCTGAAATTTGGCAACACACAGATGCAAATTATCCAAGTGATGAAGAGGATATTGTTAGATTGCAGGACGATTTTGGCCGATGATGTTTAGCAGCTGTATTATCCTGTTTGGTTCAAGCTTCCCGCAGCAAGCACCATTCTAATATTATTATAAGTAATACTGTCAGGAAGATTTTCTATCAAAGTTTTATGACTCAATGCACCATGAATTTTCACAGCCTCCTTAATTAATTCTTGTTTGGTTAAGGGAACCATCTCATTAATATTAATTTTTCCTAAGCCCACGAAATGACAAAGATGGGTTTCGATGGTGCCAGCGGAAAGTTTTCTTTCTACAGCAATATCATTGATAGACATACCTTGTTTAAAAAAATTGTAACTAACCGTTTTTGTATCGATTTTAGCTTCTGAACTTTTGGTTTTCTTTATTTCTTTCAAGGGGTTTCCTTGTTTCGCATCCATATTGCTGGCCAGGCCACGACGGCTGCAATAGCCCTCAATTGCTTCTAAAATTTCATCCCCATATTTTTCTGCCTTGGCTTTTCCAAAGCCAGCAATTTTCATCAGGTCTTTTTTATTTAAGGGAAGATAAGTACTCAATTCTTTCAGACTTTGCAGGTTGGCTACCATGTAAATGGGTAAATTAGAATCCTCGCAAGCCATGTCCCGCCAGCGTTTCAGCGTTTCAAAGAGTTCTGCATTCTCAGTATCGGTGAACGTTTGCTTTTTGCCGCTGGCATAACTGCTTAGGTTGAACCTGGGCAAGGCAAAATTTAGTTTGTGTTTCAAAAACGAAACTATCTCAAACGGCTGTTTGCAATAAGCAATAAAATAATGCGCTGTGTAAATGGCAAGAGCAGTTTCTTGCAACGCCTCATTTACAAGGTCGGCAGCTTCTTTGTGTTCTGTTATAAGAGGATGATTTTTTACCTGGCTTAGCAAGTCTGCCAATCGTTTTTCAAAATGGTTGGCAGCATCGCTGATCCTTTTTTGCAACGCACTATTTTTTTCAATCACCCCTTCTTCTTTCATCATGGCTGCAATATGCCCAATGAATTTTAAGCCCACAGCTCGCTCGCCTAAGAATTGCTGGTTGAACTCCATAGCCCATTCAATACCGCCAGCATTAAATTTGTCATGCTCTTTTTTCAGGTTGTACAGCAAGTGCGAAAGGCCAGTATTGATTTCTGAGAAAGAAAAGATCTCTTCAAAAAGTTGCTGTGTAAATACCTGTCTTGCGCCGGCAAATCTTTCAGAAAGCGATCCCCTGTGGGTGAGCGCCTGTTGGCCTTTTACCACATGCTCGTTGCTGTAAATTGCAGCAGCCGGAATTTTTGAAAGCAGTACGATTCCCTCCAGCCCTGTGCAGCGGCTCAAGGCCACATACACTTGTCCGCTGCTAAAGGCGGCACCAGCATCAATCATTACTTTTTCAAAAGTGAGTCCCTGGCTTTTGTGAATGGTGATGGCCCAGGCCAGCCTTAGCGGGTATTGGCTAAAACTACCAAGGCTTTCCTGTTCCAACTTTCCATCGGTTCGGTTCAATGTGTAGCGGGTATTTTCCCAGGTTTCTTTTCCCACTACTATGTCTACGCCATCGCAATCCACGATAATGTTTTCGTCCAGCGACTTTACCACACCGATCTTACCGTTGAAATATCTTTTTTGGACATTGTCATTTTTTAAAAACATCACCTGTGCACCTTCTTTTAAAACCAGCGAGGCTTCTACCGGGTATAAGTTTTCCGGGAAATCGCCCTCTATATCGGCTTTGTAAGAAAAAGGGGAGCTGAACAATCTTTCCAACTCAGTAGTGTTAATAGAATCCGCTTGCTTGTTATGGGAAGTGAGCGTAATAAAATTTTCATCCCTGGCCGGGCGGAACCCGGGCTGATAGCGCATGTGAAGGTCTTCAAAATCGTCCTCATCCATAGCATTGTTGCGCACTTTATTCAATAGTCTCACAAAGGAATCTTCTTTTTGCCGGTATATTTTGTTCAATTCAATCAATACCGGCATTTGCTCCCGGATAACCATGCTATCAAAGAAAAAAGGGGAAGGGTAATATTCCTGGAGAATAGCCCATTCATGGTTTTGAGCCACGGGCGGCAATTGGTATAGATCGCCAATACACAACAGCTGCACACCACCAAAAGGCGCTGCATGGTTCCTGCGCACCGATCGTAGAATACAATCAATGGCATCCATCACATCTGCCCGCACCATGCTTATCTCATCAATTACCAGCAGCTCCATTTTTCTAAGCAACTGTTGCCTCTGACGGGTAAATTTTAGTTTGCCCAACAAATCTTCTTTGTTGTTATGCGTAGGTAGAAAAGGGTGAAATGGTAATTGAAACAAACTGTGCAAGGTTACGCCACCTGCGTTGATGGCTGCCACGCCGGTGGGCGCAGCCACTACAATGTTCTTTGCACAATGATCTTTGAGGTATTTTAGAAACGTAGTTTTGCCCGTACCTGCTTTACCGGTAAGAAAAATGTTTTCGCTGGTTTCTGTTACAAAACCAAAAGCAAGGTCGAACACCTCATTTTTTTCAATAACTAAACTTGCTTGCACGATTAATAATTTGTTTGTGTAAAAATACAGGATGTTTATGTGGCGAAGATGAGCGGGTGAAATTTCCCGCAGATCATTTTCCCGCAGATGGCGCACATCATTCTCCGCAGAATGGCGCAGATTTTTAGAAACCGCAGATCAACGCAGACTATGGTACCGCAGGGCAAGCAGAAGAAATTGAAAGTCTCCTTTTGAGTCTTATTGTCATTTCCGAAAAAAGACCTTTTCTTATCTGCGATAATCTGCGTGTTTTAAATCTGCGTTGATCTGCGGGAATACTTAAGCCGCAGGCTTGGCACCCAGCATCAGCAATTCATTTACCTGAATTTCTGTGATGTATTTCTTGTTGCCTTCTTTATCGGTGTAATTCCGATTTACCAATTTTCCTTCAATGCATACTTCGGTTCCTTT
>JBBSJJ010000035.1:0-35002 GCA_038257335.1 Chitinophagales bacterium | reverse complement strand
TGGATCCTATCAATTGAGCAACTTCCTTCATCCGCTGTGGCTTGCCAACGCTGGTGCCACCAAATTTCATGACTTTCATATCTTCTGCCCCACAGGACATTTAAATTGTTATTGACTGTTCCACGTTTAAATTGTGGAGCGCAAAAATAGTGTACTGTCGCCATATACCATTGCCCCGGCTACAGGGGCACTGAAAACCTTTCTGACAGTTCCCTTAAATCATCTACCACAGGCTGCAACAAGGGTATGCCGTGTATTCTATACGCTGCTTCCATTGCAGTTTCTGGCTCGCCCGGTATAATGACCGCTTCTGCGCCGTCAACTGTTTCAGCAGATTTAAACCGGCGTATCCACTGATCCATATTTATTTTAAAATCGGCGGCAGGTCTAAAAGCATCTATCCTCATAGCCCCAAAAAAATGGCCAATACCTTTGCCTGGCATATTCTCGGGCATGGCAATGTAAGCAGGAAACGGTGGTACCCATGGCCCATAGTTGGCACCACTTAATATGGCGGAAAAAATATCTACAATGCTGCCCAGCATATAACCCTTGTGACTTCCATGCTCCCGATCGCCACCAAGAGGCAGTAGCGCTCCGCCTTCTTTCAATGCTGCTGCATTGGTGCTCGGGTGGCCATCGCTTGTTTGCACCCAACCCTCCGGTGTAGGCTTGCTTTTTCTTTGCAAAATTTCCAGCTTGCCGTTAGAGGCAGTGGTGGTAGCAAAATCTGCCACGAAGGGAGATTCTTCCCCGGCGGGAATGGCTACTGCTATAGGATTGGTTCCCAATAATTTTTCTGTAGAAAACGTAGGTGCTACCAGGGCAGATGCATTCGTCATGGCAATACCGATCATGTCGTGTGGCAGGGCCATCATAGCATGGTAACCTGCAATGCCAAAATGATTGCTGTTTTGCACACTCACCCAACCTGTTCCGACCAATTTTGCCTTGTCTATGGCCACTTGCATGGCTGCGGGTGCAACTACGAGGCCAAGGCCCCTATCCCCATCCACTACGGCAGTGCTGGGAGTTTCATGTATGATATTTATAGAAGGCGTTGCATTGATTCTCCCGGCTTCCCACAATCGTACATAACCGCCCAGGCGGGCCACACCATGACTATCCACCCCACGCAGGTCTGCGCTAAGTAAAACGGTGGTGGCAATATTGGCATCTTTTTCAGAACAACCTACCTTTAAAAAAATAGCATTGGTGAATTTGAATAACTGCTCGTAGGAAAATAGCTGTTGCATGCTGCGAAGATAATGGGTGGTGCGCAATCATCTATAAGCATGTAATCCGTGTTGCTAACTTTCTTAAATTTGCAGCCCAAACCATTGACCATTGACAATTGACCATTGACCCCCTACATTCTGTCGGGGCAGGCATTGACCATTGACCATTGTAAATCATCTGCTTAAAAAATACACATTTTATGGGAAGGATATTTGAAGTACGAAAAAGTTCCATGTTTGCCCGCTGGGATAAAATGGCAAAAAACTTTACCCGCATTGGAAAAGAAATTGCTATTGCAGTAAAAGCAAGCGGGCCAGATCCGGATAATAACCCGGCACTGAGAAGATGTTACCTGAATGCCCGGGCATGTGGCATGCCTAAGGATCGTGTAGAAGCTGCCATTAAAAGGGCTATGGGCAAAGACACGAGCAACTATGAAGAAATTTTATACGAAGGCTATGCCCCGCATGGTGTGGCGGTGATGGTAGAAACTGCCACAGACAACTCTACCCGTACGGTAGCCAATGTAAGAATGCATTTCACCAAAGGACATGGCTCGTTGGGAACCAGCGGAAGCGTAGGTTTCGGATTTAACCACATGGCCGAATTTAAAATAAAAGGTGCCGGGCAAAATGCAGATGACCTGGAATTGGAATTGATAGATTTTGGCCTGGAAGAAATTGGCGAAGATGCAGAAGGAAATATTGTGATCCGCACACCTTTTAACGAATACGGTAACATGGCCAAGGCGCTGGAAGAAAAGAAACTGGAAGTGATTACTGCAGAACTCACCCGTATACCCACCACCACAGTAGAACTTGGTGAAGACGAAGCCAACGAGGTTTTGAAACTCGTAGATAAACTGGAGCAAGATGATGATGTGCAAAAAGTGTATCACAATCTTAAATAAGCAATGCCCCGTTCTTACACGGGGCATTTTTTTTGAAATGCATTATGGAAATAAGTTTGAAGCCTAATCTAACCGAAAAGACACTTTGCACACAACCCCATAAGTGCTCACCTTACCATCTTTTACATGAGCCTTTATATCTTTTACATAGATAGAATCTATGTTGCGCACCGTTTTAGAAGCTTCGGCTAATGCTTGCTGAATGGCATCTTCAATGCTCACAGAAGAGGAAGCGATGAGTTCAATTACTTTTACAATTGGCATAATACAATTTTTTAAAAATGATGAAAAAAAATGAGACAATAAGGTAATGATTTAAAAGCAGCATCCCATGATATGATCGGGTGTATTCTAAAATAATCAATAAGGAGAAGGTTTCACACAACGAAACAAAGAAGGCAACGAAACCACGATTGAGTATTAACCAGACCCGTTGTGCACTTTGTATTCTTTGCGGTATTTGTGGGAAATGCCCGCCTTTTGAGGCAGCCGCTTCTTTTTATGAAAATATGAATTGTGTTATTCCGCCATCATTTGTTTTACTACCCTCACCACATCTTCTGTATTTGGTTTTGCAAAATAATCCCCGTCGCTGCCATAACCCGGCCTGTTGGCTTTGGCAGTAAGGGTACGTGGCGCCACATCCAGGTATTGATAGCCCTTCTGCTCTTCCATTACTTTGTTGTACATGTAAGCAGCGGCTCCGCCCGGCACATCTTCATCTATAAATAAAATGCGGTTCGTCTTTTTTAAAGAATCTACCAGGCTATGGTTGATGTCGAAAGGCAACAAGGTTTGAACGTCTATCACTTCTGCATGGATGCCCATTTTATGCAGGCCTTCTGCGGCTTCCATTACAATGCGCAATGTGGAGCCGTACGTCACCAGCGTAATATCGCTGCCCTGTCTTACAATTTCCGGTATGCCCAGTGGCACGGTATATTCCAATAAATTGGCCGGCAGTTTTTCTTTTAAACGATAGCCATTGAGGCATTCTATCATGAGGGCAGGATCGTTTGCCTGCAGCAAAGTATTGTACATGCCCACTGCCTGTACCATGTTTCGGGGTACACAAACGTACATGCCACGCAGCGCATTGATGATCATGCCCATGGGAGAACCACTGTGCCAGATACCTTCCAGGCGGTGCCCTCTTGTACGCACTATCAGCGGTACACTTTGTTGCCCGGCGGTACGAAAATGAGTGGTTGCCACATCATCGCTCAGCGGTTGCAAACCATACAACAAATAATCCAGGTATTGAATTTCGGCGATGGGCCTTAAACCACGCAGGGCCATTCCAATTCCCTGGCCCATGATGGTGAGTTCACGAATGCCGGTGTCGAAAATGCGATGTTTGCCATGCTTTTCCTGCAAACCACTAAAGCCCTGGTTCACATCACCAATATGACCAAGATCTTCACCAAAAGCTGCCACTTTGTGGTTGCTGGCAAATAGCTGGTCAAAATATTTGTTCAGCACTTCAAAACCATTTACCTGCGTAGCATCTTCTTTGTATTGAATTGGAACAACGGGTACTTTAAGCGCAGATTTAGGCCCCTCGTTGTACAGGTGATTGCTGTACAGGGTCTCATTGTTGACTAAAAGTTCCTGGTAATATTTTTCGATTTTTATGCTGGCTTCCTCTTGCGCCGGAAGAAGTTGTATGCAGGCAAACAGCGTTTTTAAAATATCACGTCGCATCGGTTCCCTCAGTGCAAGCAGATCTTTTGAATATTGTTGAATCGTTGCATTGCTGCTAGCTGACTCCTCTAAGAGTGCAACAGCATCGGCCACCATTTGCTTGATGGGTACAGCATATTTATCCCAGGCCCTTTGCCTGCTTTCCTTTACAAAGACAGCCGCCAATTTTTCAATTTCCTCCAGCTCTTCTTCTTCTGCCAGGGCATTTTCAATAATCCAGTTTTTCATCTGCCTGATGCAATCCCATTCTTTTTCCCAGGCCAGCCGGTCGGCATCTTTGTAACGTTCATGACTACCCGAAGTGGAGTGTCCCTGTGGCTGTGTGATTTCTTCTACATGAAACAATGCAGGTGTATGCGTATCTCTTATTTGTTGAATAGCAGTTTCCAGCACTTCGCACATGCCGGCATAATCCCAGCCTTTTAATTTGTAAATATTAATACCATTGGTACCTTCTTGTTGCTGCATGCCTGCCAGCGCCTCAGAAATAGAACCTTTGGTTGTTTGGTATTCTTTTGGCACAGAAATGCCATAACCATCATCCCACACAAACGCTGCCAGCGGAACCTGTAACACCCCGGCTGCATTAATGGTTTCCCAAAAATGACCTTCGCTGGTAGATGCATCGCCAATGGTACTAAAACATATTTCGTTGCCATTGGTGCTTAGTTCCGGGTAGGCATTTAATTCCGGCACATTTCTAAAAAGTTTGGACGCAAAAGCCAATCCCAGTGCCCTTGGCATTTGCCCGGCCGTGGGGGCAATATCGCTGGAGATGTTTTTTAAATGGGCGAGCGGCAGCCAATCCCCCTTTTCATCTACCATTTTGGTAGCAAAGTGGGCATTCATTTGACGCCCTGCACTAAAGGGTTCGTTTTTCACATCCGGGTCAGCATAAAGTTGTGCAAACAACTGTTCCACGGTGGCAAGCCCGGCGGCAAACATAAAAGTTTGGTCCCGGTAGTAGCCGGATCGGAAATCGCCGGGCTTAAAAAATTTGGCCATGGCTAGTTGGGCCACCTCTTTACCATCTCCAAATATGCCAAATTTAGCCTTACCTGTGAGCACCTCTTTGCGGCCCAGCAGGCTGGTTTGCCTGCTTTCGCAGGCTATACGGTAATCCCTTAAAATTTCGTTTCTGAAAGTATCAAAACTTAACTTTTCCTGAAGTGCAGCATCTGTTTGAGTAAGCGTATCCATATAGCATATTAAGCGGCAAAAGTATTGAATTTGTTGCTCTTGTTAAAAAACTACTAAGTCCATTACAATTTACCGAGTAATAAAACGTTTTATTATCTTTGGTGACAACTTTAAAATTTAAAAACATGAAAAAGATATTTTTCCTCTCAGCTTTTACCTGCTCTTCTCTAATGATGTATGCACAGCATGAAGGACATAACCACCCGGTGGCCGCTCCTTCTGTAGAAACGGCGGCTGCAAAACCTGCTCCGGAGACGTTGCTTTTAAAGCAAACAGAGCATGATTTTGGGAAAATACCCCAGGGAAAACCTGTTACTTATGTTTTTGAAGTAAGCAATACTGGTACTACTCCTTTAAAAATTGACAACGTTCAAGCAAGTTGCGGTTGCACAACACCAGAGTGGGATAGAGAAAAAGCAATTGAGCCAGGTGCTACAACTAAAATTACCGTAGGATACAATGCCGCTGCAGAAGGCCCGTTTACCAAGCCTGTAACCATTACTTACAATGGTACTCAAACAAAGCAATTAATTATTAAAGGCGAGGTATGGAAAACACCAGCTGCAAGCGCACCAGCCAATGCAGGTGTAAATGATCTAAAAAACTAAATTAAAAAATAATCACATGAAGAAAATCATATTCACATTAGCCGCTTTTGCTGTTACAAACTTTGCCATTGCACAAAACAAAATAGCTGATGTTGCGCAGTTTAAAGCTGAAACCATCGATTTGGGTAAAATAAAAGTTGGTAACCCTACTACCGCAACTTTCCATGTAACAAATATTGGCAAAACACCTTTAATTATTGAAACAGCTACGCCAACTTGCGGTTGCACTATCGGAGATTATACAAAGTCTCCTATAGCTCCCGGAAAGTCGGGCACCATAACGGCTACTTATAATGCAGCCAGCGTTGATCCTAATTTTACCAAAACAATGACTGTTAAGTTTGTTGGAGTAGACGAAGTAAAAAGTATTACTATCAAAGGTGCTGTTTTAAGCGAAGCAGATTACGCAAAAGCCAAGCCTGCTGCTACCTTGCAGAAGAAAAAAAGTTAATCAGTAAATTGCTAATCATACACTAAAAACCGGCTTACATGCTGGTTTTTTTATGCTTGCCCGAAGGCTAAGGAATTTAAAAATCAACAACTATGTTTATTCAAGCTATAGAAAGGGTTGCACAATTTACCCGCCCGGTGCACAGCATCATAAGAACCTATGCAGGCAAAAATGTAATACCCTCTGCCGGCACGTTGTTTTTTGTAAACGATGAAGGCTATGCCGTTACCTGTAAGCATATTGCAGAAATGCTTGTTTCGGCAGATGCCATTAATTTGCATTATAACAGGTTCAACCAGGAAAAAAAATTGCTAGCCCAGGATGCAAGGCACAAACAGTTGTTGAAAGGCCTGGAGCTGAAATATAAAATGACGTCAGAAAGTACCATTCAACTTAAAAATAATTTTGTTGACTGTGTGGATACCATGAGTGGCTTTACTTTTCACATGCATCCTACACTAGACCTGGCAATCATTAAGTTCAACGATTACAAAAAATTACACTATACCCAATTTGCCAGGTTCTTAAAAGACGACAAAAACTTGCTGCAAGGCAAATTTTTGTGCCGGCTTGGCTTCCCTTTTCCGGAGTTCACCAATTATACCTACAACAGCCTGACAGACGATATTGAATGGACCAATACAGGTATCAATGTTTCTCCACGGTTTCCGATGGAGGGAATGGTAACCAGGTTTTTGGCAGATGAACCACACGGCTTGTTCGGTATTGAAATGAGTACTCCAGGCCTTCGTGGTCAAAGCGGCGGCCCTTTGTTTGATAGCAACGGTGTGGTACATGGCATGCAATTCAGCACCAAACATCTTCACCTTGGCTTTGACCTGGTGGACAAAGAAATAATGGTGAATACCACTATAAAAAAAGTCTCAGACTATTCCTTTATTCACCTGGGCCAATGCATTCATGTAAATGCCATCAAGGCTTTTTTGCAACAACACAACGTAAAGTATTATGAAGAATGATGAGTTATGAATGAGGAGTTACGAGTGGCGAATGTAGAACGCATTCATAATTGATAATTCAATTCGTCATTCTACATTCGTAATTCGTAATTTCAAACAACTGCCAGTCAAAATTCCTCTTAACTTTGCGGCATGTTACAAATCAGCCACCGTGGGCAGGAAATGCCCGCCTCCCCCATCCGCAAACTGGTTCCGTTTGCCGAAGCCGCTAAAAAAAAAGGCACTAAAGTTTTTCATTTAAACATCGGCCAACCCGATATAGAAACCCCGAAAATTTGCCTGGACGCTGTAAAAAATGCAGACTTTACAGTGCTTGAATACAGCCACAGCGCCGGCAACGAGAGTTATCGCAAAAAGCTGGTGCAGTACTATGCTAAAAATAATATCGACATCAATGCCAACGAAATTATTGTAACAACAGGTGGGAGCGAGGCGATCTTGTTTGGCTTTATGGCCTGCCTTGATGCCGGCGACGAAGTAATTATTCCCGAACCCTTTTACGCCAACTACAATGGTTTTGCTATACAGGCAGATGTGCTGGTAAAACCAATCAGCAGCAGTATAGAAACAGGTTTTGCCCTACCGCCCATAGAAGATTTCGAAAAAGCCATCACCCCTAAAACGAAGGCAATTGTTGTGTGTAACCCTAACAACCCCACGGGTTATTTATACAGTGCGGCAGAAATGGAAACGTTGAAGCAAATTGTATTAAAGCACAACCTTTTCTTATTTGCAGATGAAGCCTATCGTGAGTTTTGTTATGAAGGCACCCATACGAGTGCCATGCACTTAAAAGGTGCTGAGCAGAACGTGGTTTTGATGGACACCATCAGCAAACGGTACAGTGCCTGTGGTGGGCGCATTGGTGCCCTCGTAACTAAGAATGCCGAAGTGTTGGGTGCCGCCATGAAATTTGCACAAGCAAGACTGAGCCCGCCGTTTTATGCCCAAATACTGGGTGAAGCAGCCATAGATTTGCCAGACAATTATTTTGATACCACCCGGGCAGAATACAAACTACGCAGGGATACCATTGTAAAAAGACTGAACGCCATGCCGGGCGTATTTTGCCCCAATCCCGGTGGTGCTTTTTATGCTATGGCAAGGTTACCCATTGATGACAGCGACCAGTTTTGCCAATGGCTATTAGAAGATTTTAGCCACGAAGGCCAAACAATCATGCTGGCGCCAGCAACAGGGTTTTACAGTTCCCCCGGCCTGGGTAAAAACGAAGTGAGACTGGCCTATGTATTAAACGTAGATGATATTAATAAAGCCATGGACTGCCTGGAAAAAGCTTTGAAAAATTATCCCGGCAGAGTATAATTCATCTTCCTAAAAAAGCGAAACAGCATCATGGCTACAGGTTACGAGATAAGCCTGGTAATATGCACGTATAACCGCTGCCGTTACCTGCCCGAAGCACTGAAAAGTATCACCAAACAAACTTTGCCCGCAGCAAGTTTTGAACTGCTTATTGTAGACAATAATAGTACGGACGACACTGCCGCAATTGCCCGGCAGTTTATAGCCTTGCACCCGGAGTTGAACGCCCGGTATTGTTTTGAAGAAAACAAAGGTTTGTCTTATGCCCGCAATAGGGGGATGCGGGAAGCACAATCAACCATTGTAAATTATGTAGATGACGATGCACTGCTATCTGCGGGTTACCTGGAAGAGATGCTGCAATTTTTTAAAACACACCCGCAGGCAGCAGGTGCAGGCGGCAAAGTGATACCTAAATATGAAACGGGACAGGAACCGGCCTGGATGAGTAAATACCTGAATGGTTTTGTAGGCAAAATAGATTTTGGCAACGAGGTGCAGCTCTTTACAAAGGCTATGAAATACCCGGTAGGCTGCAATATGGCTTACAAAAAAATGTTCCTGGAACAAGCGGGTGGTTTCAACACTGCCCTTCAGTTCAGAAGCGACGATAAGTATATTTTCCACCAGGTTAAAAAAATTTCTACCCAGGTTTACTTTATACCGCAGGCCTGGCTTTACCATTACATAGATGACCACCGGCTAGACCTGGCAAATTTTAAAAAGCTATTTTTAAAAACAGGGAACGAAGAAAAAAAACGGGTATTCACAGAAGAAGGAAACTTAGGTGTGCTGAAGAAAGGCTTAGAATTCGTTGTGAAACTTTCGGCGGCTTTGGCTTTATTTGGATTTTTCACTTTGAAAGGCCATTACCTCAAAGGAAAGTATGTGCTCCTTTCGCAGTACCATACTTTGAAAGGTTTTCTTGCAAAAGAAATTTACGTACGGTAGGCATGTGGCAATAAAAAAGAGTGCGGCGGCCGCACTCTTACCTGTATCCCTCTCACTAATCTATAAAACTGTAAAATAAATCTTTGTTTCTTCTCACTTTGGTTGCCGAAGCCAGAGCATCTTTTTCACTTCTTTTACCGATGGCCAACATCACCACAGATTTTAGTCCTTTCTCCTCCAGGCCAAGAATCCTGTCTACTTCTGCCGGAATAAAGCCTTCCATTGGTGTGGCATCTACCTTTTGATCGGCAGCAGCAAGCAGCGCTGTGCCCAATGCAATGTATGCTTGTTTGGTAGCCCAAACTTGTTGTTGCTCTTCGCTTAAGCCTGTTACTGTGCCTAAAATGGTGCTGGCAAAAGCTTGCAAAGTTTCGGGTGAAATGCCCCGTGTTGTAGCAATGTCGTTGATATAGCTGGTAACTTCTGCTTGCCCTATATTTTTCCAGATACTAAATACCAGTAACTGCGAACTATCCACAATTTGCGACTGCCCGTAAGCGGCGGGCAAAAGCTGTGCTTTTATTTCAGGGTTACTCACTACTACTATGTTATACGGCTGCAACCCATATGAAGAAGCGGAAAGCCTCGTGGCCTCCAATATATTATCCAGCGTTTGCTGGCCAATTTTTTCCCCGGTCATTATTTTGGTGGCATACCGCCAATTAAGACTTTCTATTACACTCATGGTTATTTTTTTAAATGATTGAACGCTTGTAACGCAAAGATAACGCAAATGAATATATTAATGTTTAAACATTAATATATTTTATTTTAAGGATGATTTTCAAAGACTGTCTTTAAGAATCTAAAGGGCGTATTCAAAAAGCAAAGAGATGGGCGGGGAACAGGAATGCCGTACAAAGTGGGGCCGTAATAAAAATCACTATCAATAAAAAAAATGTTTGAGGGGTACACCAGCCATTGGCAGATGGCAAAAAAAAGTTTGCTTCCATGGAAGCAAACTTTTTTATAGTGAAGATATATGCGAAGAGATTTACTCCTTTACCAGTTTTGTACTGTACTGTTGGTTTCCTGCAATTATCTGCAAGGTGTAAATACCTTTTGCAAGGGAAAGATTATTGAGCGGTAACCTAAGCCTCGCCTGGCTTTGTTGAAGCACTGTTTGATATACTACCTTGCCACTTACATCCACTAAACGCAGGGTAGCTTTTGCCTGAAAGGTTTTGCCCAGCTGCAGGTCGAGGTAATTATTGAAAGGGTTGGAAAGTACTTTCACATCATCGTTGAAAGAATTTTTGAGGATGACAATATTGCTAAACTTAGACGTGCCGCCCACATCAATTTGCTTTAACCTGTAATAATTTACCTGTTGGGCTATTTCTTTATCATTAAAACCATAAGATTTGCTGGTGCTGCTGTTGATGGCTCCCGGCACAAACCCAATGGTTTTATATTGACTTCCGTCATAAGATCTTTGCACCTCGAAACCCTTATTGTTTGTTTCATTCTCGGTATTCCAACTTAGAGCGGCATTCTTGTTTTGAATAGCCCCTTTGAAGTTTACAAGTGTAACCGGAACAGCCGCCACTACGGTACCTCTCCACATTCCTAGTCCGTGTGTGCCAATGGCAAACACATTATCGATCGGCCGCAAAGAGAGACTGGTAACAACCACATTGCCCAAATCGTTCGCAGCCTCCTGCGTCCAGGCTATGGTGCCTGTCATAGATTCCGTTTTGTAAAGTCCTATAGAAGTTCCCACATAATATTCTTTAACAGCTCCATTTTGAATAATCATTGCGCTTCTAATAGATGGCAGTGTAAGATTTCCCTCTGCATTTACCCAGGTAGGCGTTGCATCACCAGCGTTGTTTGTGTACCAAATATTAGTAGTGCCATAATTGGAATAAACAGCCAACAGTTCATTGTGGTTGGTTGGGTTTACCGAAAGCCCTATTACAGTTCTGGAACCCGTCATACCGGGAGGGGTAATATCATCGGGTACTACAGAAGGAAGCGCATTAACAGGATCTACCATTCTATATACTTTACCACCACTCGTACCCAGGTAAAGCCTGTTGGTTGCTGCATAAGTTCCCCTGGTGGTTGCCATAGACCGCACATATCCGGAATAGGCAAAGTCCATGAGCGTCCAGCTTGATGACGTAGATGTGGTTGCATTCGTATTGCGCTGAATTCTATTACTGTTTCCCGTTATAAGCTGGCAAGCGTAATATAAATTTTCGGTATTGTCAGGATCCAAATGGAAGTAGGTAACAAAAATAGAGGTGTAGGTAGTATTTAAACCCGGTGGTGTGAGTGTCGCATTTATAAACCCACTTGCCAGGTTGTTGGCCCTCCTGTAAATTGGGCCAGACTGAACGCCACAAAATTGCTGGTATGGAGCAGGTCCTTTCGCCAGTCCAACTGCTACCCCATCACCACTTAAAAGTGGTGAGAAAACGGTTCCGCCACCTACAACACCTGTCGTTCCATTGTCCTGCGCACCACCTATAAAGTCATTTACGGCATTGTCTTGTTTAATAGCAACATGGTAATATTGATAAGTCGGGAAATTATTATTCAAAGAGGTCCAGCTTACGCCCGGAGCGGTTATATCTGCTTTTTGAATTCCGCCATCATTGCCGCTAAACAGGATCGTATTGCTGGCAGGGCCAAACTTTAATACATGAACATCTGAATGGTGATTTGCAAACTGGCTGTATCCGCCAGTGTTGGCATATCCTCCTATTCTTGTCCAGGTAGCTCCCCCATTGGTAGACCTATAGGCATTGGTTCCCCCTATAAAAATTGTGTTCGCATCATCTGGCTTTACTGTAATCTCAAGGTCATAACCGCCCTGCACAGCAAAAGGATCATTTCCCGGGCTGCAACCAGGTTCATCCGGCAATGTAGCGGAAAGGTCCGTCCATACATTTGTTACCTGGTTCCATACAAACAACTCTGCTTCAGGTACCGGGGTGGTGCAATTAGATGTTGTATTGTTATAGTACAACGCATATACAAGGTTCTCTCTACTAGGGGCAGTTGCCAAAACTATGCGACCGTAGGCATTTACTGCATTCCAGCTGGCAGGCGTGCTAGCTGCACCCGTTCCTGCAATATGATCCCACGTTGTTCCGTCTGTGGAGGTCCATACGCCATCGGTAGATGAGCCAACTGACCCGGCAAAACCTGCATACAAAACGCCGGTGCTTGTGCAAATAATGTCGCCCACCATACCAGTGTTGCAACCCGGAACGCCCAGTGCAGTTGCCCAGGTGGCACCTTGATCAGCTGACCTCATAATGCCTGCAAGCCTAGCTGCATACACATCTCCGTTTACCGGGTTTACCACGAGCCTGCTTATTAAATCAGCACAGTTGTCAAAAGTAAACAGGCTTCCTGTGTTGGAACCAGAAAGCCTTGCCCATGTGAGGCCATTGTCGATAGATTTATAAATGCCATGACCAGCATACAAGGCTCCACTCTCCGAAGCGCTGTTACCTATGGCTTCGCCGCCAGCATAATACCATACATTTCTGAATCCTACTCTTGTATCCTGAGCCACAGCGGTTACACTAAAAAGTTGATCATTCGGATTTTGACGGATCCAACTTGTTCCCCCGTTGGTGGTTCTAAAAATACCTCCACTCACGCTACCGGCAATTATGGTGTTTCCGGTACCATCAGCTATGTCAAATGCAATGGCTCTTACCCGTCCTCCAAGATTACTCGGCCCCTGAAAAGCATAGTTTGTTGCAGCCACCCTGTTTTGTGGACCGTCTATCAATTGTTTGGTTAATATTTCACTGGCTTGCCCCAGTTCCATCTCCCTGATGCCAACAGGTATTTTACCGGTTGCGGGATCTTTTAGTAAATTAAACTCTTCCTCTACCGCTTTGTCAAAATCGGCTGCAGGGCCGTTTTTTTGCCTTAAGGCCTTGGTTACAAAATCACTGGAAGAATCCATGAATTGATGGCGGACAAGTAAAAAAGTTGATGTGAAAAAAAGTAAAATAAAGGAAGGAATGAGAAATCTCTTAAGCATTTTAAAAATTTAAATTTGAAGATGAGTTAGTTTGACAAACGAAATTGTAAGACAAGATATTGTTTTTAAAAATAGTATTTAAGAATTAGTGACATCTCACTCTTTGGCGATAGCTAGTATTCCATATCTTGCTCATGCTTTTTTATAAAAAAACTTGTTATAGAAAGAACCATGATTAGAAAGTTTTGCATTTGGATTTTCAAATTGACCGGTTGGAAAACAGATGGCCACCGGCCCATCCAATTAAAAAAATGTATCATATTGGCAGCGCCACATACGAGCAACTGGGACTTCTGGTATTCCATGGCCACCTTTGCCATCTACCGGCTGCCTATCCGCTTTACCGTAAAAAAAGAATGGGTAAAATTTCCATTTAATTTGCTGCTGAATCCCCTCGGTGCAATTGCAATAGATAGGCTGCCAAGAGGACCGCAAAATGAAAGGCCGAGTTTTATACACGCCATGACAGATTTGTTTAATTCAAATAAGGAGCTAATCATTTTAATAACCCCGGAGGGAACGAGGAGTAAAAACGAACAATGGAAAACTGGTTTTTATCATATAGCCGTAGCGGCCAATGTGCCCGTACTGTTGGGATACATAGATTATAAGAAAAAACTAACTGGCATTAGCGACCCAATATTTCTGTCGGATTATAAAACAGATATGAAAAAAATAATGGATTTCTATAAAAACGTTACGCCAAGATATGCGGAAAAATTTTCTGTAGATACTTCTTTTTTAAAAACTCTGTAACATTATAAAGGATAAAGAAGAGATACTTCTATTCCTAAAAAGCTTGTAGGTGTATGACTATTACTATCAAATGAAAGAATTCGTTCATAAGCAAAAAGAGGCTGTCTCAAAAAAGAAAGTTTCACACACCGAAACAAAGAGGCAAAGAAACAAAGACTGATTGTCAACCGAATGCTTTGCACACTTTATTATTAGTAGTCCTTGTGTGAAATGCCTTGCCTTTTGAGACAGCCTCTTAGTATCATCTTTAAAGAAACCTCTTTACAATAAAAGTCCAACTTACCTACCTCCCGGTGCACAATGTTCCCGCAAAAACCGGGTATACAAAGTAGATAAGTGAAGAGAAGTGCCTTCACCTTCGCTGATGCTGTGCGTACGATTGGGGTAAGCCATAAACTGAAACTGTTTGTTGTACTTTACTAATTCATTGACCAGTGCCTCTGCATTGCTGTAGTGAACATTATCGTCACCGGTGCCATGTATGTAAAGCAGGTTCCCTTTTAAACCCTTTACGTGGTTGATGGGTGAACCATTCACAAAATCCTGCTTGTTTTCTTGTGGCAAGCCCATGTAACGCTCCTGGTAAATATTATCATAGTTCAATTGGTTGGCTACAGCGGCAATGGCAATGCCCGTTTGAAAAATATCAGGGTAGAGAAACATTAAGTTGAGGGTAGAGGAACCGCCACCACTCCAGCCCCAAACGGCCACACGGCTTTTGTCAATGTAGGGCAACTCAATAATTTTTTTTGCCCCCATAGCCATGTCCCTGATGTTGATGTCTCCTATCTTTCTGTAAATAGATTTGCGCCAGGCTGCTCCTTTCAACGCCGGGCTTCCACGATTGTCTAAGGCCACCTGCACGTATCCATCTGCAGCCATATCTCCACTGTATAAAAAATTATTGTGGTTGCCATAGCTGTCATCAATGGTAGTGGCTGCTGGTTCGCCATACACATAAAATACAACCGGGTATTTTTTATTAGGATCAAAATTGGAAGGTTTATTAATCCATGCATCCAGTATGACATTATCCCCGGTGGTAATTTTTACATACTCCACATTTACCGAACCATTTACTTTAAGATTGGCAGCAATGCTTTTGCCGGCATTGAGCGGGCGGTTATCTGGCAAAGATATCCACTCTGTAAGCGTGGGTGTATTGCGGTTGCTAAAACTATGCTTTGCCAACTTGCCTGTAGGCGAAATTTGGTACTGGTGTGTACCTTTTTGTGTTGCAGGCGAGAGTAGTTCGGGTTCATCTTTGCTGTTAGTGATGCGCACCCGGTACAAATAACTTTGCGTAGCATTATCTGGCGAAGCCGTAAAATAAATATAATTCAAAGCCTCATCAATAAATACAATCTTACCAATATCATAGTTGCCTTTTGTAAGAAGTGTAACATCCTTGCCGTCCCGGCTTATTTTATAAATGTGCCGCCAGCCATCTTTTTCGCTCACCCACAAAAATTCCTGGCCCTTGTTTATCCAATTCCAACCTACGGGGTTGTCCGTATTCATATCTACCCAGGCATCATCATTTTCAGCCCAAAAAGTGGTGGCGCTTCCATCGGTGGTTTTACAATAAATCAATTTGCTCTCTTGCTGCTTGCGATCCAGTTGCTGTACTACCAGCTCATTAGGGCCGCTCCACTCCATGCGTGGCAGGTAATGTTGCCGTGGATCGCCTGCAATATTCATCCATCTAATTACACCTCCTGATAAAGTAACCACTCCAATACGTACCGGCGAAGGAGCCTCTCCTACTTTTGGATATTCTACTGGTATTACCTGCGAATAGTTGGAGTCTGTTGTATTGAGCATATAATAATCCCGGATGCGGGTAGCATCTACCTGCCAAAAGGCAATCTGCTTTCCATCGGGGCTAAACCTAAAACCATCCCTGCAACCAAACTCTTCTTCATACACCCAGTCAAATGTGCCATTGATTAATTTGCGGCTACCGTCTGCCGTTAGTTTGCGAATCTGGCCGGTACTCACATCTTCTATATATAAATTATGCTGACTTACGTACGCCACGAAACGGCTATCTGGTGAGAACTTTGCAAACATGAGAGACTGGGCTGGCAGACCCTTGCCTAATTGTTTCAACTCACTGCCAATGGGGGTTAACACCCAATAATCTCCTCTGGTATTATAGCGCCACACCTTGGCCGTATTGGTAAACAACAATATCTTATTGCGGTTAGGACTGTAATCGAAAGACTGGACTTTTAAAGCAGCAGTAGTGCCGGATGGGGTCAATTGTTCTTTGCCCACCACAACAGATTGTGCATCTGTTTTGGGATCGTGCCGGAAGATACTGCCGTCGTTGATGCTGTAATAACCGGTGCCGTCTGCAGTCCAGTTAATACCGCGGTTTTGTGCCATCACCGACTGGCCCAGCACACAAATAACCAACAAAACATATTTAAATTGATGCCTCATAAGACTGAAAGATTTTAGAAATAAAAATAAGCATTTATACAGGAGCAATTTAATAAGCTGCTGTTAAATGGAAAGCAATTACAAAAATGACGGTATTTTTGCGTGGTTATTACAAAAACTTATATTATAAAAAATTGCAGGCAGTCCCAGTAGGGGGAAAATAATAGCCTGCATGCTGCAACAACATTTACCATGCAACCGGAGAAACTAAGATTGGATAAATATTTATGGAGTATTCGCTTTTTTAAAACAAGAAGCCAGGCTGGGGATGCTTGCGATAAAGGCAAGATCAAGTTCCAGGGAACTGCTGCCAAAGCTTCCAGGTCAGTAAATGTAAATGATGAATACGAGGTAAAGACAGAAGCCAAAAAATGGGTGATAAAAGTCACGGGTTTGTTGCACAACCGGGTACAATATGCTGAAGCAATTAAATTCTATACCGACATCACACCTGCCGAAGAGCTGGACAGAATACAGTTCCAGGCAGCTGTTTTTCACACGGGTAAACGAATGAGCAAAGTGGGCCGGCCCACCAAGAAACAAAAGAGAGATTTAGATGAATTTACAAACGAAACTTAATTTAATCAGATCAGTGCAATTGAAGATGCCGGAGCCTGGTTGATGTTCTGATTTTTGACTTATGCCTATGATTTATGATATACAATCTGGGGTTTGAAATCTCAGTAACTTGCGAAATACCAATCCATCTTTTGATTTTTGATTTTTTATTTTTGATTTTTTATTTTTGACTTCACACCCATGACCATAGATATCATCTCCGTTGTTCCAGATTTACTAACATCACCCTTTGCGCATTCTATTATGAAACGTGCACAGGATAAAGGCTTGTTAAAAGTAAATGTGATCAACCTTAGAGATTACACAACTTATGCAAGGGCACAGGTAGATGATTATGCTTTTGGTGGCGGTGCAGGTATGGTGATGATGCCCGAACCCCTGGTGAATGCCATTGAAAGTCTTCAAAAAAATACTACTTACGACGATATTATTTACCTGAGCCCCGATGGCGAAACCCTGAATCAGCAAACGGCTAACAAGCTTTCCTTGAAAAACAATTTAATGATGATCTGCGGCCACTATAAAGGCATTGATCAAAGAGTGAGGGATCATTTTGTTACAAGAGAAATATCTATTGGCGATTATGTTATTAGTGGAGGAGAATTGGCGGCGGCGATACTAACAGATGCCATCGGCCGTTTGATACCCGGCGTACTGAACGATGAAACTTCTGCACTCAGCGACTCTTTCCAGGATCACCTGTTGGCACCACCGGTATATACCAGGCCAGAAAATTTCCGCGGCTGGAAAGTGCCGGAAATTTTAATGAGTGGCAACCATAAACTGATTGATGAATGGCGCCACGAACAAGCAGTGGCACATACTCAAAAAAGGCGTCCCGATCTTTTAGACAAACATGATTCATAATAAAAGCCCCGCAGATGTGCAGGGCCTTTCTATATTCATAATTGGCGGTACTTCTTAATTAGTAAATAATTTATCATCTACCGGTATATTCGCCGAAATTTTATCGAAAGTAATTACGCCTTGTGCATTGGTGTTTTTATAGGGGAACATATAACCCTCTGCGTTTTTCCTGTAGTCGTCAAAAACGTTTTCTACGTCCGTTTCTGTGCCCTGCGCAGCTACCTTCGTTACTGTTTTAAGCAGCAAACCTGAAGCGGCATCCACAAAATAAAAAACCTCTTTTCCGCCCTTCACCAGCTTTAATTTGTGAGCGTCTTTACCATCTACTTTTTCTGTACCCATGCTTTCCAGTGTGTAGCCTTTTTCTTTATAATTAAATAAAGATCCTTGTATATCCATCTGGCCTTGCACAGATTTCAATTGTTCGGCATCCATTTCCTGTGGCTCTGTTTGTTGCATCACTGGCATAAATACCCATCCCTTTGTGGGTGTAGCCATTTGAAAGTTAGAGGTGCCCATAATATCAAGGTCCAGCCTCAAGCCTGCCAAATGTTTTTTGGTAAGCGTTAGCGCAACATCTATCCCCTGCGTGCTCATGTTACCTTCCATCTTTACGGTTTTAAGAGAGGAAAGTTTTTCTGCACCACCCATTGCATTTACATACTTGTTCACAATTTCATCAGTAGACTGTGCCGATGCGGCGAAAGAAAAAAATACAAAAACTGAGGCCAGCAATATCTTAAGTATTTTCATTTTCTAAATAATTTGAAGTAAAATTTAAGTTTTGAGAAAGCAAGATAATATAAAAACTAAATTGAGTTTACTTTTGATGAAATTTTTGAAAGCTTTAACCGCCATCATATTATAAACAACTTTTCATGAACACATCGTTTAGCCTTGCTGGTAATATCGTAGACGTTTTAGGCAGGAGAATTTACTACGGTGAAATGCGGGTAGAAGGCGGGAAGATTATCTCCCTTTATCAACTAAACGATACCCACGTAACTGGCCATCCCTTTATATGCCCTGGATTTATAGACAGCCATGTGCATATTGAGAGTAGTATGTTGGTACCCGCAGAGTTTGCCAAACTTGCGGTGGTACACGGCACCACCGGCACCATCAGCGACCCTCATGAAATTGCCAATGTTTGTGGTATGGCGGGCGTGCAGTTTATGATTGAAGATGGAAAAAAAGTTCCTTTTAAGTTTCACTTTGGTGCCCCGAGTTGTGTGCCGGCAACCATTTTTGAAACTGCAGGCGCAGCCCTGGATGCAACGGATGTAGAGACCTTGTTGGCTATGCCTGAAATAAACTACCTGAGCGAAATGATGAACTTTCCGGGGGTATTGAATGGAGATGAGGAAGTGATGAAAAAAATTGCTGCCGCAAAGAAATACCAAAAACCCGTAGATGGGCATGCCCCGGGCCTAAGGGGAGAACTGGCCAGGATATATATTGAAGCCGGCATAACTACCGATCATGAATGCTTTACCGCAGAAGAAGCGCTGGAAAAATTAAACTACGGAATGAAAATTCTCATCAGGGAAGGAAGCGCTGCAAAAAACTTTGATGCACTCATACCACTCCTGCACGATCATCACGAAAACATGATGTTTTGCAGCGATGACAAACACCCCGATAGTTTGGTGGAAGGCCACATCAACAGCATTTGTGCGAGGGCTGTGGCTTTTAGGATTGATTTTTTTAAAGTACTGCAAGCAGCCTGCATCAACCCCGTAATGCATTACAGCATGCGCAACGGGCTGTTGCGTATAGGCGACTCCGCAGACTTTATTGTGCTACAAGACCTCGTTCATTTTAAGGTGAAACAAACTTACATAGATGGGTTACTCGTTGCAGAAAATGGCCAGTCACTCATTCATACCACAGCGCCCGGCATTGTGAATGAATTTAATTGTGAGCAAAAACAAGTAGCAGACTTTGCTATGCTTGCCGGGCAAGGGGATATGCAAATACCAGCAATTGAAGCATTAGAAGGTCAGCTCATCACTAATAAAATAATGGTAGATGCTACGGTACAGAATGGATACCTGGTGAGTAATCCGGAAAAAGATATTTTAAAGATAGTAGTGGTGAACCGCTACCGCAATGCACCTGTAGCCAAGGCCTTTATTAAAAATATCGGGATAAAAAAGGGCGCTCTCGCATCATCTGTAGCACATGATAGCCACAACATTGTTGCCGTGGGTGCCGATGATGAAAGTATTTGCAAGGCAGTAAACCTTATCATACAACAACGGGGAGGCGTAAGCGCAGTAAGTGCTGCTACCTCTATGATTTTGGCCCTTCCAGTGGCAGGACTCATGAGTGCCGAAGATGGCTATAAAGTGGCGGCCGATTACACAGCCATCGACCATTTTGTAAAACAAGAACTTGGCAGCCCCCTGGCCGCACCCTTCATGACGTTGTCTTTTATGGCCCTACTTGTTATCCCTCATCTTAAATTAAGCGATAAAGGTTTGTTTGACGGAGATAGCTTTTCTTTTGTGGGGGAGTGAGGTTTAGGGTTTAAGGTTTAACATCTAACGTTTTCTTGATTTGTTAATCCATTAATTCATTTGTCCGACTCCAATTGCCAATTGCCTCCCTACATTCTGCCAGGTCAGGTATTACCCATTGCCCCCCTACATTTTGTCAGGGCAGGCATTGCCTATTGTCTATTGCCTATTGCCCATTGCCCCCTACATTCTGTCCGGGCAGGCATTGCCCATTGCCTTTTCACTTTTCACTTTTGAAACTCCCTAATATTTCGCCGATACCACCTTCATAGCGATGCTATCCGTGCCCTTGGGAGAAAAGTATTTAGATTTGAAACTAACGGTAGCACCGGGAGCAATAGATTCGTACACTACTTCCTGGTCTTCCTGCAGGAGGGTTCCGGTTTTGCTGTAAAAAAACAATTTGATATCCACGTCTTTGTAGGTAACCATTTTGGCTTTGTTGCTCACCTTGCCCTTTACCACAGTTTGTCCCAACAAGTTTTTTTTGTCGTTGCCCGTTACAGAAAGAAACTGGAGCGGCGATTGTTTTTCCAATTCTTCAAGAGACAACTTACTGCTTTCATATTTATCCTGGCTTCGCTTTTCTTTCTGCTCGCTGCTGGTGCAAGCAGCTAATACAAAGCCCAGGGTGCTTGCAATCAATAAGTATTTCATGGCTTTCAGTTAAATGGTTTTTTTAATAAAGACTCATCAAAAATAGGCGATGCTATTTATTTTATTATAGATTTGTGCGCATGCGGTGTTAAATTTCCTTCATCGTACAGGTCTCCATTTCATTTTAAACCAAGTAGAAAAAATTATGGTACATAATTTCAGCACAAAACATTCCCTGGTAAGTAACTGGGTAAGCGAATTAAGGAATGTAGAAATTCAAAATGACCGTTTGCGTTTTAGGCGCAACCTGGAGCGTATTGCAGAAGTAATTGGTTACGAAATAAGCAAAGAGTTGGAAACAGAAGAGCAGGAAATTACTACTCCGATGGGCATTGCCAATTGCAAAGTGTTGAAAGAGCAACCTGTGTTAGCTACTATTTTACGAGCGGGTCTGGCCATGCACAATGGCTTGTTGAACTATTTTGACAGAGCTGACAACGCATTTTTAAGTGCTTACAGAAAACACCATGCAGACGGTAGTTTCGAGATAAGCATGGAATATATGAGTTGCCCCGAACTAGACGGCAGGGTTGTGATTATTAGTGATCCTATGCTGGCCACCGGTGCCTCCCTTGTAAAATCTATACAATATTTAAAAGCAGAAGGAGACATCAAGGCACTGCATATTGTATGTGCCATTGCCTGCAGTGTGGGAATTGAATATGTATTACGAGCGGAACCCAAAGCCACCATCTGGTGTGGCGATATAGATGATGAACTTACTGCCAAAGGTTATATCGTACCAGGCTTGGGCGATGCCGGCGACCTGGCTTATGGAACCAAAATGCAGAGTTAACATGAATTATTTTTTGTTGGTGAAGATTTTCTTCCGTTGCCATAACCCCCCTCTAATATGACTTGAGCATTTAGGATAAACTGCTCAATGTTCACATTTCTGATGCAGCACTTTAAGCCATTTGCTTATCTTTAGATTCTAGAATAGATTAATGATGAGAAAATACCTGTTAATTGTTTTTTGTGTTATTTCTGTTACATCCCTAAAGGCACAGGATCCGCATTTTTCCCAATTTTTTGCTTCACCCCTCACCTTAAACCCTGCCTTTACCGGTAAATTTGATGGTAGCTGGAGATTGGCAGCTAACCATAGAGACCAATGGCCATCTATTGCTAAAGCTTATGTAACCACCAGCGCCTCTATAGATTTTCCTATCCTTACATCCAAAATTCCCGAAAATGATGTTTTTGGGATTGGCATTTCCGGCGTATCGGATGCCAGCGCAAATGATCAGTTGAAACTTAATTATGGTTCTTTGTCAATGTCTTACCACAAAGCCCTGGACGAAAATGGCTACAATACCATTGGTGCAGGTTTTCAAGGAACCTACAGCAGCATGAACCTGGACGTAAGCAATTTAACTTTTGAAACCATGTTAACACAAAATGGTTTTACAGATGTTTCTAAAAGGGAAGTGCTGAGCAATGGGAACAATCAAAGCTATTTTGATGTAAACGCCGGGATACTTTTTTCTGGCTCCAGCAATGGAGAAAATAACTACTACCTTGGTGCATCTATGTACCATATCAATAGGCCGAGAGTGAGTTTTAAAGATAACAACTGGCTACTGGCGGGCCGGGTAACGGTACATGCCGGCGGCACGTTTTATCTGTCAGACGTTGTATCGCTGAGTACATCTGCCATTCACCAGATACAAGCCAAAGCGAGTGAAACTATTCTGGGTGGGGCCTTTGGGTTAAATGCTAACAACGACAACGTAAATCCTACAAACGTCTACCTGGGGTCATGGATACGCTTTAATGATGCCATCATACCATATATAGGCCTCGAATTTGCCGGCCTGCGGATAGGCGCCAGCTACGATATCAATATCAGCAGCCTAAAAGCGGGTACGGGTAGCCGTGGGGGATCTGAAATTTCCCTGATCTACATCAAACGTCCGGTTGAATCTAAGGGCATACCCTGCCCAAGATTTTAATTTAGCGGTTTCTTGCCAATGCACCAGGGTTGCAATACTTCAGCAAATTAGCCATCTACTGTTATCTTTTTTTTCCGCTCACATATTTATTTCCTTTCAAAAAGAAACGATATGGTAAGGCAGCATCTTCACCTGCGGAATCAATTCCGATCCTGGCACTTGCTGCTATTTGTTGAGGATCCACATAGCCTTGCTCATCTTCCCTAATGTACATGGTGGCTTCAGATAGATGCAACCCAGAATGCTGTTTAAAAATTCCGAGTGCTTTTGCCACATTGCCCGGCCCCCTTGTAAGCGTAAAGTCCGGTTTTTTCTTGCCTGTTCTTTCCAGCATTTTGTCAATGCCTTCCAAAGGTTCAATGGCTCTTATTAATATTGCATCCGGAATGTCCTTTGCATTCGTCACCACGTTCAGCATTTGGTGTAATCCATAACAGATGTAAACATATGCCGTACCAGCCGCTGCATACATATGCTCGTTGCGTGCGGTTCGCTTGCCTGCAAAAGCATGAGAGGCCCTGTCTGTAAAAGCTACGTAGGCTTCTGTTTCCACGATTCTTCCACTGGTAAGCACCCCATCAAAATGCGTTACCACAGTTTTGCCTATCAACTGGCGGGCTACAGATACCACATCTGTTTGAGCATAAAATTCCTGGCTTAGTTTCTTCATATCATCGAAACGCTGGGGGTAAAAATTTTGGATACGAAATTAACGAAACCAACGCTTTGCAGTAATAAGGTTTTGTTCTGAATGTTTTGATATCTTTAATGCTCTTTAAATGCTTGTTAGCCAAATGCTGATGCACATTTATCCTTTTTTTTCATTTAATAGAACATAAGTACGGCAGTTAATGGTTGTGTATGACCTGTTGACTCCCGCTCCATATCGTTATGCTAAAAGAAATTATCATTTCCATACAATCTTATCGCCACGCCCATCAATTTATTGTAAAGCACAAGCTTTGGAAATGGATTCTCATACCGGGTCTCATTTATACCATATTATTTTTAGGAGGAATGTATCTCTTCTGGACGTCCAGCAACACGGCCATTGAATTTATTTTATTAAAATCAGGCGTAAAAGTTTGGCTCGACAAAATGCACGATAGCTGGATTAGTTTTTTCTTTATAGTGGGGCAGATAATATTAAGGCTGGTATTATTGCTCTTCTATTTTTCTCTGTTTAAATTTTTATTCCTCATCATAGGCTCGCCGGTGTTTGCTTACCTGAGCGAAAAAACAGAAAGCATCCTTGAAGGAAAAGACTTTCCCTTTAGTCTAAAACAATTATTCAAAGACACAGCCCGCGGCATCAAAATAGCCCTGCGAAATTTGTTATGGCAAACGGTTTATGTGTTTACAATTCTCTTGTTGTCTTTCATTCCCATCTTTGGATGGATAGCCCCGCTTGTGGCATTACTGGTTGAAGGTTACTACTTTGGTTTTTCTATGCTGGACTACAGCAGCGAACGCAACAAACTTTCTGCCACTCAAAGCATTGAATTCATAGGACGGCACAAAGGCCTTGCCATTGGCAATGGGCTTGTTTTTTACCTGATGCACCTCGTGCCCATCCTGGGTTGGTTGCTGGCACCAAGTTATGCGGTAATTGCCGCTACCATTAGTTTATTATCGGCCCGCAAGAGCCAAGTAATTATTAGTTGATACCATGTCTACCATCTACCTTATACCTTGTACCCTGGCAGAAGATGCCACCGCAACCATACCCTTGTATATTATGGATGCGGTAAAACAATGTTCCGTAATTTTTGCAGAAAATGAAAGATCTGCCCGCAGGTTTTTAAAAAGTATGGACAAAAATATTGTGATAGACAACTTTGAGTGGTATGCTATTCACAAAGCAGAAGAGGAACAGTTAAAGCAATTTGGCCAAAAAATAAAAGAGGGGAAAAATATCGCCATCATCAGCGAAGCTGGCTGCCCGGGCATTGCAGATCCCGGCCAGGTACTGATAGCAGCGGCACAACAATTAAACTGTGTAGTAAAGCCACTCGTGGGCCCTAGCTCTGTACTGTTGGCGCTGATGGGCAGTGGCATGAATGGCCAGCAATTTGAATTCCTGGGTTACCTACCCATTGATAACCTGGAAAGAAGTAAAAAATTAAAAGAGATAGAAGCCTCTTCCCAAAAAAACAACAGTACAAAAATATTTATTGAAACACCTTATAGGAACAACCAGCTTTTGGATGCAATTTTTAAAATCTGCGCACCCAATACAAAGCTTTGTATTGGAGTAAATATTACTGCCCTTAATGAAAGCATACGCACATACAGCATAGCCGACTGGAAAAATAAAAAGCCGGAACTGCACAAGCAGCCGGCAATCTTTTTAATCTATGCGGGTAAGTAAATATTACCTGGCCACCTTTTCCATCTTTATGATCTTGTCTACAATGTAAGGGCTAAATCCCCTCCAGGGTAAAGTGCTCTTGTATTCTTTATAATGCAGGTCAAAGTAATTGCCGCTGTTGTTCATGAGCACATTGGCAATACTGTCGTTTACTACAGAAAACTCGAATTCATAGGACTGCACAGTACCCACGGCTTTACTACGAAAACCAGATTGGATAAGTTTACCTTCGTACGTCTTGAAAACATTTCCTTTTTTTACGACATAATTAAGCTCACCTGATTTTACGCCTTCACCAAATACGTAAAAATATTTCCACCAAATAACCAAGGCGAGTATGGCAAAGACAATTAAAATAAAGATTGTCACGAATTTTTTAAATCCACTTTTCCGTGGCGATGTTGGTTGATTGGTGAGCGCTTCCATTTTTATTTCTTTAATATAATTAAATGATTTTACAAGCCATATTCACTGACCAACCAAATAAGGGCTGCCATATTTACTGCGCCAAGGTCTAGCTCCCTTTTGCTAACAGTTTCAAAAGTATCGGTGGTTGCATGGTGCAGATCAAAATATCGTTGGCTATCTGGCACGAGGCCTACCAGGGCTGTGCCGAGTTCTTTTAATGGCCCAATATCTGCGCCGCCGCCGCCTGCTGCAAAGTCGTATACGCCGTAGTCATAAAAAAGGGGTTTCCATTCCATGATCTTGGAACGTTTAGTCTCGCTCATATCTAGCCCAAAACCACGGGGCGAAAATCCGCCGGCATCACTTTCCATAGCAAAAACGTGCTGCTCTTTTTTGTCTTTTGCATTTTGCAGGTAAGCCCGGCCACCCCGTAATCCATTTTCTTCATTCATAAACATTACTGCACGGATGGTTCTTTTAGGTTGCATTCCCAGCGCTTTTAAGGCCCGGATGGTTTCAATACTTTGCACACAACCAGCGCCATCATCATGGGCTCCTTCGCAAATATCCCAACTATCCAGGTGACCACCCACCGTGATGATTTGTTCGGGAAAATCCGTACCTCTTATCTCGCCCACTACATTGTAAGAAAGTACATCGGGAAGCATTACGCAACTTGTTTTAAACCATGCAATGGGTGCTTTGTTATTCTTTACTTGCAGGCTCAACCACTCAGCATCTTTTGTACTAATGGCTACTGCGGGAATTTTCGGAAAACTGTCGTTGTACTGGGTGGCACCGGTGTGCGGGTAGTCGTCTACGTTACTTGAAAGAGACCGCACCATTACCCCAATGGCACCATATTTTGCAGCCTGTGCAGGTCCAGACCGACGGCCAATACCGGCCTCTCCATAGGCTTTGAAAGTGCGAACGTAAGTGGGGTTCATCGGGATGTTAAAAAACACAATTTTTCCCTTTAAAAACTTTTCACCCAGTTGCTGCAGTTGGGCCATGCTGGTTACCTCTACCACCTCGCTGCTTACTCCGCCGGGTTTGCTACCAAGAGAGTTGCCTAGCGCAGTTAAGTTTAGATTGTACTTAGTACCGCCTGCAAGTTTGATGTATCCCTTTTCTGCCGAACCTCTCACCCAATGGGGAACCATGCATGGTTGCATGTAGACAGTGTCAGCGCCCGCTTCCCTAAGCATTCTGGCGGTGGCCTCTACGGCCTTTTGCGCATTGGCAGAGCCGCTCAGGCGGGGACCAATATTTTTTGTGAGGTAGCGAAGGTTGTTGTAAGCAGCGCTGTTGGTGAGCACTTCATCCGCTATTTTTTTAATGATGGCTGCGTCGCCCGGCTGGGCATTAGCAAAAAATCCTGTTGATAATATTGCTGCAAAAAATAAAACTTTTTGAATCATATTTATGTTATTGCAAACAAACTTAGTGATTTACCATCAATGATATTAAATAAAAAATCTATCGCTATTATCGGTAAATTGCACAGGCACTTTTAGACAGTACTACAATCAAAAGATATGAATATAGCCATTGTTTGTTACCCCACATTTGGAGGAAGTGGGGTACTGGCGACAGAACTTGGAAAAGCTCTTGCAGATAAAGGACACAACATACATTTCATAACCTACCAACAGCCCGTGAGGTTATCTGGTTTTCATGCAAATATTTTTTACCACGAGGTGAGAGTGCCCACCTATCCCCTGTTTGATTACCCGCCTTACGAAACTGCATTGGCAAGCACCATGGTAGATGTGGTCAACAACCACAACATAGATATTTTGCATGTGCATTATGCTATACCGCATGCGGCCGCCGCCTACATGGCCAAACAAATACTTGCCAAACAAAAGAAAAGAATACCGGTAATTACGACTTTGCATGGTACAGATATTACGCTGGTAGGGCGAGATAAAACCTACAGCCCTGTGGTTACTTTTTCTATGGAAGAAAGTGACGTGCTAACAGCAGTTTCAAACAACCTGAAAGAAGAGACGTATAGAAATTTTAAAATTGACAAACCGATAGAAGTTATTTACAATTTTGTGGATGTAGCAAGGTTTAATAAAAAGCCTGTAGATGCTTTTAAAAAATTAATCGCTCCCAACGGCGAGCGCATTATTGTACATGCCTCCAACTTTAGAAAAGTAAAAAGAGTAGATGATGTTTTGCAAACTTTTTTGTTGTTGAACAAAATCATTCCTTCAAAACTATTGCTCATCGGTGATGGCCCTGAGCGGGTACGCATTGAACAACAAAGCCGTGAATGCAGTTCTAGTGCGGAAATAAAGTTTTTGGGAAAGCAGGAGCAAATGGAAGATATTCTGCCAATCGCCGATTTGTTTTTACTACCGAGTGAATATGAAAGTTTTGGATTGGCAGCCCTTGAAGCCATGGCGGCTGAGGTACCAGTTATTTCTACGAACGCCGGCGGTCTTCCCGAAATAAATATCAATGGCTTTTGCGGCTACATGAGCAACATAGGAGATGTGGAAGACATGAGCCGAAATGCTATATTGATTTTAGAAAACGAGGTAACTTTTCAACAATTTAAGGCCAATGCACTTGCTCAAGCCAAAAAATTTGACATTACTAACATAGTTCCTATCTACGAAAACTTGTACGAACGCTTATTGTAAAATTTATTTTCTTCGAAGCCACTTTTCAGGATCAAAATCACTTGTTTCATTGCTCATGAAAAAGTCAACCGCACCCACACCTTCCAGGTTAGCTGCAACCCTACCAATGGACTGGCCCGTGTTTACATCCTGTCCTTTTTGCACACTCACCCCAGAAAGGTTGCTATAGGTGGTAAAATATTTACCGTGCTGTATGATTACTACCTGCATGTCTTCTATAGTAAGCACATTGGAAACGGTGCCGTTGAAAACAGCTTTAACAGTCGCTCCAATGCTTGCAGAAATAGTAACATTGGTAATATTAATATCGCTCCCGCTCGGCAATTTATTTGCTCCATAGTGCATTAGTACATAGCCGTTGTCTACTGGCCAGGGGAGCGTACCCCTATTTTTTTCGAAGCTATTATTCAGAGCAATATTTTCTTCGTTCAATAACACACTTGTACCTACTTTTTTTACCGGGGCAGGAGCAGCCCTGGGTGTGGCCACGGATTTTGTATTGCCAGCGGAGGATGAATTCTCTTTGGGTGTAGCCTTTGCTTCTGCCTTATCTCTTTCTTTTCTAATGCGCTCCTCGGCATCTGCCTTGGCTATGGCCTCCCGCCTGGCAGCTTCCTGTGCTTTCTTAATTGCGGAAGCTATAGCATTGGAAACCTTTTGCATTTGTTTTTTCTTGGCTGATATTTCACTGTTCAAAGTTTTACCTTGTTTCTTTAATTCCTGAACAATGCGGTCTTTTTCTTTTTCCTGTGTTTCAAGGGTAGCCAACTCTTTGCTTTGTGTTTGTAGGGTTGTGCTCTTTAATTTTTTGGTCCCGCCTAAATCGGCAATTCTTTTCTTTCGCAGTTCCTGGGTGCGCAAAATATTCTCCCCTTGTATTTGTTGATAGTTCCTGTAACTTTTTAAATAAGTAATTCTTTTTACGGCGTCATTAAAACTGGAGGCAGAGAAAATGAAATTCAGAAACTGGTAATTGCTTCTGTTCTTGTAGGCGTAAACCATACTTTTTGCATACTCTTTTTGCAGTGTATCCAATAAGCGGTCGTAACGTTTTACGTCTTGTTGTATACTAAAAATATTATTATCCAGAAGGCGCACCTCTTTGCTGATGTTATCTATAACCCTATCCTGCAAGGCCACCTTACTGTTGATGAGTTTCCATTGCAAAAGGTTCTCCTTGGTTTTGGTCTTGTTACTATTCAATTGCTTTTCTGTCTCCTCAATTTCTTTCCGAAGTTGCTGGCGCTGCCTTTCTAACTCTTCTCTGGTTTGCGCTTGCGCAAACACTGAGAAAAAGCAAAAGAGAATAAATGCAAAAGAATATTTAAACATGGAAAGAAGTTAAGGGTGAATGATGGGCGCTGAAACAGGAGTATTTTCAATGCTGGTGTAATTAAAAATAACGATTATTTCTTTTTGTAATTCTTTGGGACAGAAAAGCTCACTGATAATTCTTTGTTAAACTCAAACTGTTTATAATTGAGCCTTATGTCAATTTTATTTTTTTCAGAAATGATTATTTGCCTTTTGTTAGCAAAATTATGCTCCCCCACTTTGGAATAATCATCGTAGGTCATGCTCGCCGTTCTGTTTCTTAAAACGTCTACATCATCCAGCTTACTGTGAAGCAACAGGTTTTTATCACCAGATAGTGTGAGCAGGTTTTTAAAATCATTGCCAATGGAAGATATCAAAATAAATTGCTCTAATTTTTTAAATGAAGCATTGCTGCTATTAAAAAAAACAGGATTTCCTATCAAAATATCCTGGAGGGTTTTAAAATCGAAAGGAATTTGCGTCACCTCTTGCAGGTAATCGAGAGAGCGATACTGCACTTCCTTGTCCTGCTTGTTCATAAGTATCACACTGTCTTTTGTAATGTAAATTCTATACACTTCTATATTAAGGAAAGTGGCAGTCAATGACATCCATATTGCACTGTCCTTTATCATACGAAGCGTCGCAGTAATATCAGGCTGTTTTCCTTTTGCATCTTCCACCTCCACTTTTATTTTGGCTGAAAAAGTTTTAAAGTCAATATAATTTACCGACAGGTTACTGGTTGTTTTTTCTACGAGTGCCAGCGAGTCCTTTGTTACTACATCACTTTTAAACACAACTACGGAATCTTTGGGTGCAATGACTTTGCTAATAGCCTTAGTGCTATTACAACTCCATAAAAAAGGTGAGAGGCTAATGGTTATAATAAGAAATAATTTCATGAATATATTTAAGAGTGTTATTGGATGCCGGTATGACCAAAGCCACCTGCAGCTCTTACACTATCATTCAATTGCTGTACCAAGGTGAGTTGAGCAATATCTACTTTAACAAAAACCATTTGAGCTATACGCTCTCCAAAATTAATAACCTGAGCCCGATCGCTAAGGTTAATGAGCAGCACTTTTATTTCTCCCCTATAATCACTGTCGATGGTGCCAGGCGTATTAAGGCATGTAAGGCCCTTGTTTACGGCTAATCCACTCCGGGGTCTTATTTGCGCTTCATGCCCTAAAGGGATCTCTATGAATAACCCGGTTGGTATGAGTATACGTCCTAATGGTTCCAGTGTTATGGGCAATTCATTGTTAGCCCTAATATCCATACCCGATGAACCTTGTGTGGCGTATTCAGGCAAAGGATTAGATGATTGGTTGATAATATTAATGTTCAATGCTGCCATATATTTCGAAGTGATTTTTAAAAAATTGATGAATCTACTTACAAAGCAAAACGGTAGCGTATGCTACCAGCCCTTCTTCCCTACCTGCGAAGCCTAGCTTTTCGGTGGTGGTTGCTTTAATGGAAACATCGTTGATTGTAATATGCAATATACCTGCAATTGCTTGTTGCATCTCAGGCACAGCGTTCATTATTTTAGGTAGTTCCAGGCAAACCGTACTGTCTATGTTTACCACCTTGTATCCCTTTTCAGATATTAGATCGTAGGTTTTGGCCAACAATATCTTACTATCAATATTCAAGTAGGCTACATCTGTATTGGGAAAATGTTTTCCAATGTCTCCGAGGCAAAGGGCGCCGAGGAGGGCATCGCAAATGGCATGCAACAACACGTCTGCATCGCTGTGCCCTGTAGCACCTTTGTAATGGGGCAACTGTACTCCCCCTAGCCACAATTCTCTGCCCGCTTCCAGTTGATGAAAATCTACCCCTGATCCAATTCTGTAATTCATGATTGATATTTCGGTGAAGGTCAGTAAAAGCGTTGTAAAAAAAAAGCGTCCCTTAGGAAGGAACGCTTTTTCAAAAAAATGTCGTTAAGTTATTTGTCTAAATTGAAGGAAAGAGAAAAACGCAAGGTGTTTGACAATGGGTTCCTGTTAACACCAGCACCATTAGGCAATAGGTAAGAGAAATTCAAACCAAACATGTTATACATTAATCCTGCACCAACCGTGAAATATTTACGATTTCCCTTATCAGGGTTTTCGTAGAAATAACCAGCTCTTAGAGCGAATTGCTCTTTGTACCAGAATTCTGCGCCCACAGAAGCAGTAATTTCTTTGAACTCTTCCTGGCCACCACCTGCTGCATCACCGAATGAACTGAACCAGCTGCTAACAACGCCTTTTGAACGATAATCAGCCAAACCTGCGCTATCAGTTACCAGTGGAGGAGTAGGAACCAATAATTTGTTTAAATCCAATGCAAAAGTAATTTTGCTGTCTGCATCGAATACTTTGGTATAAGCAGCACCTACACCCAGGTTAGCAGGAATAAAATCTTTTTGATTTGCATCTTCTGTATAAGAAATTTTTGAACCAAGGTTGCTCAATGTAACACCCCAGTTTAAACCTGAACCGTCTTCTTTCAACCCATTGTTGAAGTAATGAAGATCTGCAGCAACGGAAGTTCCTTTCTTGTAAGTGATGCCGTTAACAGTACCGCCAGCAAGGTCTGAACTTATATAACGCAAACCTAAACCCAGTCCTGATTTATCGGAAAGTTTTCTTGAATAACCAGCTTCAATCGCAAATTCACGCGGGCGAAAGTTATTCAATTGATTACCGTTAGCATCGGTAAACTGAATACTACCCAAACTGAAATATCTCAAGCCCAGAGATAAAGCCTGACTTTCGTCTAACTTATGGTATCCTGCAAGAGAGGCTAAATAAACATCGTTCAAGCCAAGATCAGTTAACCACGGAGTGTACGTAACACCTACATTGGTATTGCTTTTTGCAAAAGGTATTTTACCTAAGTTCCAAAAACCAGAATAGGCATCGGCGGAGGTAGCTATGCCTACATCACCCATACCACCGCTGCGGGAGTCTGGTGAGATTCTTAAAAAGGGAACAGCCGTTGTAACTACACTAATGTCATTTTGGGCCGACTGTGCAAATGTAGAAGTTACTGCACCTGCCAATAGTATAACTGAGGCTGTTAGTTTCAAAGTTGCTTTTTTCATGCGTTTTGTTTGTCTTGGTTAGGTAGACTTACCTCTATAAGCGTTGATTTAAAAGTTTTATTGCGTTTGTAAAAATAACTGATTTCCTTAAAGCAACAACACCGAATGTAAATTATT
The DNA here is from genome assembly GCA_038257335.1 of Chitinophagales bacterium. GTDB lineage: Bacteria > Bacteroidota > Bacteroidia > Chitinophagales > Chitinophagaceae > Ferruginibacter. Next base: position 1,855 of record JBBSJJ010000035.1, on the reverse strand, counting down.
GTTAAATAATGAGAGTGTAATTATTTTCAAATATATTCATTTTTGGCAAAGACAAAAAAGTTTTTAAAAGTAACAAGCTAACTCTCTTGTGAATATAGATGAGAAACTTGAATTGATAAATAATCTATAGTAGGCTCCAGAAGGCTCCGGGGAAAGATAAATTTTATTATGGCATTACAGTTGCTTTAACATGGTACAAATTTTATTTTAAGGTTAACTTAAATAAACTGGTGGGACGAATTTATTCACAGCAAAGTATTTATATTCGCATTTGTAACCAACAACGTAGAATACCCCCCAAACAATAATACAGAAAACCTTTCGTTAAATAATTTCGTAAACGAATGCACATGCAAAAAACAATCTCAGGAAAAAATCTAATACTGGTAGCAATTGCTGCCCTTTCTTTAAGTGCTTGTAAAAACGGCGGCCTTTTTGGAAAGAAACAACAACAATCTGGTGTTACCGGATGGAATTATGATGACAAAAACATGGGCAATTTCCATGTGGCTAAGGTGAAATATCCAAAAGCAGGCCCCGGACTTGTATTTGTTCAAGGTGGCTCATTTGTTATGGGTGCAAAAGATGAAGATGTAATGGGTGATTGGAACAACATCCCACGCAGGGTAACAGTACCTTCCTTTTTTATAGACGAGACGGAAGTAGCAAATGTGCATTATCGTGAATACCTCTACTGGTTGGAGAACACTTTTAGCGGCGATACTAACATCATTTATAAAGCGCTCCCAGATACTTTGGTATGGAGAGAAGAACTTGCTTATAACGAGCCTTATGTAGAGTACTACTTTAGGTACCCTTCTTACAACTACTACCCCGTAGTTGGTGTAAAATGGCAACAAGCTTATGATTTTTGTATTTGGAGAACAGATCGTGTGAATGAGTTGAACCTGATGAAGAAAGGCTACCTCAATAAAACCGCTATTACAAGAGAAATGAAAGGTGGTGGTGCTGAAGGTTCATTTAATACAGAAACCTACCTTATGAATCCTGAAATGATCCAGGGAAGAGGTAAACCAAAGAAATCTGACATCAAAGACATCAATGGTAAACCCCGTGCAACTGTGAGAATGGAAGATGGTATTCTCAATATGGGCTACAGGCTTCCAACAGAAGCAGAGTGGGAATATGCTGCTTATGGTTTGTTGGATCAAAACCCTAATCCCCGTAAAAAAGAAAAAGGATCTGGTGAAGAACTTCGTTCTAACCAACAAATATACTCATGGAGTAAAAATCCTAATGGACTAAGAGACAATCGCCGGGGTAGCTGGCAAGGTAAGTTCCTGGCCAACTTTAAACGTGGCAGCGGAGATAACATGGGTATTGCTGGTGGGTTAAACGATAGAGCTGCTATACCTGGTAATGTAAAATCTTTTTATCCCAACGCATTTGGTTTGTACAATATGAGTGGTAATGTAAGTGAGTGGGTGGGGGATGTTTACAGACAAATGACTTCTACTGATGCACAGGACTTCAATTACTTCCGTGGTAATAAATTTCAAAAGTATTATAAGAATAGCTCTGCAGAATTTGAAAGAGATAGCATGGGCCGCCTGAAAAAAGTTGATATTTCTGATGAAGAAGTAAAAAACCGTACGAACTATCAAAGAAATAATGTGATTAACTATCTTGATGGTGACTCTGCAAGCCAGGTATTTTATGGCTACGGCGTAACGTCATTAATCAGCGATAAGTCGAGAGTTATTAAAGGTGGTAGCTGGAATGACAGGGCTTATTGGTTATCGCCAGGCACACGTCGTTACATGGAAGAAGACCAGGGTGCAAGTACCGTCGGTTTCCGTTGTGCACAAACCTATCTTGGCCCGCCGGAAGGACC
>JBBSJJ010000034.1:0-35545 GCA_038257335.1 Chitinophagales bacterium | reverse complement strand
ATTGGGCTTAACTTTGAACACTCCGAAGCAGGGACAATTATTTTGGATGAATGAGTGAACTGCTCCCTTGCACCTTGCTCATCCAAACAATTTATGCAATGAAAAAAATAGGAATAGTAATTATTATCATACTTGCAACCGGCTTCGTTTTTAGAAATGATCTTGGGTCGTTATTTAAACAAGCTGCTGCACAGCAAGGTAACGGCACTAAAAATAAAAAGCAAAGTAAGTCAGGGTCAAATGGAAGTACTGCTGTTGAGATCGTAGAAAAATGGGATCTACCGGCAGCATTGCTGGAAGTGTCTGGTATCGCATACATGGATGCAGACAGGTTTGCTTGCGTTCAGGATGAAGATGGAGTGATCTTTATTTTTAATAAAAAAACTGGCGAGATAGAAAGAGAAATACGATTTGCCGACTCCGGCGATTTTGAAGGCCTTTGCCTGGCGGGCAATACCGCTTATGCAGTGAGGTCTGATGGGGTGATTTTTGAAATTGATCTTTCTACAGAAAAATCAATTGTGTATAAAACCTATCTCACATCAAAAAATAACATAGAGGGTTTGTCGTTTGATGCAACCAATAAGCGCTTGTTGCTGGCAGGCAAAGGTGCCGATGAAAACTATCCTGGTTATAAATGTATCTATGCATTTGACCTCGACCGTAAAGCACTACTCGCAACACCCGCTTTTAAAATAAGCCTGAGCGACCCGCTGCTGCAGAGCAATCAGATAAAAAAGAACAAAAGCCTAAGGCCATCCGCTATTGCTATTCATCCGCACACACTTGATATTTTCATAACAGATGGACCCACTTCCCGCCTGTTGCAGTTAAGCAAAGATGGGGTCGTCAAAAAAATGTACAGCCTGGGCAAACACTTTTCTCAACCAGAGGGCATTACATTTAGCCCGGCCGGCAACTTATACATTTCTAATGAAGGCAATAAGAAAGCTGGTAATATTATAGAACTTGTTTTACCATATTAGACCTGGCATTAGCCGGTCTCGTTTTTTAAATTAAGATTAGGTGGCCTGTCCGTAAATGCTCCCACTCCTCCCTGGTAATTCGATACACAAAATTTGGTTGAGACGGTTCGCCAAAATAGGCCATATTTTGCTCCCTGATTTTAATGGCACCAAATTTTTCAATTGATACCTGTGAGCGTTTGTTACCTGCCCCTATGTAAAAATCAACGGCATCTACCGAAGGAAATATATGATTCAGCATGGCTGATTTTAATGCGTAGTTGTAGCCCTTACCCCAATGGCTGCGTTTAAAAAAAGTATAACCAATGGAAATTACGCCCACTGTAGAATCATATTCGCTGTAACGGGAACTGCCAATTACTTCTTTAGTGTCTGCATCTTTCACGAGCAACGCACCGCCAGATTCCATGGCACCGGTAAAATAATTTTCAAATACTTCTCGCTGGTACCGATTTTTGTTGGGATGCTGTTCCCAAACAAGCGGATCCGAAGCGACAGCAAACAAAGCTTCAAAATCTTTTTCTTGAAGAGGCGTTGCAATGACGAGTTGATTTTGAAGCGTAGGTTGAACATTTAATAGATTATTTTCCATGCTGGGTTTTTGATTTTACTATTCCTTATAGCCAGTAAATAGTGGATACAACCATTTTTTATTTATCTGCCAATTCTATCCATACGGGCACATGATCACTTGTTTTTTCCCAGCCACGCACCTCGTGGTCTGTTCCCCCGGCCACGAGGCGGGTCTTTAATTTGTTGCTCAATAGAAAATGGTCTATGCGCAGGCCGGCATTGCGTCCATAGGCATCACGGAAATAATCGTAAAAAGTATAAATCACCTGGCCGGGATACAATGTCCTGATGGCATCCGTCCATCCTTGCTGCAGCAGGGTATGAAAAGCCTGCCGTGTTTCCGGCCTGAACAATGCATCATTCACCCAACGTTCTGGTTTGTACACATCCAATTCTGTAGGCATCACATTAAAATCGCCCAACAACAATGCAGGCTTGCCAGATGCCCACAGCCCGGCAGCATGCTGGGTTAGGCGTTCAAACCATTTTAGTTTGTAGTCAAACTTAGGCCCGGGTGAAGGGTTGCCATTGGGCAGGTAAAGACAACCAACGATGAGGCCATTCACGCTCGCTTCAAGGTATCGGCTCTGGTCGTCATCAGGGTCGCCGGGCAACCCCCTTGTACGTTCTTTTATATCCATCTCTTTTGCGAGAATGGCTACGCCGTTCCAACTTTTTTGACCGTGCCAGATGGCCTTATAACCCGCCTCCAGTATGGCTGCTTCGGGAAATTTTTCCTGTGGCGCTTTTAGTTCCTGCAGGCAAACAATATCTGGTTGGGTTTCTTTTAGCCAACGAAGCAAAACAGGTAAGCGGCCATTAACACCGTTCACATTATAAGTTGCAATTTTCATCATGATTTTTTTAGTACAAAAAGGAGCAGTGTGCTGTTGTGTGATGATGCCTGCAACAAAGTAATTATATTTTGCCACTACCGCCTAAAAATGTGTAGAAAGCTGTTCGCCATTTGCTTAAAAAAAATAGATACCCTGTTTTTGAAAGAAGATTGAATTGGTTACAAAGCAGCACAATTGCGGCAGTCGCCTGCTCGAATAAGTCTTAAACTTAATGTCTTATTTGTTTCTTAAATAAAAGATTGCCCGCCTAAATATGGGTACTTTTGTAACAGATATTAAGGATTCAACTTTTCACTAAAATAGTAATTATGACAATTCAATTTAACACCGCAAACAACGTAAATGGAACCGAAACGCTCAACGCAAGGTTGAGTGCTGTGATTGCAGAAAAACTAAGCAGGTTTGGTGATCAGATTACAAGAATAGAAGCGCACCTCAGCGATGCTAACGGACATAAAGAAGGCCAAAATGATAAGCAATGTGTATTGGAAGCCAGGCTGGAAGGACTACAACCCATTGCTGTTACAAACCTTGCTAACAATTACGATGACGCCGTGACCGGTGCCACTACAAAAATGAAAGCTGCGCTGGATAGTGCTATCGGCAAATTAAGAAGTCATTCATAAAAATAAATCAACCCAAAAAAAGCAGGTTACTAACGGTTGCCTGCTTTTTTTTTGAATCATCTTTTAATGAAGGTAACGGCGCAGGGTCCAGGCAAGTGTTTCATGCTCTTGTATGAGTGCGGTTAAAAAGTCGGCAGTGCCCTTATCTTTAAACTTATCCTCGCAGTCATCAATTCCTTTTCTTAAGGCTACTATCACCGTTTCATGATCTTTTAATAATTCTGTGATCATACCTAGCTGATCAGGATTTTTTTCCGGTGTTTCTTTCAAGGAAGAGCCTTTAATAAACTCAGCAAGTGTGCCGGGCACCAGGAAACCAAGCTTGCTGATTCTTTCTGCAATTTCATCCATAGCAGTGTCCAGGGCTTCGTAATGGCGTTCAAAAAGTTTGTGCAATTCCATAAAACTGTTGCCGGAAACATTCCAATGAAATTTCCTGGCTTTCATGTAAAGTAGAACTGTATCTGAAAGCACTTCACTCAGCACTTTATTAACTCCTTCGAGGTTTTTTTGAGTAATCCCAATTTTAGCATTCAGCATCTTATTTTTAATTTATTTAGAAAATATTGACTTGTGATTACAAGGTACAAAAATTAAAACCTTTGGCACGCTTCTAAAACAGGTATGCTACCGCCTGATAATTTTGTCCCGCCCCTATTTCATTTCCGAATAATTATGTATACATTACTGCTAAGTTGCTTTGCTCCCACGCCGCTAGAAAATTCTTTTTCGTTTATTAAAGCAATCAATATGAAAAAAATATTTCTGTTAACGGTAATACTCGCCGGTTTGTCTAGCTGCACTTCAACCTCCAAGGCAAAGCAGGTAAGATTTATTGACTGGTCAAGGGTGCCTGAAGTTAAGTTCACTACGCTTAAAGCGTTGGTTGAACATTATTCCGATTTAAGGTCAACAGACTTTAACCTTAACGTTAGAGAAATTAATCTCTCTGCTGTTGTATTGAAAGAGATAGCGGCCGCAAGCAATAAATTAAAGTTGATTATGGGAGCCAATGAAAAAAACAATGTTGTGATAGTTGTTGAGCGCATTGACAAGTCCAATATTAAGCACCGGTATTACCTTACAGATTTATTCAAGGACGAGCAGACTGGTAGCGATTGGTTGCCCCCGCTTTGCAGCTTAGAGCCAGCCTTATGTACTCCCATATTTCGTCGAGCAAGTGCCGGCTCTGAAATCAGCTTATCAACGGCCAAAAGTATGTCAGAGAGATATTACGGGTTATCTAAAATAGATGCTACAAAAATAATATTGCAAATAAATCTGGAACCTGAGGTCCTTTTAAACTTAATAGGAGCCAACGAAAACGTAAAATTATTATCAGCAATTGATAGAAACAGGGGTGACTCGAATACGCTGATCCTTGAATTTATGAATGGCAGCCAGGTGAGCTATTTCGATCTAAAGAGCCGCATCCCAAATCCTGTGTGCCCGCCTCCCCCACGTTGCGACTTAAGCGAATTTTAAAACAGAGTTGTTACAGGATAATGTTTGTCACAACACATGTATTTCAGCATCTCCGCCGCTTTCTTTTATGGGAGCGGCTTTTTTGAGACGGCACCACCAGTTTTTCAAGGAGAAGCGCTGCCTTGCCTCCAGCAATTTGCGACTCTCTAAAAATGCAATCAATTTGTGCTCCAGGAAATTCTGGATTGGGACCAACAAGGCAATGACGGCAATTTTTATGCACCATATTTTTAATGGCTCGCCATGGGTAAAATTGTGGAGGGGGTAGTCAATAAGCACGATAATAAACTCGAATAGGGAGATGAAGGCAAAATAACCAGTGACCCTGATGGTAGTTTTAGAAACAGCAAACAAACCAAGAAAAAGCATAAACCCAAATATACATGTCAGGGCAATAGTTATAAGCATGACCTGCAGATTTCGGCGGCGGGTGACTTTCAAGACTGCTTCCTCCGCGTCTGTCTCTCTGCTGCTGTTCTCCCGGTCTATTTGCAACAAAGCAACTTTATCTTTAGCTGCATTGGCCTGTACAATCCTATTGGCTGTGTCTGCTTGTGCGGCAAAATAATAGGCAGCAGCATAATTTTTTGCTGCAGCATTTAAAATCCCCAGCTGCTGGCATATGCCAGGCAAGTCATTGAACTGATTCAATTGCCTGCATAATTCAAAACTTTTTTGATAATAGATTATGGCTTTACTACTGTCTTTATTTTGTAGAAAAGCGTCTGCCATTGCCGTGGAGATTAGCAACTTCATGTTAAAGTCATTGTCTTGTTTCAACTCATTTTCAGCCAGGGAAAAGTAATAAAGTGCCTCTTTATTTTGAGATGCGTACATATAAATGTTGCCAAACTGCCAATGATAATTTACCGGCCCCATATTCTTAAAATAGCTCAAAAGATCTTTGTTGCTAAAAAGATATTTGAATGTCTGGTTTGCATTTTTACCTTTTGTCATCAACAGGTAATAGTACAGTCGCTTCACTGCAAGCTTATACCTGTCAGAATTTATCGCAGCTGCAAGGCTACCAGCTTTCTTTATATAATCTTCATTATCTGTAATTCTTGCCAGGTCAATATAGTCGTGGTAAAGTCCTTGTTTGTTAGCGCCATCAGTATTCAATTTCAAACTGGTGAGTAGATATTTCTTTGCAGTTTCATCGTCGCCAAACATTCTGTACAAATCTGCATACCGGTGATAAATATCCGATTTCAAATACACATTCTTATTTTTATACGCCAGATCAAATGCGTTGTTGTAATTTTTATAACTCGGTACCGCTTCACCTTTTGCTTTGTAAATATCGCCCACCTCTATGTACAAAATGCACTTAAGGGAATCTGCTTCCAGCTTATCCAGGTTGGCAAAAGTTTCTGTTACCTGTTCCATGGCTTCGTCATATCTGTTACGCATCCTGTAAAGTCCAGCCAGTTTGATGTTACCAACGGCCATGTATTCCGTTCGGCCCTGGTCCTGGGCCAGCGCTAAGCCCTTTTTTACAAACTGAATGCTACGTTCAATGGTTGCCTCACTGCTCCAGAAATTGAGAAAATTTACTTCGCTTTCAAAAAGAATTTTAAAAATCAGGTCTTTGTCAGAGGAGGTTTCTGCAATCGTTAAGGCTTTTTGTGTAAGGCTATCTGCCGTGGACTCTAGCTTGAACACAGCATAATACTGAGCCAAATGAATTATTGCAGCAATTTTTTGTTCATCATTTTTCGTTTTGCTAATGGTAGATTCGTAAGCCTGCAGCCGGGTGGTATCCTGTGATGCTGAGGACAGTACAAAAGCTGCTAACAATACTGTAAGAAACATGCGCATCGCAAAGTTGTTGATAGTGTATCTAAATATAAGGCATCAAAACCAGAACTGCAACGATTGGCGGTGCTCCCCTTTCCTAAAGCCCAACACAAACGCGGCTGTTATTTTATCGGGCATTTGTGAAGACCAAATCCTTTTTCAGAAAGAAACCTTAAACAGAATTTAAAATAGTTTTCTATCTAAAAGCGGTTGGCACAAGGATAAGGTGAGCCGAAAGGAAAATTCAGCAACAGGTGGGGCAAACAAACCCCTGTTGAAACATAAAACTGAATAGTTTCTGCCTAAAAAAAGGTTGGCATGAAATTGAAGCCTTTTCTAAAAAACTATTTAATTATGGAAAATACATCAACAGCATTTACAGAAACTTTAAACGATTTGGTTTTAATTAACAACGATCGTATTGCAGGTTACGAAAAGGCTTTGGAAGAATTAAAATCAAGGGATGAAGGAGCCAGCCAGGATTTAGACCTTACGGTATTATTTCAAAGAATGATATCAGAAAGTCGTGATAATCGTATGGCCCTTGGGCACGAAGTTCAGGTACACGGTGGCGAAATGGCGGAAGGTACTTTGACAAGCGGCAAACTTTATAGGGTCTGGATGGATGTGAAAGCAGCTTTTTCCGGTAAAGACAGGCATGCCATTCTAGCTTCCTGTGAGGGTGGAGAAGATGCCGCTCTTAAAGCCTACAATTCGGCTTTAGAAGAAGAAGAATTGCCTACATTTTTGCGGGATATGATTAGCAATCAAAAGGACACCATTAAAAGATCTCATGACGAAATAAAGGCCTTAAGAGACCAGTCTGCCTAAGTTTTAAATTGATTCCACATACAAACGAGGCTCGCCAAATGGTGAGCCTCGTTTGTATGTGGAGTGCTGAATCCAGCTTTTCTACGTCAAAAGTCGCAGCCAATAGGCGCCCCCGGAGGAATTGCCTTGGCCTCAAACGGCTTTGCTGATTGTCTGTTCTCAATGCGGTCCAGCGTAAGCATTAGATAGCCTTTTTCTTCGGCGCCAGCGCCTGCCAGTTTTTGCTTTGTATCTTTTTCTAAATCATTCAGCGCCCTTTGAATGCCGGCCTGGCTGGCAAAAGAAAGTTCCGGAGTCATGAGCAGGCTGGTAAAATATCCGAGCAACAATTGTTCATTCTGGTGTAGGATGAGGCCGGGCAATCCTTTTTGTCTTGGAGCTTTAAAAGTTCGACCCACAAGTGTTCGAATCATTTCGTCTATGCCAAGGCCACCATTAATCTCGTGGTTTTGCACCATCCTGTTCAACCTTGCGGGATGGAATAACAAAGACAACGGCAGGTCGGCCGCAGTTTCTGCGGCAGCCAGGGCGTCAAAAGAAAGTCCGGTTCTACGGTTAAAGAGTTCCCTATTGTAATCGTAACCAGCCGGCCTAGGTGGAATTAGCTGTACGATACGCTGTGGCAATGCCAGGAAGCCAGGCTCCATACAATCGGTGATTGCCTGCAGCGCTTTTAATTGTTCTTCCCGGCTTAAGGCCTGCGTGATCAATTGGTCCTCGCCACGCAACGCATAGGAATAGTTCATACCACCCACCAATTTGCTGGTAGCCTCCAACTGATAACGGTGGTAGAGATAAACGGGTACCAACACATCTTCCAGCAAAGCCATTGCTGTGCCTTTGGGAATATTATTTTCACCAAACTGGGCCAGGGCTTTTTCTCTCACCATCATTACCGATCTAAGGCTTGTAACAGCATCCGTTCCTTCGTCCCATAAATGTGCAGCCGGGTGCATACCGCCCGGGTCCCTGGCATCCCGGTCAGAAATAAAATGCAACCCCTTGGCCGCCGCCGTTGTAATTATTTTATTGAGTACCGGTTTTTCATCAGCCAAATTGCCGAGATCGCTGTAAGCATACGCAATGGCAACTTTATCCCACGCTCCTATCTCGTTGGTGTATGCCTCAGATACATCCGGCAGCCCATTTTTGTTCAACGTTACCACAGGCGAAGGATAATCCATCACACTGGCCCTGCCCTCGGTGCTGGCCATATAGTTGTGCATGAGGCCCAGCGTGTGGCCCACTTCGTGAGCAGACAATTGTCTGAGCCGTTGCAAAGCCATCGCAAGCATTTTATCGTCTGCAGGCTTTCCGTTTTTAAAAGGCGCCAACAAACCTTGCGCAATTAAATAATCCTGGCGAACCCTGAGCGAACCCAGCGACACATTGCCTTTGATGATTTCGCCGGTTCGGGGGTCAGTAACCGAAGCCCCATAACTCCAACCCCGGGTAGAGCGGTGCACCCAGTTGATCATGTTGTAGCGAATGTCCATGGGGTCGGCATCGGCAGGCAATATTTTTACCTGGAAGGCATTGCGGTAACCGGCCGCTTCAAAAGCCTGGTTCCACCATTGAGCTCCTTCGAGCAGCGCACTGCGAATAGGTTCAGGCGTGCCATTGTCCAGGTAATACACTATTGGTTTTACCGCCTCGCTTACGGCAGCAGCAGGGTCTTTTTTCTGTAGCCGGTGGCGAATGATAAAGGATTTGTTGATGGGCTCGGCAACGGGCGTACTGTAATCGAAATAAGACATGGGTATGCCGCCAGATCTTGGGTCAAAAACCCGGGGTTTATAATGGCCGTCGGGAACTCTTACAAAAGAGTGATGCATGCGCAGTGTAAAGCTGTTGCTCACAGGCACAACTGCACTTACGAGCCGGCCGGGAGCAGCATCCTTTGTAACAAAACTGACACTGGCTTCCAGTTCGGTATTATCGGGAAAGTTTTTTGTTCCTGGTAAATGAAGTGCACTGCGGGATGGATCAATGCTGTAGTTTCCCTGCCGCTGGCTGGAGAGCCTGCTGCTCACTTCCATGGCATCCCGCATCAGGAAAGCAGTAGCGTCTACCAGCACTGCTTCACCTGTGGCAGCTTCTGCAGTAAAGCCCCACAAAGTAGAGGAAGCAAAAGATTCTTCTACTGCTCTTTTTTCGGCGGCATCGCCGGCGGTTGCCCTGAAGTCGAGGTTGGGCTGCACCATTAAAATCTTATTGCCTACTCTTGTAAACTTAATAATAGCGGTGTTTCCCAGCAGGCCCCTATCCAGTCCAATATCGTTGGAGCCCAAGCCACCGGGCAAAGAAGTCTGGTATAAAATGTCATTATCAAAGCTGTTGATCTCCATCCACAATTTGCCTGCATCAGCATCCCAATAAAAGTTCATGAAGCCAGGTTGCTTGTTTAAACTCTTCGTTTTTTCGGCTATGCCAGGCAAACTTTGCGAATAAGTAAGTAAGGGTAAACAAACCAGGAGCAATAAATATTTTCTCATGTGTCAATTATTTTAGTAGCCTTAAACCTACGATTAAGTTTTGATTAGTGAATAATATCTAAGGGTGATCAACATGATTGGGTGCAGTTGTAGCTTGCTGATAGCAGCAGTTGAATTGTACAGATCGTGGTTACAAAATTGTTTGATAGCTATCTACATTTTTAGATTGCAAAATAATAGGAAGTGCAGGTGGGTTTGGCTATGCATTGACTCAACCCCACTTTCAAAACGTTTCCACTGCATTACCAACGAGTGAGTACAATCAATGTTAGATTAGTACAATTGAATTTTGTTTTGGGAAATAAATTGTGAGCCTCCCTTAGGATTTTTTACTGATCATATCTGCATGCAGCAAGCTACCGGCCCATGCTATAAACATGAAGGGCACAGTAAGCACAGCTTCTAAATGGGATCATGTAAGGCTTGCAGCAGGTGGTAAAGAGGCACGGAAAATACTTTATCTGCCGAAGGCTTATAGTTATGTAGAAATCGCCTTCATGTAAAGCATGAAGCACCGATCAAAATCTTACAAATTGAAGGACAGTTAAGGCGCTGCAAAAAAGCTGCACAGTAGTTTCAAAAATTTGCCTCACGGCTGTTGATCTTCGAAACCCTCAAAGGCGCCCGCTTCTCCATCACTTCTTTGCTCATTAAGGCCTTCTTCTTTCTCTGTCTTATTAAACTCTTTTCCTTCGGTGGTCAATATCTCCGGTTTTTTTTCATTACCTACCTCCGTTAATGGCTGGCCGGTATCAGCAGGCTGCTTGTGCTGAAAAATTTTTTTTTGCTCAAAATTTTCTTCCGGCAATTCGCCCGGGTCAATGCTCTTGTTATGATCAGTCATACAATAGTTTTAAATTGTTATCTAAAGTTATAGGCTGGGGTCTTCAAAGGTATTCCCCTGGCTCAAGTCGCCTGTTTCGTAGCCTTTTTTAAACCAATACATTCGTTGAGCTGACGTACCATGCGTAAAAGCATCGGGCACCACTTCACCTGTCGATCTTTTTTGCAAATTATCATCACCAATAGCATTGGCTGCGGTTAGGGCTTCGTCAATATCACCTGCATCTAGTAAGTTCTTATTCTTTGTGTGGTGTGCCCATACACCTGCAAGGAAATCGGCCTGCAATTCCATCATCACAGAATACCGGTTGGCTTCTACTTCGCTTACCCTACCCCGTAAGCGCTGCATTTTTTCTGCCGTGCCGTTTAAGTTTTGAATGTGATGACCCACTTCATGGGCTACCACGTAGGCCATGGCAAAATCGCCGGGAGCATTGAATTTAGTTTGAAGCTCCTGGTAAAAGGAAAGATCGATGTAAAGCTTATTATCGCCGGGGCAGTAAAACGGGCCGGAGGCTGCACTTGCAGAACCACAGGCCGAAGATACTGCATCTCTAAAAAGCACGAGGGTTGGTTCGCTATAGCGTTGGCCCTGGTCGGCAAAAACTTTGTTCCAAACATCTTCTGTTTCTGCCAAAACCACTTTTACAAATTGTGCCCGGTTATCGTCGGCTTTTTGCTCCTCAGGGCTAAGGGTTTGTTGGGTAGCCTGTGGAGACATTTGTGGCATCTGTGAGGGATCTATTTCGCCGCCACTTAAAAATGAGTAGATGATATAAACAATTACACCCACGATACCACCGCCCGCTGCCAGGCCACCGCCGCTCATTCCCCGGCGATCGTCTACATTAGAACTACCTCTTCTTCCTAACCATTGCATATTAAATTATTTAAGGATTAAATATTTTTATCTTCCGGTGCAATATTTATTTATGTTCTAAAGATATGCACAATGTGTACCAGTTTTGTGGTTCTGTTGCCTATAGCAAAAAGGACAGATCAGCTCCCGGGTTAATTTCCTCCCGTTGCAGTTTGTGATCAGACTTAGTGAATAACATACCGGGCTTTGTGCCCATTAACAGTAATTTTTTATGTTGCATTTGCAAGGCAGTTCCCTCAGGCAATGCCACTATGGGCACACCGGGATTGAGGTGCAAAAATTCCTGCAGGCGCTGGTCACGGGTTTCTCCATTGTGCCCTGCTGGTTTCTCATTGTTGTAATGGGGATTTATTTGAAACGGAAACAGGCCCAGGGCATTAAAACTTTTTGGCTCTATGATGGGCATATCGTTGGTAGTGGCAATGGATGGGCTAATTATGTTGGCGCCAGCACTCCAGCCTATGTAGGGCACTCCGTCATTTACTTTGTCTCTAATAACATCCAGTAATTTAAGTTGATAAATATCGTGCAACAGTTTAAAGGTGTTGCCTCCTCCAACCATGATCACTTCTGCCTGCTCCAAAGATTCCTTTGCACTTTTTGGATCTACAATTTCTATATTATAAGATTCATTGTTGAGGCCGTTTTTGACCATATCCCGATAAGCCTTTGCATCATTTTCCACTGAAGCAAATGGAATGAATGCGATTCTTAATTTTTTATCTCCCAAAAAATCTTTTACAAGCGGTGCTACAGCCTGCAGGTAGCCGCTATCTCCCACACGGGAACTACTAAATGCCATGATTCGATTTTGTGCCATAAGGAATTGCCTGTTTGAATGCTTAAAAATATACCAGCAAGGTTAGCACATTATGCTCAAATGAAGCACATAAAAAAAGGCTTCTTTGCAGAAGCCTCCGTTTGTTATCCTAAATCCTTTAACCATTTAACCAGGTCGTCTTTTGCCTTACCGGTTTTTTGTTGAATACGTCCCCACCACTCGTCATCTTTTCCGTCTTCGTATACCAGATCATCGTCTGTTAAATCACCGTATTCTTGTTTGAGTTTTCCTTTCCATTCGTTGTAATTTCCTTTTACTTCCATCTTATCCATAATAAATTATTTTAGGTGAATAAGGATGTTTAATTAAAAAACCATGCCATTATATAAAGGGAGAAGGCTACTCAGAATTGAGGCAATAAAAGTTACAATCCGCGAGGGTGATTTCGAGATGCTCCAACAGCTTGCCGGTCTCAAAAAAATCCAGCAAAACTTAAATCACCACCTGCCATTTACCATCCGAATCTTTCTGGTATTGCAGGCCATTGCTCATTTCATGTATCTCAGTTCCGTTATGCATGTGTATGGTAATTTCCGTAACCCGGATGCCATTGTTTTCCCTGGTCAAAAAATGGATAAGGGCGGTCAAAGTAGGTGGCACTTCGTGCAACCATTGATCATCTTCTTCTTTTACAAAAGCCTGGCTCATGTTGTTTTTCTTTTAGTTGAGTTACAGGTATAATTGTGCCATTTTAGATTTTTCGGCAGCGTTGGGCGCAGGAAAGTTTCTTTTGCCGAAAGCGCCTCGCAGTCTTTTAGTTTGGGCTTAAAGGTGAAGGCCAGATTGTTATTTTTAATTGGAAAAAGAAAATATTTCTTCCGGCACATTCCCAACTCATATTAAAATTTACAATTTTGTGGGATTAAATTTCCCCAACTATAAATTATACAGCATTTTACTTTATTGCAATTCGTGTTGTTTCGTACCAGCCAAACACTGTTAGCCATTTACTTTTTCTCCAGCCAATGTTTTAAAAGGTAGGAGGGTTTTATAGATTCATTGAAGTATGGGTCTTTTGAAAGAGATGTGCGGTTTGCATCAACATTGCTCAGCTAATTTCACTGCACACCTGACTATGGTGTGCAATAAAATTTATTTAGCATTGTTGGCCACCACCTTTTAATAAGATAATTGACGAGAGTATCAACCACATTGCCTGGCAAGCAAAACATTTGGCCTGGGTTAAATGTTACTCAAAGCTCAATATAATACCTCATGAAGCATCCGCCGCCAGGGTTGGGGTTGAACATTAACCTGATTTGGCAGAGTTTTAGATTACTAGCAGTAAAATAAGACCTCGTGAAATACAACATGCTTAAAAAAAGCGCTCTTGCCACACTGTTACTTTGCACATCAACCGCTGCCGTTAAAGCACAATCGAAACCCAGTTTGGATACTACCCGATTCAGATCGGTAGCTGCCGGCCCCCAATATAAGAAATCAGGGTATTACCAATGGCTGTGGGGACGCAACTACCGAAAAGAATGGACAACAGAAGTAACATTTCCTGTTATTTACCTGGATACGCTGAGAGGCGGATTGATCAAATACAAACAAGGTGGTGGCAACCAATCCAAATCATTGCACCTTACCACTGCCGGAGATAAGGACTATTCGTTACGTTCCGTAGATAAACGGTTGGAAAAAGTGATACCGAAAATTTTCCAGGGCACTTTTGTTTCCGATGTGGTAAATGACGAAATATCGATGTCGAATCCTTACGGGGCCCTCGTGGTTCCCCGCCTGGCAGAAGCTGCCGGTGTGCGCCATACAGAACCTGTGTACTATTACTTGCCTCAACAAATAGCCCTGGACACCCTCAACAGCGAATACGCCGGTAAGGTTTACTTATTTGAACAAAGACCAAAAGATGATTGGAGCGAAGCCGATAACCTGGGAAACTTTAAAAATTTTGACGATACTGAAGACATGCTTCCGAATCTTTTAAAGAGTTCTAAGTACAGTGTGAACCAGTCTGAGTTTGCAAAGGCCCGTTTGTTAGATATGTTGGTAGGTGATTTCGACCGGCATGCCGACCAGTGGAAATGGGGCATTCAAAAAGAAGGAGATAAAACAATTTACATACCCGTACCTACAGATCGTGACCAGGCACTTTCAACCCACAATGGATTTTTGTTGAACCTGGTAATCCGTATGGCTGGTTTGAAATTTTTGCAGCGCTTCGATTATGACATTCCTAATGTAAAGGCATTGGTAACTATCAACAGGGTTTTAGACAGGTTGATAACCAACAAAATGAATTTAGCACAGTGGCAGTCAGAGGCAACAACTCTACAGGCGGCGCTGACAGATAATGTCATAGATGCGGCAGTACAAAATTTGCCACCCGAGATTGAAGCCATTAGAGGTAAGGAAATTGCTGCCAAGCTAAAGTCAAGAAGAGAACATTTGGTGGAATATGCTACGAAATACTATGGGGTGATGGCTGAAGAATCCGAAGTAGTGGGTACCAGCGCCAGCGAGTATTTTGAAATTAATCACCTGGCAGAAAATAACACAGAAGTAAAAATGTATAACCTGGACGGTGAACGCCAGAAAGAAGCCCTGCCCTTTTACAGCCGCATATTTAAAGATGGGGAAACGGATGAGATCAGAATCTATGGGCTTGCGGGCAACGACATTTATAAAATAACGGGTGACCTGAATAAACAAATAAACCTTCGGATTATTGGAGGTGTAGACAAAGACTCTATCATAGATGAATCCCGTAAAGTGGGCAATACCCGCTTTCATATTTACGATAATGCAGATAACTATTTTAGTGGCAGGAACGCAAAGTTGCACCTGTCTGAAGACAGTGCTATACATACTTATGACTACAACAGTTTTTTACCCGACAAAAAAGGCCTTGTGCCGCATTTAATTTACAACGAAGATGACCGGATCTTCCTGGGCTTGCGCTACCAGTTTTTAAACCATCGCTGGCGCAAACGCCCGTTTGCATATAAGCAAAGTGTAGATGTAGATTATTCTATTACGCAAAAAGCGTTCAGCACTACTTATAATGGCCTCTTTCCTAAACTTTTTGGAGAGTGGGATTTTATAACCAGGGCAAATTATGATGGGGTCAAATGGTTGAACTTTCATGGATTGGGTAATGAGACACCTAATATTACAAGGGACAGGGATTTTTACAGGATGCGTTCTGAGGAAGCATCAGCCAACCTTGGCCTTGGCCGTTTCATTGGTAAGAGCAGATGGGCCATGAATGGTTTTTACCAGCGGGTTAGAATCATCAACGATACAGCACGTTTTGTTTCTAAAAGTGTTTCTCCTAATATTGCCGGAGTCTTTAGTCCCGATAATTTTGCGGGGCTGCAACTGGCATACGAGTTTGCAGACGTAAAGGATTCTGTACTTCCTCAAAAAGGAATCAGCTTTTCTTTGCTGGCAAAACATATCCAGAACCTGGATGCAAGTGACCGATCGTTCCAAACTTTTTCCGGCAGCCTATCTTTTTTTATACCCGTAATTCCTAAAATATCTATTGCTTTTAAAACGGGTGCATCTACCGTGTCGGGCGATCCTTTGTTTTATCAATATCCCAACATTGGCCAGAGCTATAACCTGCGTGGCTTTCGCAGAGAAAGGTTTAGTGGAAAATCAACCGTTTACAATAATGCAGAATTAAGATATATCAAAAAAGTGCGTTCTTATATTTTTAACGGAAAAGCTGGTCTTGTTGCTTTTGTAGACAATGGAAGAGTTTGGATGCCGGGAGAAACTTCCAATAAATGGCACCGCTCCTATGGTGGAGGTATATTACTTGCTCCCTTTAATCTTACCAGTATTGCAGTTACTTACGCCGTATCAGATGAGTTGAA
Organism: Chitinophagales bacterium; assembly: GCA_038257335.1. GTDB lineage: Bacteria > Bacteroidota > Bacteroidia > Chitinophagales > Chitinophagaceae > Ferruginibacter. The sequence continues at coordinate 19,483 of JBBSJJ010000034.1, read as the reverse complement.
GATGCTGCAGTTTAGAGTGGGCATGGTTTTTTAAAATGAAAAAAATAAGTTGTCCTTATAATTAGACATCCATATAAAAAGCCGGGCTTTCGTAAGGGCCCGGCTTTTTATATAAGATGATTTGTTCCTGTTTTACATTTTCACCATTTTTACTATGCTGAAATTTCCATTGACCTGGGTAATTTTCAAATGATAGATTCCTGCAGGTAAATTGCCTGCCTCTAACCTTGTACTGGCTTCGTTTTTAACTAATTTGTTTACCAGGCTTCTGCCAGCTACATCTAGCAATTCAACCTTGCTTACCTGGTTAAGTTGGCTGATGTTGATGTAGTTGCTAAAGGGATTGGGCCCTACTACCACAGTACTACCATCATTTTTATACACTACACTTTTCACTTCCGAATAACGGCTTCGTCCATCCAGATCTACACTCCTGATGCGGTAGTAATAAATACCATCTGCTGTTAACAGGTCCTGCAATTGGTAGTTCCGCACCGACTGGCTGTTGCCGGCGGCAGGCTTTGTAGCAATGTCTGTAAAGCTCCGTCCATCAGCACTTCTTTCCACCACAAATGAATGGGTATTTATTTCCGTTGATGTTGTCCACCTAACCACACTGGTATTACCCGAAAGTTGTAAATTAAATTTAAGCCCTGTGATTGGCAACACGACCCCCGCACCTACTTCGCTTTCGTTGTTGTACTTATCCAACGAGGTTACTGCAAAATATTTATTAAGGTCGCCAGGTAAAACGGCCACAGCATTGCCGTATACTACTGCGTACAATTTGCTGGCATCGTTTAGATTTGTGCTGGCTTCACCCATGTTTTCAAAACGATACACGGCGTAGCTTTTCGGCAAGTCTCCGTCGGCAGCAGGAGCCGGCACATCCCACCGCAGCGTATCCAATTCCTGGCGGATATTTACAGGCGCATTGGGGCAAACCGCATCCTTCCACGGTAATGCCGGTGCCATAGCCTTGTATTTGTATTGATTGGCTTGCAAAGCCGTTTTAATTGATTTGATATTGTTCATCAACTGGTTGGTGCTAAACAGTACCTGGCCTTTCACCTGATCGTGGCTGCTGCCCCTGTTTATGTTGATCTGGTTTTGAATTTCGGAAGATGCCCAGTTATTGGCATCGCTCATTTTATACAAAGCCAGGCCAGGATAAACGTGGCGGTTGTACAGTACTCCCTGGTCGTTCCACCATTTAGACAAGGCATTATAATCCTGAGCACCGGTAATTTTCCAGTACAATTGTGGCGCTACATAATCTACTTTGCCAGCCTGCATCCAGGCTATTGGGTCGCAATACACAACGCTGTAAGAAGACGTGCCGGAGATGCCGGCAGGTGTACCACTTTTCCAAATGCCAAACGGACTCACCCCAAATACGATGTTTCGGTTGGCAGCAGCATTAACCACGGCCAGCGTATCATAAATTCTAGCGATCAGTTGATTTACATTGTCCCTGCGCCAGTCCTCAATAGTAGCGATGGCTGCAGGATTGTAATCAATAAAAGTTTGTGCATCCTGGCCGGTCATGCCTGCGTACGGATAAAAATAATCATCGAAATGAATGCCATCAATGTCATAGCGGGTGGCTATATCTCCAATAACCCGGGCAAGATAATTTCTCACTGCCGGCAGTCCTGGATTTAACAAGGTAGCCGTTCCGGAAACAAAGGTCCAATCGGGGTGAAGATTGACCACATGATTGGCTGCCAGGGTTGGTGTACTTTGTTTAGCCCGGTAAGGGTTTATCCAACCATGTAATTGCATGCCTCTCTTGTGAGATTCTTCAATTGCAAAAGCCAGGGGATCCCAAAACGGGCTCGGTGCCACACCCTGAGCATTGGTAAGCCAGTAAGACCATGGGTCTATCGCTGATGCGTACAAGGCATCTGCTTCAGGCCTTATTTGCAGGAAAACGGTATTGATACCGGTATTGGCCAAGGTATCTAAAATCCTCAGTAATCCTGCTTGCTGTTGAGCCGTGGTTAGGGTGCGGGACGAAGGCCAATCAATATTAGAAACGGTAGCAACCCACGCACCTCGCAGGTCACGTTTGGGTTGCATATCATCTACTTCTGGTGCCGACGGATCGCATACGGTAGCAGCCATCACAGTAATGGTTACCGTTGCATTGTTTGAAAATTGGTTGTTGGTATTTTGCACCCGGTATTGAAAGTTGTCAGTACCGGTAAAAGCTGCATTGGAAATATAGCTAATGTTGCCGTTGGCATCAATGGTAGCCGTACCATTCGCTGGATTGCTCACCAGTTCTACACTGCCTGCAACCAATAAAGTTCCGTTGTCGGCATCGTTGGCCAGCACACTTATGCGTTTTGCAACTGCTGTCTGTGTTGTTGCTGCATCTGCCACAGCAATGGGTGGAGTTGTGATAACTGCTTCATCAAAATACTGCAGGGCTCTTTGTGTGAATAGTTCAATGCTTAAAGGTGCCGCTGTTTCAAGTGTAAAAGATAGAAAGATGACTGCGCCGGGTTCTGTGCCCGTACCAAACAAACCTTTGTAGGCCACACCGCCTCGCATGTTGGCCGCCGAATAATCGAATATGTTGGTAGCACCCGATACAGCATTGACGGCGTCGGGAAAATCTTCCGGATATACCACACCAAAAGGTACCGTTAACCCCTGGAAGCCAGTGCCGGCAATACCTGTAGCAGGTGTATAACTAATGGCTCCATCTCCAACATAGGTTGATTTTAAATACCCGCTCATGAAAGTAAGGTCTACGGTAGCCGCGGCTGCCCTGCCCACATTGTAAGCAATTTCAGACCCGGATAAAATTAATTTACCTCCCCCATCCAGGAACGCTTTGATGGCTGTTTTTTCATTGGCAGTAAAAACAACATCCGCACTCGATTCATCTCCGGTAAACCATACAACAATATCGTAGTTGTTTAAATTAAAAGTACCATCATCCACTTTTTCATTGGCGGCACTGCTTATTTGCAAATATCCTTTGTTTCGCAGGGCTTTAAAATAACTGGTTGCAAAAGGATGCGAAATATTTTTATAGGAAGCACTTCCGGTATACCTGTCAAAACCATCCACAATCAACACTTTTGAACCTGTGCTGTTGGATGATCTGGAGTAAACATCGCTAAACGCAGTTTCTAATAATGGATTGGCTCCGTCTGTAACTACGGCTGCTAATTTAAAATGATGAACATTGCCTGCAGGGGGTACTAAAAATTGCGCAGCAGATAAAGTAAGTGAAGTAGAAGCAGCATTGAGTGTTGTTTCGTCTGCCACCAAAGCCCAGTTATTCAGGTCATCTGCAGTTGCATAATACAACCTGTAACCTGCAAGGTTGGCATCTGTGTGTGTTTTCCAGGTGGCCGTAAGTTCTGTTCCCGTTCCTGCATTTGCAATGCTGAACAATACGGGCGGTGCCACATAACGACGTACATTGTTTACCCGAAAAATAAAATCATCCCAACGATCCTGCGTAAGGTTGGGGCAGTCTGTGGCACGTACATCACTGTGGCCATAAATAGCCCTATCACCATTGGTAACCCGTCTCAGCTTCGGAATCGCATACCGGTCGCATACATTGGCACAAAGTGCAGTGGCGGATGCCAGCATGGGTTCGCTATCCCACATGGTTAAGTTGGTAGCCAGCACTTCATGCTCTACACCAATGCCTTCATTATTATACAGAGCAACTCCCTGGGAATAAGCCCTGTCGGCTTCCCTTACTACCTGGCTTACTTGCCCATCGCTGTTGCGCACCACATAATGGGCACTTACACCAGAGGTACAGTTCTTAAACCAATCTATAGCGCCCTGGTAAGTGCCGGTGGCCACATAATGCACAAAGTAGAAATTGATGGCAGCACCCACCGGTCTTGTTCCAAAGTTGGAAGTGCAAGTGGTGTAGTTTTCAATAGCAAGTGGGTAATCCACCGCTTCGGTTGTAAGGGGCGGATTACCAGGGGCTGGTTCTGGAGTTGTTTCAGCTTGACGTAAAAAAACATCTACAGGATCTATGTCAATGATCTCGCCCCAAAGTGTAACTGTTTTTACGCCACTCTTCATTACATCAAATATGCGAAGTGCCAACTCATTTCTAAGGTTCGCATCTACGAGCCCAGTCAATTTTTTTACAGATTGAAACCAGTCTGCTTCGTTGGCAGACACTGGCTGGCCTTGTTGATAAACTTTCAACAAGACTGCTCCCGCACGGATATTTGTTTGAGCGTCATTTTTTATAGAGGCAACATCTGTATTTAATAAAGTAGCAGCCTTGCTTACCTGGTGAGTAAAATTATTTTCAATAATGCCCATTACACCCCAGGAACCGTACATAGATTCTGATACCTGTGCCCAATTGCTTTGCACCTGCGCCACAGCTTTTAGGATGGTTACCGGTACCCCAAACTCTGCGGATGCCTGGTTAAAAAATTTATTAATAGTTGCTACGTTGGGATGCGGCCTGTTTAAAAATTCCAACAACAATTCGCTTTTGTGATCGTGGCCATGATCTGCGGCAGACTCCGGAACATTAGGTGCGGTAAATACATTGGCATGTAGGTAACCCGACATATCCCGCTGTAAATAAACGTCGCCATTCGTTTTTTGGGTTCTGGAAACAGGCGTTTTTACATACCTGTTCGCCAACTGGCGCAATTCAGCATCAGAGCGCTGGCTTACCTGCCCGTTTGCCTTAAAAAAAAGAGTGGGCGAAATTGTGATTACTAAACAAAAAGATGAAAGGAGAATTCTTTTCATAATAAAATTTTGGAAATTATTTTACAAAAATGGTTGGCAGTATAAATTCAATCGAAAAATAAATATAACAAAAATCGGCGACCGGCAGACAACTGGTAACAACTAAGTTACTGACAACCACCATCCTAAAGAGAAAAAAATATAGCGTCTGTTCTTTTGAAAGAAATGAGTGAAACCTTGTACAATGCAAGGTTTGAAGAGAAAACTTTAAGCACCGTGCACAGAGCTCCCACGAAAAAAAAATGTTGAAAAGAAAATCTAAAAAATAAAAATTGTGCAAATCACACGCAATTAATTATTTGTTACTGTTTGTAATATCTGCCAGCGTAAAAAAGTTTTTTTTACTGGTTCAACTATTTAGTTGATAACTTTAAGAGCCCATTCATCCTACTTCAAAAAACCTTCGGCCTACTGCTAACGCTACCACTTTCAGATTGCACACTTTCTCAAAAGTCTAAATATTCAAATAATGGAGGTATTCATTGTTCGCCCTTTTGGCACCAAGCAGGTTATTAAAAATAATGCTAACGGTAATGGTAAGCCGGAGGTAATGAGTTTTAATTTTGACCTGGTAGAGGAACAACTCATCATGCCCGCTTTGAGGCAACTGAATCTTGATGGCGGCACAACAGGCAGAATATTTGAATCGGGCGAGATAAGGGAAGATATGTTTTCGCTGCTGTTGTTGGCCGATGTTGTAGTAGCAGATATTAGCATTCACAACGCCAATGTATTTTATGAACTAGGGATAAGGCATGCATTAAAAAACAAAACCACGGTGCTGCTCAAATGCCCGGGCTTTGATGAAACCCCATTTGACATACTCGGCTACCGCTACGTAACATATGACAAAGAAAATCCGGCCGCGGCTCTTCCATTGCTTATTACCAGTTTGCAAGAGAGCCGGCTCAGTGAGCGCAATGACAGCCCTGTTTTTGCCGCCATGCCCCAATTGGATGTGCAGGATACCGAAAAGTTTTTTATGGTGCCCGCCGGCTTTTTAGAAGAAACCGAAATAGCCACCAGGGCAAGGGAACCCGGCAAACTTTCATTATTGGCCGAAGAAGCAAGTTCTTTTGCCTGGAAGATTCCTGCGCATCGTACAATTGGAGAAGCCCTTGTAAATATGGAGGCGTATGATTATGCCCGCGGCGTGTGGGAAAAATTAAAAGAACGGCTGCCCCAGGATAAGCAGGCCAATATGAACCTGGCAACCATTTACCAGCGCCTGAGCGAACAGGAACTGCTTAGCAATCCTTTGGATGCTAAATTGTTACTGGCTAAGTCAGATATATGTATTGAAGTACTGTTTAACAATGATGCCTTACAAGGCGAGGATTTATCCGCCATTTATGCTTTGAAGGGAAGAAACATAAAAAGCCGTTGGGTAAACGATGTAAAGAAGAGCTTGCCAGAAAAAATGACGCAAACAGCACTACAGTCTGCCTATTTGGAAGCCGCTTACCTACAGTACGAAAAAGGATATTTTGAAAACCTGAATCATTTTCACTGCGGCATTAATGCCCTTGGTTTCTTGTCAATACTGCTGGCGCTTGCTACAAAGCATCCGGAGGCCTGGGCGCTAACATTTGAAACTGAAAAAGATGCTTTAGAAAAAATTGCAAACTTACAGGATAAGCAACGGCAGTTGGTCGTTTGCATCCGTTTGGCAATCAATATTGCCAAAGAAAAAATGAGTGATGAAGAGCAATCGGCAAGCTGGTTAAAAATAACCGAAGCAGACCTGGTTTGCCTGACGAGTACCAACACGGAAAGGGTAAGGTCCGTGTATAGGCGGGCATTGCAAAGTGCAAACCAGTTGCAAGTAGAAACGGCACTCCGGCAAATTCGCATGTTTGAGCTACTGCAAATAATGCCTGAAAATGTGGAGGCTGCACTTTCTGCCTTCCCAACCCTGCAGCTAAACCCCCTTGAGAAAAAACATTATTTATTATTTACAGGACACATGATAGATGCTGCTGAAAGAACGACCCCCCGTTTTCCGGCTGGCAAGGAGATAGCAATAAAAACTAAAATAAAAGAAGCCATTCAGCAGGAAATAATTACTGCAGGTTCGCCCGTTACAGGCATAGCAGGTGGCGCCTGTGGTGGCGATATTCTCTTTCATGAAGTTTGTGCAGAGCTTGGCATCCCCAGCAAATTATTTTTAGCCATTCCGAGAGAGCAATTCATTAAAAACTCCGTTGCATTTGCCGGCCCCGGCTGGGTAAGTCGCCTGGATAGCCTGATACGGAAACTCCCGGTTTTTGTACTGGCGGATTCGGAGATTTTACCTGGCTGGCTACGAAAAAAACCTGGCTATGATATCTGGAAACGCAACAACCTTTGGCAGTTGCATGCGGCCCTGAGCAATGGGGGATTGCATATAACGCTGCTCGCTTTGTGGGATGGTAAAAGCGGCGATGGCCCCGGCGGTACAGAGCACCTGGTGAGCGAAGCCAGGCAAAAAGGTGCCCGTACGGTGAAACTTGATATCAATCAAATAACAGTTTCTTAATCAAATAGTCTCTTTGTTAATATGAAATAATATCTATATTTTAGAATAATCATTCCCCCTTAAAACCAAACACTATTTTATGGCGAGTCTCCCAGGAACAATTTTTATTAATTACAGGAAAGATGACAGCAGTTGGAATGCGCTTGCATTGTACAATGAATTGCAGAAATATTTTACCAGGGATCAAATCTTTAAAGACTTCAACACCATATTGCCCGGTGATGATTTTGTAGTGAGTATTGATAACGCCTTGCGTAAATGCGACGTATTGATAGTAGTGATTGGTAAGAGCTGGCTGGATATGAAGGATGTAACAGGCAATCGCCGCCTGGATGACCCGGACGATTTTGTTCGCCTTGAAGTAGCCACTGCCCTTGCCCGTAACATACAGGTGATACCGGTGTTGTTTGATGATGTGCCCATGCCGAGACCGGAACAACTGCCGCAAAACATGAGTTCACTCTACCGCCGGCAATTTGTAGAAATAGACAGTAAAAGATTTGAAGACGATGTGCGCAACCTGGCAGATGCCATCAAAAAGGTTTTGCCAAATGGAAACATTCGGGTACCACCAGATCCCAGTTATGCTGGCAACATGGGCAATCAAAGTGTTGGTGGCAGCAGCTCGGCTCTTCCTCCACCAACAAAGCCAGACAACAATTTGATATGGGCTATCTTAAGTACCGTACTCTGTTGCCTGCCACTCGGCATCGTTTCCATCGTCTCTGCTACCAAAGTAGATAATCTGTGGAACAGCCGCCAGTACGATGCCGCTGCTGCGGAAGCAAAGAAAGCAAAGCAGTGGGCCATCTATGCAGCTATTGCTGCGGTGGTAGTTTGGATCATTTATTTTATAGCCTTCGTTTTCCTGGGTTCGGCTGAAATGTCTCAATACTAGCTGAACAGCATGGCAAAAAAAATATCGGTAGCAATTTTAATGACAGCAGCACTCGTGGCTGCTGTTTTAATATACCAGCACCCCCCGGCACAAAGCCGGTATTACCCTCCCTGTATATTTAAAAAAATAACGGGGTTCGATTGTGCAGGTTGCGGAAGCGCACGGGCAACGCATGATCTGCTGCACGGGCGCCTTTATGCGGCTGCAAACCACAACGTACTTTTGCTCACACTATTCCCTGTGTTGATCATTGGCTTACTGTATTTTTTTACCGGTAAAATGAAAAGGTCCTGGGCATTTTTAAACAGGCCTCTGCTGCTGTTGGTTCTTATACTTATGTTTTGGATTGTCAGGAACATTCCCTTGGCACCCGTAAACTGGCTGCATTCAGATAAATAAAACTGGCAACTTCAAGGCAAGTTTAAACATCCAGTTCAATTATCTTTGCTTCATGGAATTGAATAACCGCAAGGCTTATCATGAATATTTTTTTGAGACTACTTACACAGCCGGCATGGTTTTGCAGGGAACGGAAATAAAATCTTTGCGCAAGGGCAAAGCCAGTTTCAACGACAGTTATTGTTTATTTGACAAGGGTGAACTTTATGTAAAAAGTTTACATATTTCTGAATATGCTTTTGGCACATATACCAACCATGAGCCTTTGCAGGAACGAAAATTATTGCTGAACAAGAAGGAACTGAAAAAGCTGGAAACTAAAAGCAAAGAGAAAGGTTATAGCATCATTCCACTCAAAATTTTCATCAATGAAAAAGGCCTCGCCAAAATGGAAATAGGCCTGGGTAAAGGCAAAAAGAATTACGACAAAAGAGAAACCATTAAGCAAAGAGAAAACGACCGGGATATAAAGAGGCAGTACGGGGTGTAGAAAAGCCCCCAAACCCCCTAAAGGGGGCTTTTGAAGGCTAAATTATAGGAGACTTCTTCTATCACTTTTAAATTTTCTAGGCTTCTGATTATTCCTACTTGAAATCTGAAAAGAAACTCAATTTTTATGATGCTTTCAAGTCCCCTTCAGGGGATTTAGGGGCTTCTTCTCAAGTCCCCTTCAGGGGATTTAGGGCTCTTAGCACTCACTTAAACTGATAGGAATATTCACCGCAAGGCCACCATCAGAGGTTTCTTTGTATTTGCTGTTCATGTCCAGGGCAGTATCCCACATAGTTTTGATTACACCATCCAGGCTCACTTTTGCAAAATCGGGGCTGCTTTGTAAAGCCAGCTGACTGGCGGTAATTGCTTTGATAGCTCCCATAGTATTGCGTTCAATACAAGGTATTTGCACCAACCCTTTAATGGGATCGCAGGTAAGGCCGAGGTGATGCTCCATGGCAATCTCCGCTGCCATCAAAGCCTGGCGCTGTGTACCGCCCATGCATTCTGTGAGGGCGGCTGCAGCCATAGCACTGCTCACTCCTATCTCGGCCTGGCATCCGCCCATGGCTGCAGAAATGGTGGCTCCTTTTTTAAAAATACTTCCTACCTCCGATGCAGTAAGCAGGAACTGGCAGATCTTATCTTCGTTATCGCCATCGCAAAACAAAATATAGTATTGCAATACTGCAGGTATTACACCTGCTGCACCATTGGTAGGAGCGGTAACTACCCGACCGAAGGAGGCGTTCTCTTCATTGACGGCGAGGGCAAAACAACTGACCCAATCAAGAATGTAATTGAACTGGCTACCGCCCGCTTTGATAGCTTGTTGCCAGCCCGCAGTATCATCATATGATTTGGCTTTCAGCAACTTTCTGTTCAAAGCCGCGGCTCTTCTTTTTACCTGCAAACCTCCCGGCAAAATTCCATCTGCATGGCAACCCCGGTACATACATTCTTTCATTACCCGCCATATATTCAGCAGGCCATTCCTGGTATCTGTTTCGTGGCGCCAGGCTGCTTCATTTTCTAGTACCACTTCGTAAATAGCCATGCCTGTTTTGCGGCACCAGTGGAGCAATTCGTCTGACGTATCTATGGGAAAAGGCAATACCACGCTGGCCGAAACCGAACTATTTTCGCCTTCCTGTTGCACAAACCCACCGCCTACAGAATAGTAGGTTTCGGCAATTGTATCGCCATTTTTAAGTTCTACTAAAAACGTAAGAGCATTGGGATGGTAGGGTAAAGATTCCTGGAAGAGAAACTCGATGTCTTCGGCAGGATCAAAATCTATTTCGTGGCGGCCGGCAAGCAAGAGCTTTTTCATGGCCCTGATGTCGTTCATCTTTGGAGTGATGTGGTCCACATTAAATGTAACCGGGTCGTCTCCGCAGAGCCCAAGCTGCACGGCTATATCTGTGCCGTGCCCCACACCCGTTTTTGCAAGGGAGCCATACAGGAGTACTTCTATCCGGGTAACCTCGAACAATAAATTTTTAGCAGCCAGCGATTGGGTAAAGTTTTGCGCAGCCCGCCAGGGGCCTAGCGTATGGCTGCTGCTGGGGCCCACCCCAATCTTAAACATATCAAATACTGAAATTGCTTCGTGGCTCACAAAAATTATTTACTGAAAAGAGAATGGGCTTTGACAAACATCAAAGCCCAAATTTAATTTATTTAGAAACAGAAGCTGACTATAAACAGTTGTTTATTGAACATTTACCAATTCTATGTCAAACTTCAGGTAAGAGTTGGCGGGTATAACCACAGCTCCTTGCTGGTTTGTACGATCGCTGCTGCCATAGCCTAAAGATGGTGGTATGTATAAGGTTACTTTTCCACCTGCTTTTACGAGTGGCAAAACTTTTTGCCAGCCAACAATGAGCTGACCAAGGGTAAAGTTAATGCCGGGGCTACCAGCAGGGGTAACGTCAAACACACTACCGTTGCTCATTAGCGAACCTGTGTAACGTGCGGTAACATTGGAACAAATAGAAGGTGATGCGCCAGTGCCAGGCAAAGAAATATTGTAAAAAACACCGCTGCTGTGTTCCAGGGCAGTAATGCTGTTTGTTGACATATAGCTGGTAAGATAAGCCCTTTCAGATGCGCTGGCAGAAGCATTGGATTGGGAGTAAGGACATTTATCCTCTTTTTTGCAAGAAAGAAATAATAGCGGCGCAGCTATCATTAGGAACATAACTTTTTTCATAGTTTACTTTTGATGTAAGAGACGATTTTTTATGGTTTCGCTGCCTCTTCTTTTTTTTGTTTGTGTAATAATTCTTTATAAAGTTGCTCGTTCATTTCCCATTTGAAATGCATGCGAAAGTAAGAGAAAAAAATGATGCACATCATAACTGCTACCAGGATGGTTACAAAGGAACCGGAGAGCCTGTTGGAAATTTTAGTGTACCACTCGGGCAAGTATAAATAGACAGATACCACCAGCAAGAGTATGGGAACCGAAAACATGAACGCCATGGGTAGTCCCCGTGCCAGTTTACTGGTAAAGCTGCTGTGAGGGGTGCGGTAGGTTTCCCAATATTGCAGAAATGAAAGTTCTTTTGCAGATAACATGCGCCAAAATTAATGAATTGACTGGTTTGCTTGGCTATATTCTCAATAATGGGTAGGTTTGTTGCATATAAAACTCACTGATGAAATTAGAACAACTGATCGTTCAATACCTTTACAATAACAAAACCGTAACCCTCCAAGACATAGGAACTTTTAACCTCTCTCCCAATGTGGTGATACCAGCCGATAGTGAAAAAGAGACCAACCTACCCGAAGGAGCCATTGAGTTTGAATACAATAACAAAGCAGAAAAGGATGATGGCCTCATTGACTTTATAGTGCAACAAAGCCGAAAAATAAAACCTTTGGCCACTTCCGATCTTGAATCCTACAGCCTCCTCTCCCGCCAATTTTTAAACATAGGTAAGCCTATGATCATAGAGGGGATTGGTACTTTGCAAAAGAGCCAACAGGACACTTACGAATTTACACAGGGGCACACCATTAATCCAAAACTGGAGAACCAGCCGGTAACCATCAGAGAAAAAGCGCAGGATGAGATTTCCTTTAGCACCCCCGCCAGGGAGACGAGCTCCAATAAACCGGCTATGATTATGCTGCTTGCCTTACTTTTGCTAGGCACTGCAGCGGCCATATATTATTTTTTAGTGTACGATACAAACCAAGAGGTTCCTGTGCAAACAGAAACGCTGGTACCCATAGAAGACAGTGCTTTTACGCAGGCTGATAGCAGTATGCTTAGCCTGGATTCTCCAGGTGCGCAATCCCGCAGCCTCGCTGGCCTAAGAGACTCCGCAGGTGTTCCATACAATTTTGCCATCGTATTTAAAGAATACGCTTCTAAGATAGAAGCAGACAAAGCCGTTGCACGTTATTCTAGTTTTGGGCACAATGTATTGGTCTCCCAAAAAGACTCCGGGACTTATAAATTATCAATTCCGTTTACGGCGCCCCTGAGCGATACTGCGAGAGTAAGAGATTCACTTAAAGTATTTTTTGGAGGTAAACCCTATGTAGAGCTGTAAAATTAATGCGGCATGAGTCTATTGCTAAAACGCTTTCTCCCGGTGTTTTTTTTTGCTACCATGCTGGCCTATATAGTGGCTGGCATTCTGCAAAACCAACGGCTGCAGCTTTTTACAAAGCCATTGCTCATTCCATTGCTTATGTTGTGGGTTTGGTTGAGTGTGACCTTCACAAGAAGTCGTAGCCTTATATTGGCAGCACTCTTCTTATCTTTTGCCGGCGATGTATTCCTGCTTTTTGAATATAAAAACCCTTTGTTATTTATACCTGGCCTGGCAAGTTTTTTACTAACGCATATTTTATATATTATCTATTTTCTCTCCCTGCCCAACGGGAAGACGAGCTTGCTAAAAACCGCACCCTACCTCGGTTTGCTGGTGCTCGCCTATGGTGTAGCGTTGATATATATATTATTTCCTTCGCTTGGAGCGCTCAAGATTCCGGTGGTTGTTTATGCTGCTGTGATCATGAGTATGCTGTTGACGAGCTTACATATTTATTTCAGGGTCTCAAAACCCGCCGGCGCTTTGTTCATAGCCGGAGCCTGTTTTTTTGTATTGTCTGACAGCCTGCTGGCATTTAATAAATTTCACAGCCCCCTTGCTTTTCCTTTTTTAATAATGCTTACCTACTGCACGGCACAGTACCTTATTGTGAAAGGATTTGTTCTAAGCAACCTTTACACCCGGAAGTTATAAAAGTTGCCTACTGGCTTACAGCCTTCAAGCCAATGATGGAACCAATGAGGGTAGCAATAAAAAACAACCTCCAAAAAGCTACAGGTTCTTTAAATAAAACGATGCCCATTAGCACGGTACCCACAGCGCCAATGCCCGTCCACACTGCATAGGCTGTACCAATAGGTAAGGTTTGCGTGGCTTTGTATAGCAGTAGCATACTAATACTGAGGCAAACAAAAAAACCGCTCCACCACAGTAGAGATGTAGTTCCGCTGGTCTCCCGGGCTTTGCCAAGGCAAGTAGCAAAACCAACTTCAAACAAGCCGGCAATAATGAGTAGTATCCAATTCATAAAATTGTTTTGTGGTTCATGGCAAAGATAAACAGGTCTCTGCCCGAGGCCGGGATGTTATTGCTGGTGGGCAACAAATACCCATTTGCAACCAGACGCTTTGTATTTAAAAATCCGCTATTATTGTTGTTCAAAACTAAAAACCTTAAAACAATGGAAAAACACGAATCAAACTACAACATGGTAGACTGGTGGAAAAAAGTTATGGTGAAGAATTATGCCAACTTTACTGGCCGGGCACGCAGGGCTGAATACTGGTATTTTGCTTTAGCCAACTTTATCCTGATCATTCCTTTTTACGCCCTTGCTATGGTAGGTGCCCTAACCGACAACAGTGCTTTGTCTATTTTGGGGCTTGTTGTGTATTGCGTTTTAATTCTGGCAACTCTTATACCAACCCTTGCGGTCTCGGCAAGACGGTTGCATGATATAAACAAAAGTGGTTGGTTTTATTTTTTCATTCTTATTCCCCTGGTTGGGCCGATCATTTTACTGGTTTGGTTCTTCACCGAGGGAAACCGCTTCAACAACAATTATGGCACCGACCCCAAGAACCCCGATGAAGTTGAATTTGATTTTGAGAGACCACAGGTAGCTGTTTAAAAAAATAGAAAAGAAAGAGGCCCTGCAAATATTGCGGGGCTTTTTTGTGCCCTTGAGTTTTAGAAAGTGTGGGTATGTGTAGTTACTTCGCTTCAATAAGACTTGCATAGTGGTGTGCCTTACAAGGGAGTGACCCTGGGGCCGCTGCACACGTAGGGGCAGGCACAACGATCCAGCACATGCGGGATGGGTAAAGCCACGCTGCCCGTAACAAAAAAAATCCCCGCTGCAGTACGCAACGGGGATTTTTTATATTTTATTCTACAATAATAATCCTCTCCGGCTTTTGACCTTTGATTTTTGACCATAGACCTTCTTAGTAACCCATACCGCCCATATCCGGAGCGCCATGGCTGTGAGGTGCATCGTCTTTTGGTTTGTCTGCAATTACACACTCGGTAGTTAACAACATACCGGCAATAGAAGCAGCATTCTCCAAAGCTACACGACTCACTTTAGTAGGATCGATAACACCGGCTTTGAAAAGGTTTTCGTATACCTCAGTTCTAGCATTGAAACCGAAATCTCCTTTACCTTCTTTAATTTTCTGGATAACGATAGAACCATCAATACCTGCGTTAGCAGTTAAACAACGGATGGGCTCTTCCAAAGCACGGCGCACAATGGCCATACCGGTTTGCTCATCAGCTATCTGGCCTTTTACCTTAGGATCCAGGCTTGCCACCGCACGGATGTAAGCTACACCACCACCCGGCACAATACCTTCTTCTACTGCAGCACGTGTTGCATGTAAAGCATCATCTACCCTGTCTTTCTTCTCTTTCATTTCTAATTCGGTAGCAGCACCAACATATAATACAGCGACACCGCCTGCTAGTTTAGCAAGACGTTCCTGTAATTTTTCTTTATCGTAATCTGAAGTAGTATTTTCTACCTGGGCTTTAATTTGGTTTACCCTTGCAGTAATATCTTTCTTTACACCCTTACCACCTACGATGGTAGTGTTGTCTTTATCTATGGTAACAGACGCTGCCTGGCGAAGATAAGTAAGATCAACATTTTCTAAATTATAACCTTGCTCTTCGCTAACAACGATACCGGCTGTTAAGATAGCAATGTCAGTTAGCATTTCTTTTCTACGATCACCAAAACCTGGTGCTTTTACAGCAGCCACCTTAATAGTACCACGCAGTTTGTTTACCACCAATGTTGCCAATGCTTCCCCTTCCAGGTCTTCGGCAATGATCAATAAAGGACGGCCGCCTTGCGCTACTTTCTCGAGTATATGGAGAATATCTTTCATTGCTGAGATCTTCTTATCATAAATAAGAATGTAGGGGTTCTGCAATTCTGTTTGCATTTTTTCGCTGTTGGTCACAAAGTATGGAGACACATACCCACGATCAAACTGCATACCTTCTACAATGTCTACAGTGGTATCAGTTCCTTTGGCTTCTTCAACAGTAATAACACCTTCTTTACCTACTTTGGCAAAAGCTTCGGCAATCAATTTACCGATGGTTTCGTCGTTGTTGGCAGAGATAGTGGCAACTTGTTGAATTTTTTTGCTGTCGTTTCCTACAGTTTGGCTTTGTTCTTTAAGGTTGGCTACCACAAGACTCACTGCTTTGTCTATACCACGCTTCAAGTCCATTGGGTTTGCACCTGCTGCAACCATCTTCAAGCCTTCGCTGATGATTGATTGCGCTAAAACAGTAGCGGTAGTGGTACCATCACCAGCAATATCTGCGGTTTTGCTTGCCACTTCTTTCACCATCTGAGCACCCATGTTTTCAATGGGGTCTTCCAGTTCTATTTCTTTGGCAACAGTTACACCATCTTTTGTAACTGCTGGTGCGCCAAATTTTTTCTCAATAACAACATTACGACCTTTAGGGCCAAGGGTTACTTTTACTGCGTTGGCCAAAGTGTCCACGCCTCTTTTCATTTTGTTTCTTGCTTCTATATCGAAGTAGATTATTTTAGACATAAATATTCAATTTGAAAATTTGATAATTTGATAATTTGATGATGGGGTAATATTCAGCAGAACATTACCAGGGTTGGTCAATTGTTTTATTAAACGATAGCAAGAATGTCGCTTTCCCTCATAATAAGGTAGTCTTTACCATCAACGGTAATTTCTGTGCCAGCGTATTTTCCATATAAAACCTGGTCGCCTGCTTTCACAGTTACGGGTTCATCTTTTTTGCCTGGGCCTGCAGCCAGTACGGTGCCACGTTGTGGTTTTTCTTTAGCAGTATCAGGTATAATAATTCCTCCGGCAGTTTTTTGTTCAGCCGCAGCAGGTTGCACAATTACTCTGTCGTGTAAGGGAGTAACGTTTAACTTTTTTGCCATAATTCTATTTTTTGATTTAATAAATTTAATAAGCCCTTTAAGGCATGCGAAAGTAGGCTAATATCATACCAAACACTATTAAAAGAATTGTTGACAGGTAACCTACACGAATGGCAGTTTTTCAGTACTTGATCTAAGACATTTTTGCACAAATCAATATTAAGTACAGGTTTACTGCCCCAAAAATATTTAAACCCCTAATTTTGCCCACTCAAATAAAAAGTTCTTTAGTAATGATAAGCAGAAGAAACATTAGGGTAAAAGTGATGCAGACCTTATACAGCCTTGACAGTGTGAGTGGAGAAATGAAACCCGGTGAGCCGCAAAGCATTCTCAACAAAAAGATAGACCAAAGTTCCCAGCTATTCACCTACTTAATTTATTTTATTACAGAAGTGGCCCGCTATGCCGAAAAAGATGCGCTCAAAAAAGCCAGTAAACATCTGCCTACCGCCGGGGACCTTTCCATTAACACCAAGATATCGGGCAACGAAATATTGTGGAAAATACTGGAAGAACCAACTTTTAAAGCAAGTATTGCAAACGCCAGGTTGCACAGCCTGCTGGATACGGATTTGGTAAGAAAAATTTACCAGCTGCTGGTAGAAACCCCCGAATACAAAGAATACATAGAAGACCAGGCAAGAGATAAAAAGAATGAGAAGAAAATGCTCGACTTTATTTTTTGCAATTTGATGCTGCCCAACGAAAACTTCATAGCTCATATAGAAGAGCTTTTCATTAACTGGGACGACGATGGAGAAATGATGCAAACCCTTGTGTTGAATTACCTGAACAGGCCAGGGCAGCAAAGTTTTCACGATATCTTAAGCAAAGAAAAATGGGAGTTTGCCAAGAACCTGCTTGCCACTGTACAGGAAAAAGAGGAGTACACTTTGGAGCTTATAAAACCCAAACTAAACAATTGGGATGCAGAAAGAATTGCCGCACTGGATTTAATCATCTTAAGAATGGGAGTATGCGAATTTCTCTATTTTGAGACCATTCCCACAAAAGTGACCATCAACGAATACATTGATCTTGCAAAAGATTACAGTACCGTTCAAAGCGGCCAATTTGTAAATGGGTTGCTGGATAATATACACAAGGAGCTGCTTGCTGAAAATAAAATTGACAAGAAGAGTTTTAAAAACAGCACATTATAAATAAACCATAAACTGTTACAAATGTTAAAGATTTTCATTCTCATTGGCGGATTTTCCGTAGCATTATTAGGTAGTTGCGACGTGCGCACCAAAGATAAATTAGCCGGCACACCAGCAGCTGTTGAGGCTGAAGCTATTGCTGCATCTACCACTGTGCAGATGATTGACAGCGTGTATGATTTCGGCGTAATTGCCGAAGGTGAAAATGTAGAATTCAGCTACCGTTTTAAAAATACGGGTAGCAATGCGCTCATCGTATCCAATGTATCTGCCAGTTGCGGCTGCACGGTACCAGAAAAGCCGGAAGCTCCCATAAAAACCGGTGAAACTGGTTTTATTAAAGTAAAATTCAACAGCGAAGGTCGTGCAGGCGTGGCTCACAAAACCGTGAATGTATTATCTAACGCCTCCCCTGCTTTTCCGGAACTGCTTTTAAAAGGTGAAGTAACTCCTAAAGCCAAACAATAAATTTTTTATAGCTAACCGCCGGGCTTACCGGCAAAAAAACAAACCAAAATGCAATTATTAAGTATCTTTTTAATGACACCCGATCCATCAGGAAAAGGTAGTAGCATGAGCACTCTTTTTTTGATGGGTGGAATGATCCTGGTTTTCTATTTCTTTATGATTCGCCCACAGGCAAAAAAAGCCAAGCAACAAAAGCAGTACATAACAGACCTTCAAAAAGGTGACAAAATTGTAACCATTGCTGGTATCCATGGTACCATCAACAAAGTGAATGACGATAACACCATCATGTTAGAAACCAGCCCTGGCAGTTACATTAAAATTGAAAAAAGTGCCATCAGCATGGAGTGGAGTGCAGCTTTAAATAAGCCTGCAGTAACAACTGAAGAGAAGAAATAATTTACAACTACGATTTACGAAGAACGTACGACGAATGGGGAAACCTTTTCGTCGTTTATATTTACGAATGGCGAATAACGAGATACGAATGCCCTGTTCGGTCTAAAAAAAGATTTCTTATTCGGCATTCTACATTCGGCTTCTACATTCGTAATTCGTACTTTCACCTTATGAGAATTGGAATAACCGGAGGCATTGGCAGTGGCAAAAGCACTGTAGCAAAAATCTTTGAAACCCTGGGTGTACCGATATATTATGCAGATGATGCTGCTAGGCGTATCATGAACGAAAACGAGGCATTGCGGGAAGCAATCCAGAGATCTTTTGGTGAAGAAACTTATATCAACCAACAACTCAACCGTTCTTACCTGGCCTCGCTCGTTTTTGGCAACGAAGAAAAGCTAGCGCTCTTGAATGAGCTTGTGCATCCGCTCACTATAGAAGATTCAGAGAAATGGATGCAAGCAAAGAGCGGCCCATATGCCATTAAAGAAGCAGCCCTGATTTTTGAATCAGATGTGTGGAAAGGCCTCGATAAAGTGATAGGTGTGAGCTCTCCCTATAAACTGCGTTTACAAAGAGCCATGCAGCGGGACAGTATCAGCGAGGAAGCTGTGCTTGCCCGAATGAGCAAGCAAATGAATGAAGAAGAAAAAATGAAACGCTGCGATTTTATAATTTACAATGATGAGAGGCAATTACTGATACCGCAGGTACTTGCCGTACATGAAAAGTTGCTTGTAATGGCGGGGTAAGTGTTTGTTTTTTTTGCAGATTTCCTGGTTACAATGCGAGTGTTTTCCGCAGATTTTCGAAGATGAAAGGCCGCAGATTAGCGCTGCTCTT
>JBBSJJ010000033.1:0-36081 GCA_038257335.1 Chitinophagales bacterium | reverse complement strand
TTTTTTATCAGGTTTATTTGGCAATTATAAACAAAAAAAACTTCCTGTTTTGATGCAGGAAGTTTTTTGAATATTAAGTAGGTTTAATTGATGATGATTTTTTCTTTTAGGCTGAAGCCATTTCCTATAGCACGCAAAACATACATGCCTTTTGGTAGTACGGGTAAATACAAAGGAATATTTCCTGTGAGGTCCTGCATATTTTTTTGAAACACCGTAGCTCCACTACTGTTCATCAACTGCACGGTTTTAAGAGGGCTGTTGCTAGTAATATTTATCAAACCGTTACTCACTACTGTGGGATAAATTTTTACTTTTTTCACATCAGCATTCAGGCGTAGGATGTTGGAATAACGAACGGAGCCATCCAGATCTTCAATGGCAAGCCTGTAGAAAACGGTTTGGCCTGCGGCTGAAAGAGAATGACGGAAATTGTAATTGCCCGAAGATGCATTGCTAACAGCATTTACAACACCAACCCTCGTATATGCCTGGCCGTTGCCGCTGTATTCTACATGATATTTTTTTACATTCAGTTCGGATGAGGTAGCCCATTGTAGCTGGTTATAGCCATCAAAACCAGCGGCTTCAAAGCGGGTGATGGTAACGGGAAGCACAGCAGTAACTATTACTTTGTACAAGGTTCCATTAGACCTTCTGAGTGCATACAAGGTGCCATCAGAGGCCTCCCCAAAAGAAGAAATATTATTGAGCACACCACTTTGCTGCGTACTGCTAAATCCGCCAGCACCGTTGGGTTTAATCAGCCATAAATTGTTAGATATATAGTCTACTGTAAGATAAGAACCCAGTAAAGAACTGTTGGCAGGATCTGGCCCACGGTACACATAACCCCCGGTAATAGAAAAGCCTCCACTTGTACTGTTGTGCGGATATTCAAACACCGGGCTTACGGTATCTGAAGGACTACAACCACCACCAGAATAGAGATGTGCACCCTCGTAACAACGCCATCCGTAGTTTACACCTGCAGTGCTTCCCGCCGGCAGCCAGTTTACTTCTTCCCACAAACCTTGTCCTACATCACCTATCCACATATCGCCGTTGGCACGATCAAAACTCCAGCGCCATGGATTGCGCAGGCCGGTGGCATAAATCTCATCCCGGATACCGTCGCCTGCAGCGAGGAAAGGATTGTCTGCAGGGATATCATAAAACGGGGCAGACGTAGCAAAACTATTTACATCAAGGCGAAGCATTTTACCTAACAAAGAGTTGCCGTTTTGTGCATTGTTGAAAGGGTCGCCGCCACTTCCGCCATCGCCTGTGCCAATGTACAGCATACCATCTGGCCCAAAATTTAATTTACCGCCATTGTGATTGGTAAAATAGGGCGTTCCTGGCTTTGCTATGCTTAGTAATACTTGTCCGCTGGCAAGGTCTGCCACATCCGGATTTGCAAGATTGCGCTGGTACCTGGCAAGTGTTACAGCGCCGGTATTGTTGGTGTACCATACAAAAAAGTAACGGTTGCTATTGTACGAAGGATGAAAAGCAATGCTGAGTAAGCCCTGTTCTCCGCCTGGCGAAGGGGTTATAACTGTACCCAGATTGATAAAATCTGAGAGTGCCGTGCCGTTCCATATTTTAATAACCCCATTTTGTTGCGCTATAAAAAGACGGGTTTCTCCAGGAGCCGATACTACATCTACAGGATTGCTGAGGCCGGCCGTTACAACCTGGTAGCCTATTACAGGCTGGGCATTTAAGAAAGAAGAAAAAAAGCTGCAGAGTAAAGTAAGGAGGCATGAACTTAAAAAGGTGCGAACAAGTTTTTTCATACAAACAGTTTTTTAGATAAGTGCAAATTCAGTGCCTTATAAAATTAGGTTTTTAATGAATGCTGTTGCCAAAAATGAGTGAAGCCCTGCAACAGCAGGGCTTCACTCGTTTTTAAAACAATATTGTCAATAATATAAGCTGGCTATTATCTCACCAGTTTTAATTCGTTGATGATATTTTTGGCGCCGCCTAATTTGTCAATACACCACAGTACATAACGAATATCTACATTGATGGTGCGGTTAAGGTCTTTGTCGAAAGCAATTTTATGACTGAGTGCTTCGTAGTTACCGTCAAAAGCCAGCCCTATCAAATTGCCGCTGCCATCTATAACAGGGCTACCGCTGTTGCCGCCGGTAATATCATTGGTGGTTATAAATCCAACAACCAGGTCGTTGCGGGTTTTATCTATGTACTGACCGAAATCTTTTTTCTTCAGCATTTCCACCTGCTTCAGAGGAAGATCGTATTCATAATCTCCGGGTTTGTATTTTTCGAGAATACCCTTGCTGGTGGTAACATAATCATACTCCACCGCATCCCGGGGCTTGTAGTTTTTTACGGTGCCATAACTTACCCTCATGCTAAAGTTAGCATCGGGGTACATTTTTGCCACTGCGGCCGGGTTCATTTCCATAATGCCTTTCATATACAGGCGGCCCAGCTCATTGTTCTTGCTGTTGAATTCTGTAAAGAATGAACTGTACTTGGTATTGTAACTTTTTACAAAAGAGGCAGCAAAATCAAATGCAGGGTCAGCTTGCAAAGTAACCGCATCAGGGTTGGCAATAAATGCGTTCCATTTTACATCATTTAATATCATGCTGTTGGCAAACACGTCTGCCGCCCATTTTTTATAGGTGTTCTCATCGTTCAAAGCGCCATAGGCTGCTTTCATTTTTTCGTAAAATCCAATGGGGTGCTGGTTCATTTCTACGTCGTTATAAAAAGCTTGCGCCACGGCTGCCAAAATCTTAACATCGCTGGCCTGGTCTTCGCTTTCTAAAAATGCCTGGCGTTGGGTATTGGCAGCCTCCGCAGCTTTGCTTACATCAGCAGAGGTAGTACCTTGTTTAACCATGGTAGCTTCAAGCCCCATGAGAGAAGAGGCAAAAGCAGCTAACGGAGAACCAAGAATACCTTCCCTGAGGTATTGCCTGTGTTTACTATAGGGAGTCCAGGCGGCGTAAGCTTTTTCATAATCGCTCAAGATGTTTTCGTATGCTGGCTTTCCTTTTGCCCAGGTAGCAAATTTCTGTTCGTACTGTTGCTTGGCTTCGTATGTTTTAAATTTTTCCAGTTGCTTTGTTTCGCCATCAAAAAACTTCCAGTAGTTGGCAATGCCGGCATAGCTGCTTGCTAACTTCAATTTTACAGCGGGGTCTTTTACCATTTGAGCATACATAGCTTTTAAACGCATATCTCTTAAAGCAACCAACGCCGGGTTGTCTATTTCATTTTTCAACTTTATGCCGTAGCTCGTTTCATAACGGTTGGTTCCACCGGGGTAACCATAGATCATAGCAAAGTCACCATTTTTTACACCTTTCAAACTTACGGGTAAAAAATGTTTTGGTTTAAGCGGAATGTTTTCTTTGCTGTAGTCTGCAGGTTTGCCATCTCTGTTAGCATACACCCGGAACACAGAAAAGTCACCCGTGTGGCGTGGCCACTCCCAGTTATCGGTATCGCCGCCAAATTTTCCGATGCTTTCCGGAGGGGTTCCTACTAACCGGATGTCTCTGTAAGTTTGGTACACGTACATGATGTACTGGTTGTCTTTAAACATGCTGTAAATTCTGCCGGCCTTACCATTGTCTTTATCAGCAACTTTATCTGTAATGCTTTTATAAACATCCGGTAATTTTTTTACACGATCGCTCCAGGCGAGGCCTTTCAAACCTTCTTCTACTTCTTTGGTAACATCTACAATCTTGTCTAAAAACTGCACCGTAAGTTTAGATTGAATTTCCTGGTCTTTGCTAAAAGCATAAAAGCCATCTCTTAAGTAGTTGTTTTGAACACTGCTGGCGGTGGCAATAGCATCGTAACCGCAATGGTGGTTGGTAAAGATGAGTCCCTGGTCGCTTACAATTTCACCAGTACAACCTCCGCCAAAAATAATGATGGCATCTTTTATAGATGATTTGTTCACTGAGTACAATTGCTCCTTGGTAAGCTTTAGTCCTTTTTTTACCATGTCGTTGTATACCTGTTGGCCGAGCAACATTGGCAACCACATGCCTTCGTCTGCACGTGCATTAAAGAGGCTTGCAGCAAGTACAAGCGTTACAAATAATTTCTTCATAATTATCATTTTTTTGAGTAGGCAAACCTAGCCATTTTTTAGCTAAGCCAAAAAAAACGAGAGGGGCCTTCAAAAAGAAAATATATATCTCTTATTTCTTTTGTAAATGAAATATTTTTGCTGCATTCAACAATAGATAGATCATTTTGACACAAACATATATTATTGCAGGAGGCTGTTTTGCCGCAGGTTTTATACTTGCCTTTATCATTCATTTGGTTGTAAAGGCTAAACTCACTAAAGAGCTTAAAAGTGCCCAGGGTTTTTTGGAAAGCGAAAAACTGAAGAAGGAGACTTTAAAAAAAGAAAACAGTACGCTGTTTCAGCTGCGGCAGGCCAACGAAATAGAACTGATAAAGAAATTGCAAGAAGCACAGGCTTTGAATAAAAGACTGGATGAGGATATTTTACTCCTACAAAAGAGTAACGAAGAAACAGAAGAACAACTGCGCATCACGCAGCCAGAGTTGCATGCCATTAAAATAAAGCTACTGGAAGTTCAAAATAATCTTGCCAGGCACAAAGGCCAGCAAGGAAAATAAATCATGCACCGCATCAACCCCGATATAGACATCATTGCCGACCTTTTAAAAGCCGTCATACAAGCCCGGCCGGAAGATAGCTTTTGCATCAGCCTGCTGCAGCAATACCAGGAACGTGGGGGTCTTAGCAAAAAACAATTGGAAGGCCTCCTGGGTAAGGCCAGCAAATTTACGGACGCTGCGCCAGGTAAACTTGCTACACTGGAAGCCATCATTTTAAAGAAACACAGCAACCACCGCTCCGTCGTAACTGCACAGCCAGCCCCTGTAGAAAAAGCCGATAACACCGCAGTTGCCATTGAGGCCATTTTAGATAAATATCCCGGGCACAAAAGGGTGCTGTTTTTTAAAATGAAGGTGGACAGCAATGAAAAGTTAACTGTATTAGAAAAAACAGAGCTGGACAAATTCTCAAAATTCTTACTATCCAGGTAGGCTTTTGGTTAAAATAAAGCCAATAGCAGGCTATTGTAGCCTCTTTAAGATTTCCTTAAATCTTTTGGGGAGCCGTGGCATGATTTTGACATTAGTGTTGCAACTAAACTACAAGATCATGAAAAAATTATTCCTTTTATCAATTGCCGCAGCCATCAGTTTTGGTGCGCTGGCCCAGAACAAAAATTCTAATAAACATAAAGGAAAGGACCAGAAACACAAATCGCACAAGAACAAGAACAGGGGCGATGATGACCGCCGCGATGTTGACTACCCCCGTGACCCCAGGGATGATAGGTATGACAATGATCGTAGAGATGATAGAAACGATAATGATCGCCGCGATAACCGGTACGAAAATGACCGATCCTCTAATAAAAATATGCCACGTAAAGTAAGAGATGCTTTTCAGCGTGACTATCCCAACGCCAGCAATGTAAGCTGGACAAAAGACCGTGGTGTGTGGACTGCAAATTTTAGAAGAAGTGGAGTGTTTGGTGGCAACAATACAGTAAGTTACAGGGCTAATGGGCAAAGGGTAAATACAAATAATAATAACAGAAATAATCCTGTGTACGGCAGAGGTGATCGTCGCCAGCAGGGTTCTACAAATAATCCTGTGTACGATAAGGTATTTGGTAAGAAGCAGTAATTAATATTATAAATTTTATACAAGAGAGAGGCTTTACTGAGCCTCTTTTCTTTTGATTATAAAAGTGATGGCGTTAAGCAGGAGCATTCCCTGCATTTTCTACTACAGCATCTGTTGCTACAAACTCGTTGCTATAAATTTCGAAAAGAATAATTACATAGTTGATGAGGAGGGGACCAAACACCAGGCCAATAAAACCAAATAACCCAAGGCCCACTATAACACCTAATATAGTAATAACAGGATGCACATCGCCCATTTTTTTAAGCAATGTAATGCGAGCCACATAGTCTACATTGCCGGTTATAAGCAGGCTATAAAAGAACAAACCAGTAGCTTGCCAATTGTCGGTGGTAGCGTACATAAAAATTACCAGGGGTACCCACACCGCCATCGTACCCACAACAGGTAAGAATGCAAAAATACCTGTGAGAAATCCCCACATAGCCCAGTCTTTCACTCCGAAAATAAAATAACCGATAGTGGCCACAATGCCCTGTATGATAGAAATAAGCGGTATGCCCAAAGCATTTGCTTTAACCATTCTTTTAGTGCCTGATGCCAGAAGATTGATATTATCCTGCTTTAAAGGAATGATGCGATTGAGGTACTTTTCCATTTCCCGCCCATTGTATAGCATGTAATAAAGTACAAAAAGCATAACGGCAAGGTTGGTAATTATGTTGGCGGTACTGTTTAAAATGGTGGGAATAAAATTGGATAATGTTTCAAGGTAAGTATCAAGAGATTTTTGAGAAATCAAGCTAAAGCCTAACTTATCCTGTACCTGCATCACCGCATTCTTAGCTGTGCTTATAATAGCTTCTGGATTTTCCATGGCACCATTTACCTTAGGTCCAACCAGCATTACCGCAATGGTAATGGGGATTCCCAATATGACCAGGTAATACAGAATGTATAAGCCTGCCACAACCCCCCGGCTTCTTTTTTTTAAATATCAGCTGGAAATACCTGGCCCTGCTTAAGATATACAAAGTGATAGCGCCTAATAAGCCCGGCATAAAAAGTGAAAGCTCCCTGATGCACAAAAACGCTGACACAATTAATATAGCCAACAGAAGAACTTGCCGCAAGCGCTCATTAAATGCATTCATTGGTAATGATTTCGGTGTAGGGCGATAGAGGTTTTTCGTATTTGCCGGGCGGTACTATCGAAGGCGATAAAAGGGTTGAATACTAGGTGCAGCTTGCTCCTGTTGTTCACCAGGTTTGAATACCGCCTGCTATTTTAATAAAAAAAGTAAGGGAACAGCAACTGAACCCTTACTTTTTAATTATGTTGCTATAATGAACGGTCCTTTCTTATTTAGAAAGAGTTATCCACACTGGCTTTAAAATCCTCCCTGGCGCCACTCATCTTAGTTTTGGTCTTTTGCTCAAGGTCTTCCATGTGTCCTTCTGCCTTGGAATAAGAATTTTTCACCTTGTCTATAAATTCTCCAAAAGAATTTTTTACATCATCTGCCAGGTCACCAGTTTTTGTTGATAATTTTTTTCTTGTTTCAGAACCTTTATCTGGTGCAAGTAATATACCTGCAACGGCTCCTATTGCTGCGCCGGCTAAAATGCCTAGCAATGTTTTCGAACTGCTCATGAAATTTAATTTTTAAGTGTGTTTAATTTTTTAAAATTTGAAATTTTTTATTTTAAAGAATCTAAGCGGGCAAATCTTGCTAGAATATATAAAGTAGATTTACCCGCCATTGATTCTTGAAAACATTTTCATAAAGAGGTTAAAACGGGCGGTGATTAAACTTGTGGCAATAATTTTATTACCGGTTGAATGATTTACCGAAAATCAAAGACAACACGAAAAGGATGATAAAAATGATGAAAAGGATTTTTGCAATACCGGCTGCGCCAGCAGCAATGCCACCAAATCCAAAAATGGCCGCAATAATTGCAACGACTAAAAAAGTGATTGTCCAACGTAACATAGTATGAGTTTTAAGTTTTAAAAGATTGGTCGTTGGTGGATATAATGAAAATAATGTGCCGCAAAGTAAATGTGCCAAAATCTAAGTTCGCTATGGATTTGTGTGGAAGTAATTCATCAGGTGGGGGATAATTATTTCTTTGTTGATGTTGGTTCTCACCATCTCGCCCAGCTGTTTCAATAATTGCCTCTTTAGGTGATGTTAATAATTTTTGCCCAGGAGTCTTAAATGCTGCAAAAATTGCCAGGCTCAATTTTGTTTTTTAGGGGTAAGCATGAAATTTTCGAAGCTGCACCTGATAATTGACCGGAACTTTTTGTTTAAAATAAAACCTTTGCATCTATGATTGGTCGCTTAAACAGGCTGTACTAAGTTTCCATTATTTAGGGCTTGGCTTTTGCAGAGTTTTGGGAATGAAACTCACGACAGAAGCAGAGCAACCAATTTAATATTGTAAAGATATAAATGAGACGTGGTGCCGGGCATGTGTTATGTAGCATTACTCAATTGCAAAGCAGCTAACAATTAAAGTAAAACCGTATTTACCAATGGAAGCAGTTACAGTAACGCCAACGGAACTGGCAGATTTGAGAAGACGAATAGCAGAGCTGGAACAAATAAATGCCGAGTTAGTAAATGCGTGTAGTGAAAAGAGGTTTGCCTCCAATGGCCGCTTAGCCCGAACGATAGCTCACGAAATACGTAACCCTCTCACTAATATTAACCTGGCTGTAGAACAACTGGGGGCAGAAATTCCCGCCGATGACAATAGCCGTTTTTTGTTAGATATGATTGAGCGCAACAGCAAACGAATCAACCAGATTATTTCCGAATTACTAAACTCAACAAAGTTTTCTGATCTGAATCTTTCAAGTACTTCCCCCAATGAACTCCTTCATGAAGTTTTAGCACCGCTGGGCGCTCGGCTAGCTTCACAACACGTTGCACTGGTAACAAATTTTGACCCCACTATCAAGCAGATAAATGCAGATAAGGATCAACTAAAACAGGCCTTGCTTAACCTACTTGTAAATTCTATTGAGGCAATGGAAGATAAACCCAACGCTTTATTATCTATTACAACCACACAACAAAATGATGAGGTGATGGTAAGTATAACAGACAACGGAAAGGGGATGAGTGAAGAAGATGAGAAAAGGGTGTTTGAGCCTTATTTTACTAAAAAGCATGCCGGTTTGGGCCTAAGCCTGACAACCACGCAGAACATTATCCTCAACCACAAGGGCATCATAAATTTTAGAACTACCCTTGGAGTGGGAACATCATTTACAGTTTTACTCAATAGCAGAACTTAAATGCCGAAACATAGCATGGATGCTACATTTTTGGATTTTAAAAACTTACGCCCTGTTTGTCACTGCATCAAGGGCACTGTAAACCTCCTTCATCATAAAAGGCTTCGAAAGGAAATAATCAACTCCATTTTTATTAGCACTAAATCGATCAATGGGGGTATCGTGGGCAGTTATCATCACAATTTTTATATCGGGATAGTTTCGCTTAACTTGTTCAGCAAAGTCCAAACCAAGCCCATCTGGTAAGTGATTGTCAAGCAAGACTACATTAGGTCGATGCTCCTCCATCAGCTTCAATGCTTCTTTCAGAGTATTTACAAA
Organism: Chitinophagales bacterium; assembly: GCA_038257335.1. Taxonomy (GTDB): domain Bacteria; phylum Bacteroidota; class Bacteroidia; order Chitinophagales; family Chitinophagaceae; genus Ferruginibacter. Next base: position 26,746 of record JBBSJJ010000033.1, on the reverse strand, counting down.
TGTGGTTGTATAATCTTTACGGTCCAGGTTTCTTTTGAGAAAGTAACAAATATCCACCTCGTCGTCTATTATTAAGACATTTTCCATTTCCATGATAATTAAGAATTACTGTAATTACTTATTCTTATTAGTACCTCAAATTTTTAGCCAAGGACGAACTTCCTTAATAAAACAAGAATGCAATAGGAAAGGCATTGGATTTGCTTATACTCGGTAAACTTTTTACCTTAATTTGGGATAAGTTGCCTACTCTGTAGAATTAATTGCAACTTTGGTAAATAAACCCGTTTAAAAACTATCACGAAAAAACAAAAGCGATGTCATGAAGCAGATACTTATAATTGATGATGATATGGATATGTGTAACCTATTGAGTCGTTTTCTGAACCGTAAAGGTTTTGAAACCGATACTGCATTTACGGGGAACAAAGGCCTTGTAAAGTTTAGGGAAAAGAAGTACGATGTGGTATTGAGCGATTTCCGCCTGGGAGATATGGACGGAAGAGAAGTTTTAACTGAACTCAAAAAAATAAACCCAGAGGCCGTTGTGATCATCATAACCGGGTATTCTGATATTAAGATGGCTGTAGATGTAATGCGCCAGGGTGCATTTGATTACATTACTAAACCTTTGATTCCAGAAGAAGTAGTGAATGTAATTAACAAAGGCTTGAGCGAACAACTAGCAGCCCCTGCTAAAGCTGGTGCTTCAATGGGGCAAAGCTCCGCCGGCATTGCCAGCAAGTCTGCCCAGGGGCACACAGGGGAGTTTATGACAGGTGTTTCTCCCAGAACGGTAGCACTGAACCAACAGATAGACCTGGTAGCGCCTACTAACTACAGTGTAATTTTGTATGGCGAAAGTGGCACCGGGAAAGAGGTAATGGCCAGGGCCATTCATGAAAAAAGCAACCGCCACGACAAGCCGTTTATAGCGGTGGATTGCGGAACCTTATCCCGTGAACTTGCAGGAAGTGAATTATTTGGACATGTAAAAGGATCTTTTACCGGCGCACTTACCGATAAAGAAGGAATTTTTGAAGTAGCCAATGGTGGCACCTTGTTTTTAGATGAGGTGGCCAACTTGCCACTGGATGTGCAGGCAACTTTGCTAAGAGTAATACAGGAAAGAAAGTATAAAAAAGTAGGAGGCAACAAAGACCTTAGTACTGATGTAAGAGTGTTGGTTGCTTCTAACGAAAATTTGCAGGAAGCTTACCGGGAAGGAAAGTTTAGAGAAGATCTTTACCATCGCTTCAATGAATTTTCTATTTCTATACCCTCATTACGGGAACGTAAAGAAGACATCGTTTTATTTGCCAATTTCTTTTTGACCAAAGTAACGGCAGAGCTCAATAAGAGCCTGGATGGTTTTGATGATGAAGTGATCCAATTATTTTTAAATTACAATTGGCCAGGCAACCTTAGGGAATTTAGAAATGTAATACGCCGGGCAGGCCTGCTTACTACGGCAGGAAAAATAAACAGCAACGTTTTGCCGTGGGAAATTATTGGAATGCAACAGCACGGCAGCTCAACACCGGTGGAGTCCGCACAGCCCATAAGCGTGTCTTCTGTACTAACAGAGATGGGAGGCTTAAAAGGCGCTTCCTTGCAGGCCGAATACGAAACCATCATGAATGTGTTGAAAGAAGTAAAATACAATAAAAGCAAGGCTGCAGCAAAGTTAAATATTGACAGAAAAACGCTGTACAACAAGATAAAGGCTTTTGAAGATAGCCGAACTACGATCTAATAGCTAAAATATTTTACAAAATGAACTATAAAAAGGGGCCCCATACGGGCCCTTTTTTTTATAGTTGTAATATTAATATTGGGTTTTTACTTTCTGTAGTCTTCGTCAGGCTTTGAAAACCCGGACCCAATGGCTTGTATGAGTGTAGAAATTGGCCCTTCCATTTTATGCGTGCGGTCATCCAGAGTGTTTTCGTCTAGCAGATCTCCTAAGTGAAGGCTTGGTGGCAGGTAGGTTAATATGTTATCTATCTGCGATTCTAAAACTGCTTTTATATCAACCGCCTTTTCAGAAGGCGCTGCTTCCTTAATGAGAGAAGCGGCTTTGGTAGCAATATCGTTGAGCTTTGCTTCTGTACCAGCCTGGTCGAAGCCGCTGTAAGCATTTACCCTGTTAACTACTTCAGTAGCATCATTTCCAAAAATTTTTGATACCCAGTTTGTAGAACTATTGGGATACAAAATTTCTTTTGTACCCGCATCTGAGGCAAGCAGGCGATGAAAACCCACCAGGACTACCGGTATACCAGCCTGGCTAAAGCGGTGTAGGTCTGCCTCGCCCTTTATATGCACAATGTCTTGCGTGTTGGGGTCAATCATCGCAAGGGGGTCATAACCAAAGTGTTTTGTAAGTGTTTCTATAAGGTTCATAAAAATGAATTTTTGAGTATTGCAACGAAATAATTATAATCATAGCTGTCAAATTCATGCCAGCTATCAGGCATTAAATTTGACTCAAGTGCTATACTAAATTCATCTTTAAAAACATTCATTGTATGGATAAGATAGAAATGACCACATTATCTTCGGTAATGGAAACCTTAAGGCTAAAACGACAGGACAATGAGTTTACCTTGACAGAGGGAGGATTCACTTCCAACAGTACAAAAATTTACCAGCCAGAAGACCTCACCATTATAAAGACGTACCGATTTGAGGGAGATTCTGATCCATCTGATAATGCTATCCTCTACCTTATTCAAGCCAATGATGGGTTGATAGGATATAGTATAGACATCTATGGGGCAAGCAGCAACAATGCGGACGGTTATGACGATTTTATTAAAAAGGTGCCCATGGAAGACAGGGATGATCAGGAAAATTAATTTACAATTGGCAGGGGGCAATAAGCAGTGGGCAATGGTAAAATCACGAATAATCCCAATTGACCATAGCATACTTTTTTAAAGGGAAGTTCATCCCATATAAAAACCACTCTCAAAAAGGGTGGTTTTTATATGGATGCAGGTTAAAAAATCCCACCAAAATTTTTGGTTTGCAAAATACCCACCGCCATAGAATTGTTGCCATTACAATTATTTTTTAGGACCCTTACCCTTTGGAACATCGGGCTTGGGTTCCATAGAATCTGCCTTGAAAGGGCCTTCTGGTTCTGCAGGATTTTTTTCATTGTACCCCATGTGTTCCAACTTTTTATCTGCCGGCATCGGCGGCTTTTTAACTAATTTTGCCATAACTTTTTTGTTATGAATGGCAAAATTTCGTGCCAATTAATACAGCTGTAACCTTGGTTGGTTTATTCCTGGAGCTGCTTTGTTTCGGTTACTTTGTAGATAATATTGCCCATCGTTGCACCAGGTTCTTAGCAAAAGCTTACTAATACTAACTATAAATGCGGTACGATTTTTCTATAATAAGAGTTTATGAATAAATGGGTTAGGAGGTTTCTCTATTTTTTTGCTGGCATCATTGTGCTGTTACTTGCCATTTTTTTATGGCTGCAAACAGACTGGGGCAAAAATGTAGTGCGTAAAAAAGTACAGTCTTACATTTCCACCAAAACAAAGACAGAGTTTTTAATTGGCTCTATAGATTATAGTTTACCCAACTGGGTAGAGTTAAACGGCGTGTTGATGCGTGACCAAAGTAAAGACACCCTTTTGTATGGCAACCGCATCAAAGCTAATATTGCCATGATGGGTCTGCTGAAAGGAAAGTACCAGGTAGATAAGATATTGTTGGACAACATGTACGTCAACCTTACAAAAAAAGATACCGATTCAGTTTTTAATTACCAGTTTATCATTGATGCTTTTAAGAGCAAATCAGAATCTGTAACCAAAGCAGATACGGCCACTATTGATCTTTCATTGGATGAACTGGTACTCAAAAATGTACGTTTTAATTTGTTGGACTATGAAACCGGCAGTCACACCAGAATGAGCGTAAAAGACCTGCAACTGCAACTAAAAGACCTGGATGTAAATACCATGAATTTCGATATTGATAAATTCTATGCTGATGAATTGAGGTTGGAGCTACTGGTTAGAAAAGACTTTAAAGACACCTCTACCATTAAAACTCAAATGAAGTTGCCCAATGTAAAAGCAGATAGCCTGATAATCAGAAACAGCTATATCTCTTTTATAGATGAAGTGAATAAAATAAAAAGCATTAACAAAATCGGAAAGCTGCAAATTGCCGGTTTCACAAACAGAGAAAATGCCCAGGTCTTTAAAGGGAAATACATTCAACTGGCCAACTCAGATATTGCATTTGATCATGTACTTGCTGAGACAAAACCAGAACCTGAAACCACAGGCGATACCGTAACCGTTACAGACAACCTGGCTTTTATTGTAGAGGAAATAGATTTGCGAAACAACCAAATCTCTTACAACAATAATGCAGCGCCGGTAAAAATTAATGGCTTAGACTATGCTCACCTTGCCATTTCGGCGCTCCAGTTAAAAGCCACGCAAAATGAGTTTAGAAATGGAGCAATCAGGTCTACCATAAAAGACTTTTCTTTTAAAGATAAAAGCGGCTTCCAGTTAGACAGCCTGCGGGGTACCATCAGTATGGACAGCGGCAACGTTCATATTCAAAACTTATTTCTAAAAACGCCCACTTCTACCATAGAAGCCAATGCAATGATTTACCCATTGTCGTTCACAAAAAACAATGGCAATTCGCCACAGGGTTTTCCACAAAATAATATAATACTCACCAATACCCTGGTTTCTAAAAAAGACCTGGACCTGCTAGCCGAAAGCATAACGGCAAAGTATAGCCGCCAAATGAATGCCCTGGGAGATCTTAGGATAGATGCAAATATTGTGGGCAATGCCCGCCAAATGTTAATAAACGATTTAAATGTGCGTTCGGCCACCGGGCGTGGTTTTGTGTTGCATCTGTCGGGCACAGCCGCCAATGTGAATGATGTAAATAATGTTAGTTACAACCTCAACATTAAAAATCTTACAGCCAGCAAAGCCCTGCTCAATCCGTTTTTGGAAGGCAACGCACAACCCATTCAGCTACCACAGGTTTTATTTGTGAACGGGTCGCTGGCCGGAAATATGCAACGCTTGCAGCCCAATTTAAATGTAAGCTCTGCTTTTGGAAAGGCAAGTATAAAAGGCAACCTTGTCAACTTCCAGGATCCGCAAAAAATGCAATATGATGTGCAAATTACGGCCAATGATTTGGAGACCGGTAAATGGATCTACCAGGATTCTTTATTGGGGAAACTCACGGGGACCATCACCGCAAAAGGATTCAATGGGTTTGATATTAAAAAGAGTTCAATAAAATCAACTGGCAATGTAACTTCCTTTCGCCTGCAAGAGAATGTGTACAACAATATAAAATTTAATGCAGTGCTGGTTAAAGGAATGGCAGATTTTGTAGCTTCTATAAACGACGAAATGCTGCGGTTTAACGTAGGTGGAAAGGCAAATATTAAAACTGCCTATCCATCTATAGATGCCACGCTCAATTTGCAAAAAGCTGATCTCTACGCATTGGGTTTTGTAACAGATAGCCTGCAGATAAGCACATTGGCTAAAATTGATTTAAAAAATGGCACACCTCAAAACCTGGATGCCATTTTAAGATTGGATAGCCTACTCGTAACCACTGCAGGTAAAAATATTTTTGCAGATAGTGCCTTACTCGTTGCCTTTGTGCGCAATGATTCTACCATAGCCAGCCTGGTGAGTTCCCTTGCTGATGTGAACCTTGCAAGCAACTTAAACTATGAACAAATGCCTGTGCTTTTAGATGAAGTAATGGCGAAATATTTGTCGGCGCACAGCAATAAGCCGGTACCTCAAGCACCACCAGGTGCAATTGTAGCAGATATGGTTGTAAAACAAAACGAGCTTTATGAAACTTTTGTAGATGACCTTTCTTTTGTAAATGTGCTGGCCAACTTTCAAATAAACAACCAAAACAGCGACAGTGCTGTGAAGGGAAACATTACTGCAGATAAAGTGCAGATAGGCACCAATAAGGCTACCAACATGGTGGCAGTCATCAACGGAACATCTGATTCATTGCTGCTTGTAATGAATGCGGACACCATAACCACGGGGCAAATATTGTTGTATGATGCGCTGGTAAAAGCTGGCTTTGACGATAGCAATGTTTCCGGCTCATTACTAACAAGGGACGCTGATAAAAGAGACCAGTTTGCCCTTGGTTTTATAGCCAATCAAAATACGGCTACGAAAGGCTACGATGTAAAATTAAGCGAAGCCCTCCTGTTGAACTATAAAAACTGGCAGGTAAATCCCCAGAACCAGGTACGCACTTCGCCAGAGGGTTTCAATGTAAAAAGTTTTGACATCAGTAACAAGCAACAAAAAATTTCCATCTCCAGCAACACGCCAGCTTTCAATGCTCCTGTAACTGTTGTGATAGATGACTTTAAGTTAAGCACCATTACAGCGGCGCTCAACCAGGATTCTATGTTGGTAGAGGGCTTACTAAATGCAGATATGGTGGTGAGCGATTTTAAGCAAGCAATACCAACCATAGACGGTACCCTACGGGCAGATAGCATTCAATACCAGCAAACCAATGTAGGCAATGTAGACTTGAAAGCCAGCAGCAGTAACGGCCAGGTAACGGTATCTGGAAAGCTTGACGGAAATGGTAATAATGTTGACCTGTACGGTAATTACAATGCAGATAACATTGATGTGAAACTAAATCTTAACCCACTGACCTTACTAAGCATTCAACCATTTACCCAAGGCAACCTGGAAAGAAGTTCGGGCAACATCTCCGGTCCCATTAACATAACTGGCGCTGCATCAGACCCTAGATGGAGTGGCGAACTCACTTTTAACCAGGTGCAAACAACTGCAGCACAATTTGGCACATATTTAAAAATTGATGGTCAGAAAATAACGCTTGAATATCCTGTGGTTAGCCTCAATAAATTTACCGTGTTGGATAGTACCAACAACGAATTGGTAATTGATGGTACCATTACCCAGAACAGTCAAAAAGAATTAATTTCCAACCTCTCCGTAAAGGCAAGCAATTTTAATGTGATCAACAATTCGGCAGCTGATAACAACACGATTTACGGAAAGGCCATTGTGGCGGTAGATGCATTTGTAGAGGGGCCCTTGGTAGCTCCGGAGTTAACAGGTAAAGTAACCGTTAAGAATGGCACCGAAGTTACCTACGTAAAACAAACTGTACCAGCCTCTCTAAAAGAAAGAGATCAGCTAATAGAATTTGTAGATATGGATACTATCTCCAACCTCATAACTAAAAGAACTGCTTATGATGTAGAATTGGAAAGAGATAAAGAATCGGCTACCAGTGCGTTGATGCAGTACAATGTTGACCTTGAAATAGAAGAGAATGCCAGGTTTAATATAATCCTTGATCCTGCTACCAGGGATGAACTGCAGGTGCAGGGTAGTGCACAAATTACTGTGGGCTCTAACCCCAATGGCGATGTGACCGTTGCGGGAACCTACAATTTAAAAGGCGGTAGTTACCAATTGAATTACGGGCCGGTAAAACGAAAATTTATTCTACAGCAGGGTAGCTCCATTAGCCTGAGCGGCGACCCGATGAATGCCACCGCAGACATAACGGCTATCTACGAAATAAGTACAGCACCGCTGGACTTAATAGGAAATGAAATAGGTGGCGCCACGCCTGCAGAAAGCCAGCAATACAAACGCAAAGTGCCGTTCCAGGTGTTGTTGAAAATAAACGGTTCCATAGCTACACCGGAGCTTGGTTTCGATATCGTAGTCAAAGAAAAAGCTGCGGGCATTTCGTATGAACTTTCTACTGCAGTACAAAATAAATTAGAACAGTTGCGCACCGACCCCTCGGCTATGAACAAACAGGTATTTGCCTTGCTGGCATTGGGTAGGTTCGTGGGAGATGAGAGCAGTAATTTCTTTGGTGGCAATGGGGCGGGCAACAATAATTTGTTGGCGAATGAAAGTGTGAGTGGCTTTTTAAATGCTGCAGTGGAGCAACTTGCTCAAAACCTGTTTAAAGGAGTGGACCTAGACATCAACCTAAAAACGGTGGATGATGATCTCTCGTCACAACGGACGGATCTGAATGTAGCCCTTGCTAAAACTTTTTTAGACGACAGGCTGAGTGTAAGCTTCGGAACAAACTTTACAGTAGATGGCGCAGACCCTTCCGCAGCCGGCGGAGCCAATAGCGCTAACTCCCAGTTTATGCCAGATGTAAATACCACTTACAAGTTATCAAGAGATGGAAAATATGTGCTGAGGGCATATCGTCGCAGCCAATACGAAGCCATCATGGATGGCTATTTTATAGAAACCGGCCTGGCCTTTAGTTTTACCATGGACTATAACAAGTTCAGTGAATTGTTTAGAAGAAAAAAGAAATAAAGAATGCGAAACAGATACTTTTTATGGGTGTTCATGTTAGTGCTGGGTGCCAGCTCCTGCAGCATCAGGAAACACCTGCCCAAAGAAACCTACCTGTACAATGGACCAACCATAGATATCAAAAAGACAGCTAACAATCCTAAAAAGACGAGGCCGGTAAGAAAAGAGCTATCTAAAATAAGCTTTCCCAAAAAAAATAAAATGATACTAGGGCATGCCTATAAGGTAGGGTTTTGGTATGCCATCGGAACCTCCAGGCGGGAAAAAAGTTTTCGAAACTGGTTGCGCAACCGCTTTGGAGAAGAGCCGGTCCTCAATACCATGGTTGACATTGAGGCCAATTCGGAAAATATGGTGGCACACCTGGAGAACAAAGGCTATTTCAAATCTACCGTGTCCGGCAAGCCAGTGCTGAAGGGTTATAAAATGAAAGCTCATTACGACGTGCTGCTTACCAGGCCTTATACCGTTGATACAGTGAAATGGGTGCTGGACTCCAGCACGCTGGGAAAAGATATTATGGCCGTAAGCCGTAAGAATTTATTTGTGCTCTCTGGTGACCAATTTGACCTGGCCAACATTAAAGCGGAGACCCGCCGCATGGACCTGGCTCTGAAAAGAAAGGGCTACTATTACTTTAGCCCCAATTATGTAAAAGCCTATGTTGATACAACTGTCGGTGAACATAGAACCAACATTTTTTTCACTGTAAAAAAAGATGCCCCCTTGCTGGCAAGAACACCGCAGTTTATAAACAGCATCATGCTGTTTCCCAATTATACTTTGTTGTTTCCTGCACCAGATACCAGTAAAACAGGGTTGATTGTATATGAAGATATTTTGATAAGAGATACCGTCAATGCTTTTAAACCCAGCACACTGGTACGCCCTATCACTTACGACACAGGTTCGCTTTATGATCAGCAAAAACACAACGAATCTCTCAACAGGTTCATCAACATGGGTGCATTTAAATTTGTAAAAAGTCGTTACGAACCATCCACAGATTCTGTTAACCCATCCCGCATGGATGTGTACTATTACCTTACTCCGCTAAAAAAGAAAACCATCAATGCAGAAATTGGAGCGTTCACAAAATCCAATTCATTTACGGGTGCACAGGTAAATTTAAACTGGAAAAACAGGAACCTCTTTAGGGGAGCAGAACAGCTTATTGTAAAAACCTACGGGGCATTCGAGGTATCACTCAACGATAGCCTGAAACAAAATAACAACTGGCGTGTGGGCGGCGAAGTCTCGCTGCAGGCACCTCGTTTTGTAACACCTTTCCGCATCAGGGAGAATGGTTTCTTTCCACCCTATACAAGGCTTCTGCTTGGTTATGAGTGGATGAGGAGACAATTGCTTTTTACAAAGAATTTTTTCCGGCTCCAATACGACCTTACCTGGAAACAGAAAATAAATATAGAACACACCATATCCCCGATGAGTATCACTTATAATAATGCCACCGCATTTTCTGAAGAGTATCTGCAAAAAGTAAATATTTACCCGGTGCTCCAATTTGCCAACCGGCCAGAAATAATCCTGGGATCCTTTTATAATTTTAGCACTTTTACCCGCACAACTGTCAGGCCCAACACCTTTTTCTTTAAGGGTAATGTAGAGTTGGCAGGTAATATTGCAGGCCTTTTCAAAAAGGCAGATTCTGCTTTTGATAAAAAAATAGCCGGTGCATATTTTGCACAGTTTGCTAAGATGGATGTAGATTTTCGTTACACCCGAAAACTCACCGGCACCACTTCGCTGGTAAACAGAATCAACCTTGGTGTGGGTATGCCTTATGGCAACTCTTCCTATTTGCCTTTTTCACGCCAATTTATCATTGGGGGAAGCAATAGTTTAAGAGGTTTCCGGCCCCGCCAATTAGGTCCCGGCCGTGCAATCACTACAGCAGATCAGCAGGTGTCTTACCCGCAAGTGGGTGGCGACTATAAGTTAGAATTGCAAACTGAGTTACGCTTTCCACTGGTTTCTAAATTACATGGTGCCCTGTTTGCAGAAGGAGGAAATATCTGGACAAAAAATGATGTGCTTTATGGCCCCGGCGCAAAACTCACCAAACAGTTTATGAGAGACCTGGCAGTGGATGCTGGGGTGGGATTACGGTTCGACATCACGGTGTTGATCATCAGGCTTGATGTGGCCATGCCCCTGCGCAAGCCCTGGCTACCAATGGGCAGCGAGTGGGTAATAGATCAGATAGATTTTGGTAGCAAGGCCTGGCGGAAAAATAACCTGATCTTTAATCTCGGTATTGGTTATCCTTTTTAAATTGCTACCACGGAGTCTTGAATATGACATTTAAATTTTAAAATCTTAAAAGGTTACATTGAGACAAATACTAACAACATGATCGTATTTACCCATATCAAAAAAAACATAGGGCTTCTTAAACAAACATTTATAGAATTTTCCAACGACAATGTGCTTAAACTTAGTGCAGCGCTTTCTTATTACACAGTGTTTTCCATTGCGCCCATGATGTTTCTAATCATATCTTTTGCGGGGGCATTTTACGGGCAGGATGCAGTGCAGGGCCGGCTGTTTGGCCAGTTGAAGCTACTGGTAGGCAGCAACGCCGCGGTGCAAATACAGGAGATGATTGCCAATACCCATTTAAAAAATGAAAGCACTTTTGGAGCCATCGCAGGTGTGGTTATTTTACTAATAGGTGCTACCGGAGTTTTTACAGAAATACAGGATAGCATCAACTATATATGGAGCATTAAGGCAAAACCTAAAAAAGGATGGTTGAAATTTATCATCAATCGTATGATCTCCTTTTCATTGATCGTAAGCCTGGGGTTTTTAATGCTGGTATCGTTGGTGATCAACGCAGCTATGGATGCGCTCAACGAAAGTTTAAGCCGTATTTTTTCTGACGGTACTTTTTATTTAATGTATGGGCTCAACATTTTACTCATTTTTGCCATTATCAGTTTCTTCTTCACTATTATTTACAAAGTATTGCCAGACGCTACTATTTACTGGAAAGACGCCCTGAAGGGAGCCATGTTTACGGCAGTGCTTTTTCTGATAGGAAAATTTTTGATTGGTTATTTTGTAGGAAGTAGTAGAACAAGTGCGGCTTACGGTGCAGCAGCTTCCCTGGTAATTGTTTTGCTTTGGGTTTATTACACCTCCGTAATTCTTTACTTTGGAGCAGAGTTCACAAAAGTGTATGCTCTGCAACGAGGCAAAGGCATTAAACCGCATGCTAATGCGGTGTATATCTTAAAAGAAGAAAAAAAGGAAATACCTCCGTTTGCCATACGCCCTGCCGCCGCAGATATAGATGATAAAAAAGCATGATATAAGCATACACGTTTTGGGATATCTTCCAGCTAGCAACATTATTTAAAGGGTATAATTTTCTACATATTTTAAGCGGAAAAATTTTTACCGGCAGGTTGCATCGTGCCCGCTTATGCCTTTTGTGTGGTATATAAATTGCTGTTTTTATTTCCTAACAAAACGCCATATGCAAATTCAGCAGTCACTCATGGTTGAAAAGCTTAACCATCTAACAGCTATCTTAAATGACTCCAGCGAAGGTTTCCTTACGGCTGCAGCCCATGCCCGCAACAAAGACCTGGAAAACTTTTTTGAACGACTTTCCTACCAGCGGAAAGACTTTGCCCGGGAAATAAAAAAAATCATCAAAACCCTGGGTGACCATGCCTACACAGCAGATGGGTTTTTGAGTTTACTGCACCGAACCTGGAAGGATATGTCTTACCAGCTGAAGAGCCGTGATAAGGATGCGGTGAAAACCTGCTGTGTAATTGGCGAAAAATTTACCAGCAACTATTACGAAAGTATCATAGAAGATGAGGATATGCCTGAATCTATTAAGAGTGTACTGCAGTTGCAGTTACAGAGTATCCACACTTCTCTACACCAGTTTGAACTGGCAAAAAACGGCGAAGTGGTTGGTTTAGGCCAAGCGAAAACACAACGGCAAGAAGTTTCCGTAATAGCGGAGAAGAAAATTGTTTTTCTTATATCTTACCTGCACCAGGTGGCCAAAGATTTTGAAATGATAGCAGATGACCTGGAAGATAAAAATTTGAAGCAGGCCTTTATGTCGCTCTCCGAAGAAAATAAACAGTTTGCCCAGGATCTGCATAGCCAGGCTAAACACTTCGGGGTTACCTTAACCGAGGCCGAGTATGCACTTTTTATAGACAACGAATTTCCGGAAACAACAACAGATACCCGAAACAACGAACTGTTGCACATCTGCGATAAGAGTGAATACCTGTTTCTTAAATTATACACTGATGCGTTGAAAGAATTTTTAAGCTTCGCAAAATTAAAGGATCTTATGATTTTTCAATACAATAGCATAAGGGCCGGATTTGTGAAAGTGAGAATGCTCAATTCTCTACGTTTCAACAATGAATTCTCCTATTAATAAAGAATGTTGTTTATTGATATTTCTTACTCTAATACACACAGCAACATGGAAAAAAAGCGCAACGAAGCAGACATCAAACCAGACTTGAAACACGACACTATGGATTTCTCAGCATCTACAGAAGGAGACGACAAACTGGACACTGATGATGCTACTTACGAAGAGGAAGATATTAGTGCAGAAGAGTTAGAGATGCTGGGCGATGACCCGGATAATGAAGCAGCTGCACTCAATGCGGTGGAAGCAGATAGGTTAGCTGATGATAGCAACTTACCTGAAGAAGACTGGACGGAAGATTTGCCTGATAACGATGAAGAGGATGAAGAGAATATTAGGTAACCACATAAATCAATTGACATGGAAGATAAAAAAACAGACGAGAGTGTAAAAACTGCATTGGAAATTGAAGGAGATGCTGCTCCCGGCCTGGGCCTATCGCCCGACCCGGAAATACCCACCACGGCTACAGAAAAAGACGAAGACGAACTGGTGCACGAAAAGACCGTGATAGAAACCGAAACAGTACTTGTTACGGAAACCGACCTTGACGATGTGGTGCACGAGCAACCACCTGTACCGCCGCCCATGGATGGTGAAAAAGACATAGACGATCTGATGCATCCAAGGATTTAAGATCAAAATACAAAGTTGTAAGTTTTAAACAGCCTACGTATGGAACATGAATTTAATTTTACCCGTGAAGCTATTGCAGGTGAAATGTCGGTAAAAATGGCTAACAACCAAACGCTCGATGATTTTTGTGTGCAGCACATTGCAGATTACAACAGGGACCGGTTTGAAGCCCTCGCTATCAGGGTATATGTTGGCGACGAAACTGTGATAACTGTTTATGCTGTGGATAAGACACGCCAGGAAAATACCACCGTGATGGTAAACAAACTGCCCGTAAAGAAATTCAAGATAACAACACTGCCTGTGAGCGAACTGTTTAGTTATTGTGCGGGATTCAATTGCACCTTATCAACAGGAAACTATGCTTTAGAGGATATGGAAGTTATCAACAGGTAAAATGGTTTCCTGGTTATGGAAAAAGAGGCTGTATCAAATGTAAGATACAGCCTCTTCTTTTTGCCTTTGAAGCGGAGCGGGCTACTATCCCTGGATCTTATTTAGTAACTCTGGTAAATCAATTCCCTTACCCAGCACAGGTTTAAACAGATCTCCCACTGCCGCTATTCTTTCTACAGCGTTTTTTATAGTAAAATCTTTCATCTGCAGACCCCTTTTTACCTCGTCCCAGTGAAGCGGCATAGATACGGTAGCGCCGGGTTTGGGTCTTAAAGAATACGGAGCTGCAAGCGTAGCTTTTGGGCGATTTTGCAGGTAATCTATGTACAGTTTTCCTTTTCGGTTTTTGATCATACGCTCCAGGCTGGTGAACGATGGAAGCTCTTCCTGCACCATGGTGGCAATCAGCTTTGCAAAAAGTTGACATTCATCATACGAATATTTGGCACCCAGCGGAATATAAATATGAATACCCGTAGAGCCAGATGTTTTAGCGAATCCCTCTATCCCAAAACTGTCCAGCACAGCTTTTGTAACCTGTGCAGTTTCTATCACCTGGTCAAAATTATTTTTTTCAGAAGGGTCCAGGTCTATCAGGCACCAATCCGGGTTGTCGGGTTTGTGTATCGTACTGTTCCAGGGATTCATTTCAATAGCTCCCAGGTTGGCCATGTATAAAATGCTGGCGTCTTCCTGGGGTACCATAAAATTTTTATGTTTGCCATCGCCGGTGTTATACGGAGATAAATCTATCCAGTCGGGCACTTTGCCGGTAACATCTTTTTGATAAAAACTCTTGCCGGTTATGCCGTTAGGAAACCGGTTCAAGGATTGTGGCCTGTCTTTTAAATAAGGCAAAATATAAGGCGCCACCTGGTAATAATAGTTGAGCATATCCCGCTTGGTATATTTTTCCTTTGGCCAATATATTTTGCTGAGGTTAGAAAATTTTAGGTCATGCCCACTCACTTTTCTTAGCTGCGTTTCGTCTGTGGGGTTTAGCAGGGTTTTTCTTTCTTTTACATTTAATGGCTTTACAATTTGTTTGTTTGTAGTTTTTTTCTCTGCGGCAGCCTTCGTTGGTTTTACCACTTTTTCTAAGGGCACCGTTGTTTCCCTTACAACTTCACTGGCTTTTTTATCTGCCCGCATGCCTTCAAAGGATGGATGTCGCATAACGCCGTCTTCGGTTAGCTCTGCATAACTCACCTCACATACAAGCGTAGGTTTTAACCAGGTAACGGTAGCCTTGGGTGGGTTTGGCCTAAAGCGGGAGGGCTTGTCTACATCGGGTACGGTAATAAAGGGAGATTTTTTGGCCAGCAATGGTTTCATTTTGGCCAGCATCTCTTTTTGTAATTTGTCTGAAAAACCAGTGCCTATTTTGCCAATGTATTGCAGCCCGCCTTTTTCGTGTACGCCTACCAGTAAGGAGCTAAAATGTTTAACCGATCCATCATTGACAGTGTAGCCGCCAATCACTACTTCGTGTCTCTTTTGCGCTTTTATTTTTAGCCAGGCCCTGCTTCGGCCACCAGGCGTGTAAACGGTGTCTGCTTTTTTTGCCATAATGCCCTCCATGTTCATTGCTGCGGCAGCAGCTAAAAATTCAGTGGCTGTAGTTTCAAAATTTTCGCTAAGGCGAATACTATCGGAAAAAGGCAGGGCATCTTTTAAAATACTCCGCCGCTTTTCCAGTGTCAGACCAGTGAGGTCCATGCCGTTGAGCCATAAGATATCAAATACATAAAAAACCAATTCACCATCGGCCTCACTGCGCCAATTTTGAAGTGAGCCAAAGCTAGCCAGCCCCTCGTTGTTTAAAACCACTACTTCCCCATCTACAACCGCATTTACCTGCCAGCTTGTAAGCTCTTTGTGAATAGGGTAAAATTTTTTGTCGAAAGATTTGCTGTTGCGGGAGAGTAGGCCCACTTTCCCTTTGTTTATATAGGCCAGCGCCCGGTAGCCATCCCATTTAATTTCGTATTGCCAGCCGGGTTCATCAAATGGTTGGTCTACGAGGGTAGCCAGCATGGGTTGAATATTTTTTGGAAAAGGTTTTTTCACCCCTCCTTTAAGATCGGGTTTCTTTTCCGCACTTTTTTTGGGAACCACAGGAGCGCTTTTACTGGGGGCTACTTTTTTTGTAGCCGTAGCTTTTTCAGCGGCATTTTTACCATAGATGTTGGTACTACTGCTGGCCACTTTTTCTAATGTTTTGCCAGACAGCACAGACTTGTCTTTTTGGGTAATGTCTGTTTCTTTGGCGTACCTGTCTTTGTGTTTTATCAAGAGCCAGGCATTGTCATCTTTGCTTTTTATTTTAACCAAGGCAAACTCTCCCTTGAGTTTAGTACCCGTCATTTTTATTTTTATAGAGCCGGCTTTCAATTGCTTAAGCAATTGTTTTTCCTGCTCAGCTTTGCTTCCGGCTACATCCAGGGCAGTATAAGTGCCTTCATCCCACACAATCACGGTACCGGCCCCATAGTTTCCTTTTGGAATAATACCTTCAAAATTTTTGTAATCATAGGGATGGTCTTCTACCATCATGGCAAGGCGTTTGTCTGCCGGGTTCAAAGATGGTCCCTTGGGTACAGCCCAGCTTTTAAGAACACCTTTCATCTCCAGCCTGAAATCGTAATGCAAACGGGAGGCCGCATGTTTTTGAATTACAAAACTCAATTCATTGTTTTCAGCTTTGCCGCCGATTGGCTCAGGAGTTTGGTTGAAAGCTCGCTTCTGTTTGTAGAGGGTTAATGTCATATCAGTTTTACTATTAATTTAATGCCAATTAAATTTTGTAAATGAAAAAGACTGGTACATCTCTTGTTAAATAAAATAACAATCCCTAAATAGAAAGTATGTTGGAGTTTAAACCAAGTGCTGGTTTAACTTAAAGGTACCCCGGAGAGTTAATGAAGCGTTTACAAATTAATTAAAAAAATATGTAAAACATTGGCTGGCAAATATGGGCCAACGGGGAGGCTATAATAATTTTTATACTGCACGAATGTTTTATATATTTAGAAAAAATTACCGTCTCCATCCCCCCAAGTAAAGTAAATACAACCCTTATGCCTGACAAAAAGCCCCTAAATATTCTTATAATAGATGATGATGAAGAGGATTATTTTATTATAGGGGAGCATCTCAGAAGCATCAGCAATGGTCATTTACTCTCTATAGATTGGTGTGGCAAGTACCATGAAGCAGTCAACCTGGTTTGTACCTCTAAATATGATATCTATTTTGTAGACTTCAGGCTTGGTGTTAAAACTGGTCTTGATCTTATTAAACATGCTATAGAAGCTCAATGCGAAGAGCCTATTATCTTACTTACTGGTAAAGGCAACCACGAAATTGACCTTATGGCTATGGAAGCCGGGGCAGTAGATTACCTGGTAAAGTCTGACCTGAACCCAGAGAAACTCGAGCGGTCTATCAGGTATGCCATGGGCAGGTATGAATTTTTAAAAGCCCTGAAAGCCAACGAGCAGAAGTTTAGAATGTTTTTTGAAAAATCTAAAGATTCTGTTTTCATGGCCGACGAAAATCTTGTTTTTAGAGAAGTGAATGAAGGGACCACCCTACTTACAGAATATTCTAAAGAAGAGCTGTATGAAATGAGCCTTTACGATCTCATTATAAATAAGGAAGATCAAAAATATATAGCCAAAGAACTCGCCAGTAACGATGCGGTTACAGATAAAGAACTAACTCTTTTATCAAAAAACCGGGAAAGGATAGATTGTATTCTTACGGCATCAAGGGAGAAGAACGGCCAGGGGGAGTTTTATATACAGGGCATCATTCACAATATTACACTGTTAAAAAAATCGGAAAAGGCATTTCTTCAAACCGAGAAACTAAATGCAGCGCAGCGGCTTTTGCTTACCCTTGCACATGAAGTAAGAAATCCCCTGACCAACATTTATTTATCGCTAGATCAGTTAAGGCCAAATGTTACAACCGAGGGCCCTCAAAACCTGGTTGAAATAATTTCCAGGAACAGTAAACGCATTAGTTCCCTTATTACACAACTGCTTGATACCTCAAAGCCGGTTGATATTGCTTTGCAAAAGATAAGCCTTAACAAAGTGGTGGAAGAAAGTGTAGCGGCTGCGCTGGATAGGGTGATGCTTAAAAGCATTGCACTCCAGGTAGATTACCAGGAAGGCGATGCCCTGGTAATGGCAGACCTCGCACAATTAAAAATTGCATTTTTAAATATTATCATTAACGCAATTGAGGCTATGGCCGAAAATGAAGGAAGGCTTTTGATAGAGGTTAAAAGCCAGGGAGCCAAATACATTGTTTTCATTACAGATAATGGAAACGGCATTAGTGAAGAAGATATCAGCAAACTATTTGAACCATATTTTACCTCCAAACCAAAAGGTATGGGCCTTGGCCTTGCCTCTACGTTAAACATCATTCAATCCCATAAAGGCGCAGTGGATGTTGTTTCTACTTTAAACCAAGGCACCACTTTTTCCATTGCTTTTGAGCCTGCAGCAGAAGACTAAGTGCACTGAAGCACATGTAAGTTATCCGCTACTTTTTGAAAGGATGTTTGACCACTGTATTGGAACGAAGCCTTATAGAATAAGTGCACCACAGGAAACTTTTGCAACCAGGAAATTAGTTGAACATGTGTAGCGCATGTACACAAAACACGGTGAAGTACGTTATTTCCACTTTAGTGGAAAATTTTATGGGAGATGAACGGAGCAATACCTGGCGGGCAGCATACAGGATGTTACCAAAGACACTTTAATGAATGCGGCGTTGCAGCAAAAAAATCTGGAATTGCTGCACAATAATGAAGAGCTGAAATCCTTCAGCTATATAGCCTCTCATGACCTACAGGAACCACTCCCCAAAATTCAGTCCTTAACAAAATTATTCTTGATTAAGAGAGGAATAAATTATCAGCAAACACTAAGGATTACTTTGAAAGAACCATATCGGCTGCTGCCCGCATGCAACATCTTATCAATGCTTTGCTCCATTACTCAGCAACTGCGCACCACGAAATTGCTTTTATACCCCCCGACCTAAATCAAATTGTGGAAGAAATAAAACAGCAGCACTTTGCCCGTTGATGATTTGATTTTGTAATTTAATTTTTAATTGTTTACGATCTCTCCTCCATTGGGATGTAAAAATTGGCCATTGATATAACTGCTATCGAGGCTGGCGAGGAAAAGGTATGAGGGGGCTACTTCATTTGGCTGGCCAGTTCGCCCCAGGGGCGTATCAGCTCCATGCTTTTTCAATCCTTTATTTTTAAAGCTGGAGGGAATGAGCGGCGTCCATATAGGGCCAGGTGCCACGCCATTTACACGAATACCTTTACTAGCCAGGTTTAAAGAAAGACTGCGGGTAAAACCGACGATGGCCCCTTTGGTAGCAGCATAATCTAACAGTTCTGGACTTCCTCTAAAAGCCACCACAGAGGCTGTGTTAATAATGCAAGCACCCTTTTTGAAATGGGGCATTGCAGCCCTGGTTACAAAGAAATAACTAAAGAAATTTACCTGGAAACTGTGTAAGAAATTTGGTGTGGTAATTTGATCCAGCGTTTTTGCAGGATAATGAATAGCAGCATTGTTAACCAACACATCTAGCTTTTTAAACTTGCGTAGGGTAAGCGATACAATTTTTTTGCAATGCGCTTCTTTGCTAAGATCACCAGGTATTAAAAGACACTGCTGCCCATACGACTCTACCTGGGCCTTGGTGTCTGCTGCATCATCATGTTCGTTCAGGTAAGAAATGGCCAGATCCGCACCATGCTGTGCAAATAGAATGGCCACGGCTTTACCGATACCACTATCGCCACCCGTAATAAGTGCCACTTTGCCGGCTAATTTTTTTTGAATAGATGCAGGTTGTGAGTCTGGTACAGGCCTCATTTTTTTTTCACGGCCGGGCCGTACTTGTGTATTTTTTTTCATAGAAAATATGTAGTTTATCTGGTAGTTAGCTAGCCTGGGCAAAACTTAGGATGCTTTTTTCTTCTTGCTGCCAAGGCTCGCTTTTAACTGCTCCATTAAATCGGTGGTTTTAGAATGAACAATTTTCATGGGTTTATATGGCACTGCTTTACCCTTGGCTTTAGCTTTAATTATTTTTAATAATTTATCTGAATAAAGATCCTTGAATACAGAAGGGTCAAAGGGTTCTGTTAACTGATCTATAAGGCTGATAGCCATTTTTAATTCTGCCGGTTTTGGTTTGGCAGTGCTGGTTTTTATTTCTGCAGGGTTCCTCACTTCTTCGGCATACCTGAGGCGGTTCAGCACCAGGATGCCATCGTAAGGTTTTATAAGACAAACATGTTCTCGTTCTCTCATTACAAAGGAACCCAGCCCGGCTTTGCCGGTTTTTTGAAGTGCTTCCATTAAAAGCTGGTAGGCTCTTGTTCCTGATTTTTCCGGCTTTATAAAATACGGGGACTCAAAATAAACACTGTCTATCTCTCCTTCTTTTACAAATTGCAATATCTCTACATGCGAAGTTTTTTCCGGGCTCGCTTTTTCGAAATCCTTGTCATCCAGCAGTACATATTTATCATCCAGCATATAGCCTTTTATAATGTTTTCCCACAACACTTCTTTGCCGGTCTTCTCGTTTACCCTTTTAAACTTAATATTAGACTGGTCCTTTTTATCCAGCATATCAAAATCTAATTTGCTGCTTTCTATAGCACTGAATAACTTGACAGGGATGTTTACCAACCCAAATCCGATGGAGCCCGTCCAGATTGCTTTCATAACTGAAGTTTTTATTTGTTATTAGAAAAATATGCCAAGTTTTCCCGAAAAAAAAGAAGCAAGTGGCATGGTTTTAACCACACGCCTACACAAAGTATTATATGTATAATCAAATAGTTGGCATTGTTGCCAGCATATTGGCTGCTGTTTCTATGGTGCCACAGCTGCTTAAACTTATAAAAGAAAAAGATGCAGAAAATGTATCGGTTGTAATGCTACTGGTACTGCTGGCTGGCCTGGCCCTTTGGGCTTATTATGGGATACTTATTAAAGACCCCATCATCATCATTTCCAACTCCTTTTCAGTATGCCTCAACGTTGCTGTGTTATTTTTTACGCTGCGTTATAAGAAGGCAAAATAAAAGGGAACCATTACTGGCTCCCTTCATTTTTTAAGAGGGGTTAACAAAAAAAATATTTACAAGTAAAATTTTTACGCATAGAAAGTCTTTTGGTCTTCTTTGTAATGGTAATATTCATTGCTGCCTACAAACAAATCTGACAAGGTTTGTTTACATTTTTGAAAAATGTTTTGTACTGTTTTGGGCTCCTTTTCATAATAATTAGCTTCCAGTATGCGTACGCATATGAGTAACTTGTCATCCGTTAATTCATGGCGTAACGCAGCAGGAATATTATTCTTTTCCTCCGGATCGATCACCACTCGTGCAATACCATAGCTGTTAAGATAGAAAGGCATGCCTTTTCTGTAGTAGTTGAGGGCCACATGAAAACTGCGGTCAAATTCATGCAGGTACTGCGTAGGTTTGCTAACAGTAATCCACACGCAGCCTACTTCATCTACGTGTATAGTTTCCACCAGCGATGTAGGCAGCTTTAACAGGCTGTTGCTGTGGATTTGCAAAATGGCGGTTTGCAGTTGCTGGATCTTATCTGTGATAAATCCAATTTGGTTTTGCGTATTCATACACGGGTGGTTTAAAAAGTGTGATACCATACCAATTGAAATTTACGTACCAAAAAAAAACTGCTTGAGCAAATTTTTTATTGTGTAAAAATATACTCAAGTTTAAACAGCCACCAGGCAAATTCCCCAATCCGGTTTGATGGATGCCTGCTTTTCTTGGCATAATATTTTAATTTATGAAATGCGCCGGCCCTGCCACCAATCCCAGAGGTAATATCGCCCCCGGTGCGGCCTGCTACGGGTGTTGGGGTGAATACGACCAGGAACAATGCTGGCAGTGGAGCAGCAATTTTGTAAACCATAAGTAAACAGAGTTACAACAACCATGACAGGCGCTCCTAAAATTTCTCACAGCAAGCATTTAAAACTACTCAGGGATTACGAGGGGGCAGCAAGGTTAGCCCTTCTTTTATATGTGTCTGATACTGAACCGGGAATTTTGCGCAAAAGAGCTGGAAAGGGTTTTTCTTATACGCAGCATGAAAAGCCAATGAAAGACAAGCTGGTGATAGAACGCATCCGCAAGCTGGCGGTGCCTCCAGCCTGGAGCGAAGTGTGGATTTGCAGTAAAGACAATGGTCATATACAAGCAACCGGGATTGATGCTAAAAAGAGGAAACAATACCGTTATCATCCCCTGTGGACGGTGCTAAGGAATGAAACCAAATTTCACAAGATGATTGAGTTTGGAAAAGCCCTACCCCAGCTAAGACTGAAAATAGAAAAGGACCTTGCACAAAAACAGTTGAACGAAAAGAAAGTGCTTGCTGCAGTGATAAGCCTCATGCAGCGAACATATATCCGCATTGGCAACAGCAGTTATGAGAAAATGAATGGCTCCCATGGTCTTACCACCCTGCACGATAAGCATGTATGCATTAAAGGTTCAACCATCGCTTTTTCATTTAAGGGCAAAACAAGCATCCACCATGATATAACAGTAACGAATAAGAAACTGGCTGCCATTGTGCAGCAATGCCGTGACATAGCAGGAAAGGAACTCTTTCAATATTACGATGAGCACGGGGAGCGAAAAGCTATAGACAGCGGTATGGTTAATAATTACCTCCAGGAAATTACGGATCAGACATTTACAGCAAAAGACTTTAGAACATGGGCAGGATGCCTCCACTTTTTACTCGCCTTTAAAAATAGGAACGTAGACGGGCAGGAAGAGACCACTAAAACCAGCTTGAATGAAGTGCTGGATGAAGTGAGCAAAAAACTCGGAAATACCCGAACCGTATGCCGAAAGTATTATGTGCACCCGGGTATTATAAAATTGTATGAGGAAAATAAACTCACAACATACTTGCAGGAATTAGATCAAATAGAAGAAGACGATACCCACACCGACCTTACAAAAGAAGAAAAAGTTTTAATGTCTATTCTCCAAAAAATGGGATAAAAAAAGGGCACTATTCCAAATGAGTAGTGCCCTAATCTTCAAAACCAAAAAACATATTTATAGAGACATCACCGGCAACATCGGGCCTGATTATTTGATAACTATGGTCTGTTATTCTTTGATCGGTCTCCGGGATGAATTGAAACGTGTTACTATGCTGAAGCGTTGTTTAAATCGCTGTATTGTTTGATAATATCGTGTGAGGTTTTCAAATTATTTTTTTGCTCCAAAACCAGCTGTCGGGTATCTGCATCCATTTCGGAATCAGATTCCAACGCTTCGTTGTAAGCTTTTTGAGCTGCATCTTCCCCAAATTCGCACGAAGCCAGGATCGAAGTGCGGTCGGAAGCTGTAAAAGTATTTTTTACATCCATCCAGGTGCGGTAAATTTTTCCTGCAAAGGTGGAATCACCGGAAGGCTTGCCCCCCAAAGAAAGCACTTTCTCATCTAATTGCCTGATGTATTCACGACTTTCAGAAGCCATTTTATCAAATATCACTTTAAGGTCTACATCATTAGGTTCAGCCTGTTCGATGGCTTTTTCGTAACCAGTAATCCTGTCATTATTAATCCTTACCAGGTCATTTAATGTTTCTGATAAATGCTCGCTGTTGGTCATTTTATTATTTTTACTTGTTAAACACTATAAAAAAGCGTGCCAGTCGCACCCCTGTAAAAGCGTTGTTAAGTGTGTTAAAAACCTGGGCAATTATTTTTTAACTTTAGAAACAATCCAGAGAATGACGGCAATCACAATAGCGATGAGTATGAATGCCCACCACATACCAGCCTTAAAAATGGTTCCAATGGCTTCGCAACTACTCAGTGCTGGCAATGCAGCCAGTAAGAACAGGTAATAATAATTTTTAGTCATTTTAGTTGTTGATTTAGCATGAAGAAATATTTGTTACATCCTTTCCTTCAATAGTTTAAATGTGATAGTAACTAATGCGTGTACAGAAAGAAAAATAGTGCCAATATTTCCTTGCAGTTGTAACAACAACTTTCAGGTGGCTTTATGGTAATCGATTCAACAATTATTATAAAGTGAGGTATTAATTCTACTATTCCTGGTTAGAAAAACTGCAAAGCAACTCATGTAGAGTAAGCTCCTGCCCCCAATATTACCAACCCATCCACAACATGCCTGCTCCACAAATGGCAATGGTAGCGCCACCGATTACATGCATATACTTTTCTAGTTTTTGCGTAGCCGAAAAAGCTAACCCATAATAACCCAGCAGTACAAGTGCAAGCATGGTAATTAATGTGCAGGCGGTATAAACAACAATGAGCAGGAGCATACCGGCCCAGCTATTTTGTGCAGCCGGAAAATAGAGCAATGGTATCATGGGTTCGCACGGGCCTAAAACAAAAATGAGAAACATTACCCAGGGTGTTACTTTATAACGTTCCTGCGGGGTTGCTGTTGTGCCATGCCTGTGATCGTAGACATATAAGCTGCCATCATTTTCCAGATCAAAATGTTTGTGTGTTCTGTTAGTATGCAAGCTATAGAAGCCCCATAAAGTATACCCCATGCCAAAGCCAAACATTAGCCACCCGGCAAAACCGCCCCTTGCATTTTCAAGCCAGGAAATTTTTGAGAATGACCACCCGATGGCTGCACCACCCAGGCCCAGCAAAACGGAACTGAGCACATGGCCCATCCCGCAGGTAACCGTCCACCCAATGGTTTTGCCAACGCTCCAACCCTTTGCTTTGGATAAGGCAATAAATGGCAGGTAATGATCTGGTCCTGTAAGCGTGTGCAGGAAGGCAATAGAAATAGCCGTAAGAAGAAGTAACTGCATTTCAACCTGCATGTTGTAATTTATTTGATGGTTTTACAGGCAACACGGCATTTACCCGTAACAGGCAGTTGTACAATTGTTCGGCACCTATACCCAGCAGGCGTATAATAATGCCATTGATGGGCAAGGCCGAAATGCCTGCCTCCATATTTTTTTCTGATACTAAAATTTCCGACAACAGGACACGAAGATGTTCCATATCCACAGCTTCCTGCAAATAGATTAAACTTGCCTGGTGCGTATAACCTTCCAATTGGCCCACTGCATGCACATTGATTAAATCAGGCATCATCAAAAGATTTTCTTTAATCAGCAGTTTATTATTTAAATACACATGGCTGATGCTTTGATATTTTGAGAAAAGGAATTGTTCTCCATTTAGTTTTCTGCCGCAGGTAAGTATTTCGCCGTAAACAAACCGACAGGCGTTACCCAGGTAAAAAAAATTTCGACAGGTAAAAGACGATTGCTCATGTGGAACGGTAGGATGAGGTAAGTAAATAAAGGAAGCGCCATCTGCCAGCTTTACCTGCAACTGTTGCGTTGCCTGTTGCTTCATGTGAAAGATGCGCTGGTAAGCTTGTGTGTGCAAATGCAATGCTGCATGCTGCTCTACGTCAATTTTAAATTCATAATCATCGGTGTCCAGTATGCCCGGCGATGAACTCATGAGCATCAGGTGCAGCGGATGTTTTTTTTTATCTTCTGTTATATTAGCCACTTTAAAAGGCGTTTCAAAATAGGCCTTCTTTAAATAAGAGCCTTTTGCTGCAGCAGCTACCTGTATGTGCACAGTTGATTTCATCTAAGCAAGGTTGGTTCATCTACGTTTTCCAGCAAGGCATATTTTTTTATCCATCCTATTACATTGTCAAATCCCTGCAGGCTCATTAAATTGGTAAAAACAAATGGTTTTCCGTTTCGCATTTTTTTTGCATCGCTTTCCATTACCTGCAAATCTGCTTTCACCAAAACTGCCAGGTCTGTTTTATTAATTACCAGCAAATCACTTCTTGTTATGCCCGGTCCACCTTTGCGTGGAATTTTATCTCCGCCGGAAACGTCAATTACAAAAATGCTGATATCTGCCAGGTCGGGGCTAAAAGTGGCCGATAAATTATCTCCGCCACTTTCAATAAAAATGATTTGTACATCGGGTATCCTTGCAGCTATTTCTTCCACCGCTTCCATATTCATACTTGCATCTTCCCTGATTGCGGTGTGCGGGCAGCCACCTGTTTCTACACCAATAATTCTATCAGCGGGCAACAAAGAGTTTTTGGTTAAAAAGGCAGCATCCTCCTTTGTGTAAATATCATTGGTGATCACTGCCAGGCTGTAATCCTTGCTCATAGCCCTTGTCAGGCGTTCTATCAACGCTGTTTTGCCCGAGCCCACCGGCCCCGCAATTCCTATTTTTATATAATTTCTACTCATAATTTTTTTCCGCTGAATTTTCCTTTGCCACTAATAAAACTAATTAACACGAATTATTTTTTGAGTTGTTTCCCTCTTTTAATTTCTACTCATAATTTATTTGCCGCTGAATATTTTTTTGCCACTAATAAAACTAATTAACACGAATTATTTTTTGAGTTGTTTCCCACTTTTAATTTTTACTCATAATTTTTGCCGCTGAATATTTTTTTGCCACTAATAAAACTAATTAACACGAATTATTTTTTGAGTAATTCCCCACTTATAATTTCTACTCATAAATTTTTGCCGCTGAATATTTTTTGCCAGTAATATAACTAATTAACACGAATTATTTTTTGAGTTGTTTCCCACTTTTAATTTTTACTCATAATTTTTGCCGCTGACTATTCTTTTGCCACTAATAAAACTAATTAACACGAATTATTTTTTGAGTTGTTTCCCACTTTTAATTTTTACTCATAATTTTTGCCGCTGACTATTCTTTTGCCACTA